>NZ_JBQDKB010000039.1:0-33571 GCF_052094685.1 Marinobacter sp.
CCCGGTCAGGCCCGGAAGGGAGCAGCCGCAGCGGTGGAATTGTGTGCCGGAGTGTCGCTGGTGGGGCCACCCCCAGATTTTCTTTTTATCCCCTTCTAGAATTTTCTAAGCTCTGATCTCTGCTTCTTATATCTTCTTATAAACCCGCGTCCATGCTATGGTTGCAGGCGTTTTTCTCAGCAGTTGGCGGATCATGAGCTACCAGGTACTTGCCCGTAAATGGCGCCCCCGCACCTTTGAAGACATGGTGGGCCAGGAACACGTTCTTCAGGCGTTAATTCACGCGCTGGAAAACCAGCGCCTGCATCATGCCTATCTGTTTACCGGAACCCGGGGCGTGGGTAAAACCACCATCGGGCGTTTGTTGGCGCGCTGTCTTAACTGTGAAACCGGCATTACTCCGCGACCCTGCGGCACCTGTTCCAGTTGCCGGGAGATTCAGGAGGGCCGGTTTGTTGATCTGATCGAGATTGATGCCGCATCCCGCACCGGCGTGGATGACATGCGGGAGCTCACAGACAACGTTCAGTACGCGCCCAGCCGAGGCCGCTACAAGGTGTACCTCATTGACGAGGTGCACATGCTCACCAACCAGTCGTTTAACGCGTTTCTCAAAACCCTGGAAGAGCCGCCGGAGCATGTAAAGTTCCTGCTGGCCACTACTGATCCCCAGAAGCTGCCCGTAACGGTTCTGTCCCGCTGCCTGCAATTCAACCTCAAGCGTATGACGCCGGAGCATATTGCCGG
This sequence comes from Marinobacter sp., assembly GCF_052094685.1. Classification (GTDB taxonomy): domain Bacteria; phylum Pseudomonadota; class Gammaproteobacteria; order Pseudomonadales; family Oleiphilaceae; genus Marinobacter. The sequence goes on from NZ_JBQDKB010000039.1 coordinate 748, forward strand.
GCACCTAACAAACGTACTCACTGCTGAGCAGATTCCTTTTGAAGAGCCTGCGCTCTGGTTGTTGGCCCGCGCTGCCGACGGCAGTATGCGTGATGCGCTGAGCCTTACCGACCAGGCCATTGCCTTTGGTAATCAGAAGCTAGCTGCCAGTGATGTCAGCAGCATGTTGGGCACGATTGATCAGCAGGATATTGAGCGGATTGTAAACTCGCTGGTAGACCGTGATGGCCCGGGTTTGCTGGCGGAGATTAGCCGTATTTCGGATTTTGCACCGGATTACAGCGTGATACTTGCGGATCTTTTGTCTTTGTTCCATCGGGTGACCATGGAACAGGTGGTTCCTGGCAGTGCCGACAACGCGCTTGGCGATGCCGCTCAAGTGCAGTCTTTGGCACGGAAGTTAAGTGCTGAAGACGCCCAATTGTTTTACCAGGCGGCACTTGTGGGCCGGAAAGACTTGGCGATAACTCCTGATGCCCGCATGGGCTTCGAGATGACGCTGCTCCGTATGCTGGCGTTTCGTCCTGGCTCTGATCGGCGGGCGCCGCCTGCGGCAAGTAATGCCGGATCTGTGCCTGATGGAGAATCCCGGGACGAGCCCGAGCCTGCACCAACACCCTCACCGGTGATTGCACCACCTGTTGCCACAGCTGGCGAGCCAGAACCTGCTGCGGAGCCGCAGCTAACGCCACCTTGGGATCCGGAGCCTGAATTCGAACCGGCGCAAGAGCAAGCACCAGAGCCAGAACTGGTACATGCGGCGCCTGCAGATGCAGATCTCGAATCCGAGCCGTTGCCGGCGAGCGCGCCTGCTGTTGATGAGATCCCGGAGCCGCTGCCGGCCGATCCGGTCGAGCAACCGACAGAAGTCTCCATTGAGCCGGCCTTTGATCCTCTTCCAGAAGGGGAGTTTGTGTGGGAGCGTGATTTCCGTAGCTTGGGCATTGTAGGTATGCCCGGCAACCTTGCCAGTCACAGCACCATGGCCCAAGCCGGCGAGACCATCACGCTTTTAATAGATGAAGGTCACGCTCGGTTGCTGAACGCTCGGCATGAAGAAAAAATTCTGGCTGCCTTGAGAAATCACTTCGGCGACGCCATTCAGTTAAAGATAGAGCAGGGCGACGCGGGGTCACATACTCCGGCGGCCTACGAGGAGCGCCAGCGCAAAGCACGCCAGCGCGCGGCAGAAGAATCTATCCGCAATGACCCGTTGGTTAGGTCCATTGTTGAACGGTTTGAGGCCAGGGTGGTCGAAGACAGCATTAGACCAATAAAAGACAGGCCAACAGAGATAAGCAGGAGATAATATATGATGAATAATATGGGCGACATGATGAAAAAGGCCCAGAAGATGCAAGAAGATATGCAGAAAGCCCAAGAGGAGGCTGCAAAAGCCGAAATTACCGGTGAGTCTGGCGCGGGCTTAGTGAAGATCACCATGAACGGTCGCCACGATGTGCGCAAAGTAGACATCGATCCTTCTTTGATGACCGAAGAAAAAGACATCCTTGAAGACCTGCTGGCGGCAGCCATCAACGATGCAGTGCGTCGTGTGGAAGCGAACCAGAAGGATAAAATGTCCGGCATGATGTCTGGTATGGGGTTGCCCCCCGGCTTCAAGATGCCGTTTTAAGGCTTTTTTCTGAATAGCAGTTTAAGGATGTTTCATGGCGTTCAGCCCGCTGGTTGATGAACTTGTCGAATCTCTCCGGTGTTTACCGGGCGTTGGTCAGAAAACGGCCCAGCGTATGGCTTTTCACTTGCTTGAACGCGCTCGCTCGGGCGGAATCCGGCTTTCTGATGCGTTAAGTAATGCTATGGACGGTGTTCGCCGCTGTGAAAGTTGCCAGAATTTTTCAGATACCGAAGTGTGTGGGATTTGTGAAAACCCGGCCCGAAGTATCGGCACACTCTGCGTGGTGGAAAGCCCATCAGATCTGTTGGCAATTGAACAAGCTGGGGACTACAAGGGCAGTTATTTTGTGCTGATGGGGCATTTGTCTCCCATTGACGGAGTAGGCCCCGAGGAAATCGGCATCGAACGGCTACTACGCCGGGTGCGTGCAGATGGTGTCTCCGAGCTTATTTTGGCGACCAATCCGACGGTGGAAGGTGAAGCGACCGCCCACTATATTTCTGATCGGCTCGACGGTTTAGATATCCTTATCACTCGCCTTGCCCACGGTATACCTGTAGGTGGTGAGCTTGGTTACGTCGACGGTTTTACGCTCACCCATGCGTTTCGCGGCAGAAAACCTCTGCTGGACTGATTCCGCATCAGCGTCTTTATGGCGCTTTTAACTGGCTTTTTCTATGACACTTCCTCTATCCGCTATTGATGTTCCACCCGCCCCAGAAACCATTCATTGGATTTCAACACCAAGCGAGCTAGACACCTGGTTAGACAGCGCTCCGGGGTTGCCTCTGGTTTTGGATACTGAATTTGAGCGGGTAAACACCTTCTATCCCATTCCCGGGCTGGTTCAGCTTGGACTTGGTGATCGTTTTTGCCTGGTAGACCCGGAAGTGGCGGAACAATCGACTCGCTTCCGTGAGGTGATCGCAGATCCTGCTGTTATCAAGCTGCTGTATGCGATGAGTGAAGATCTTGAGCTATTTCGGGATTGGCTCGACATACGGCCAAAAGGCGTTGTTGATTTACAGATTGGTGCCGCCATGGCGGGTGCCGGCTTTTCTCTGGGCTACGCACGGTTTGTTGAAACCCTCTTTGGCGAGGCGCTGGATAAATCCGTTACCCGTTCCGATTGGATTTCCCGCCCCTTGAGCGAAGCGCAGCAGAGGTATGCGATTGACGACATACGTTTTCTTGCGCCCATGCACCAGTGGGTGTCTACCCATCTTCGGGAGCGGGGGCTTGAAGCTGCGCTGGTGGAAGAATCTACCCGGTTTGCAGACGAGCTTGCTGGGCAGGACGACCCAGACGCTCATTATCTTCGCCTGCGTGGCGGCTGGGCTTTAACCGCACAGCAACAACTGGTACTTAAGAAGCTAGTTGCCTGGCGGGAGTTGGAAAGCAAAGAACGCGACCGACCTCGCGGCCGGGTGCTGGCGGATCCGTTGCTTATTGCTATTGCCGATCAGCTACCCAAGTCTGTAAACGAACTTTCAAACATTCAAGGTGTTCCGGCGGGTGCGGTTCGCCGGTATAGCCAGGCGCTGCTTGAGCTAGTTGAAGCTGGATGCACTGCCGACTGCTCGGAGCTTAAGCCCATTGCGCCACCCTTGACACGAGATCAACAAGCGGGTTTTAAGGAGTTAAAGAGATTTTTCAAGAAAGCCTCAGAAGCTGCTGATATACCCGTTGAATTGGTTGCGCCAAGGAAGCGGCTTGAAAAGGTGATGCAGGATAAAACCTTGGCTGAGAGCCCATTTTTTCATGGCTGGCGCGCCAAGATACTAGAGCCGGTAATGAACGATATTGAGGGTTATCTGACATCATGAAAGATCGCGAGTTCGTGTCTGTTTTTCGAAGCAGCAAAAAAAGTGATACCTATATTTTCGTGCGTCGCGGACAAAAGTGGGATGAGTTACCTGAAAGCCTTAACGCGATTTTTGGTAACCCCATTCACTCAATGGATTTGGTGATGACCCCAGATCGAAAATTGTCCAGAACAACTGGCGAGCAGGTATTGAAAGCTATTGCGGATAAAGACTTCTTTTTGCAAATGCCGCAGGAGCAAGATGCCTACGTGATTGATTTCCGAACAAAGCCGGGGTTAAGAGATTCATGATTGCCCAAATCCCGTTCTGGCAGCGCAAGCGCTTGAGCGAGATGACCCAGCAGGAATGGGAATCCCTGTGCGATGGGTGCGGTAAATGTTGCCTGAACAAGCTTGAAGATGAAGACACCGGCGAGGTGTACCACACCGATCTGGTGTGCCGTTATATGAATGACGACACCTGCCAGTGCACGGTTTATCCAGACCGCCTGCAAAAAGTACCCGGCTGCACTGTGCTGACACCGGGTACGGTGAACGATTACCATTGGCTGCCCCACACCTGTGCCTACCGCACTCTGGCCGAGGGTAGGCCGCTTGCCGACTGGCATCCGCTACGCAGCGGGAGCCCAGATTCGGTGCACGAGGCTGGTGTTTCTATACGCCATAAGGTGATCCACGAGGATCGGGTGGCAGAAGAAGACTGGGAAGAACATATCATTCACTGGATTTTGTAATGATCGATACTGACGCACAAACTGCATACGGCATCTTCTGGGTTGCCTACGTTATCGCTTTCGTCGTGTTTTTTTTCATGATGAAGACGCTGTTCCGTTTTATACCGCTATACGGCTTGCGCACTCTGCTGCTTGTGATGTTAGTGGCTTTTCTACTTACGCCAGTAGAATCCCCCGAGCTGGCGGGTTGGTGGATTCCAGCGTGGCTTTTCGGAGGTTACGAGTCCATTCTGGGTGATGCGGACGACGCAGGCCGGGCATGGCTCAATCTGGGCATTGGGGGTCTTGTCATGCTGTTTGTTTGGATTCTGGATATGGTGCGCTACCGGTTAACCAAACGCTGAGATGCCCACACATTTTTTGAGAGCAACAATGCCGAAATTCCTCACACTGGTTTTGTTCACTGCTTTATTGCTGCCTGGAACATTGTGGGCTAAAGAATCCACCAAGCTGACACTGCCAGAGCGTGCGGATGTCCGGATAATCGTGGATATTTCTGGTTCCATGAAGCAAACCGACCCGAACGATTTGCGGCAGCCTGCAGTGCGGTTGCTGGCCCGGGTACTACCAGAGGGCAGCACTGCCGGCGTGTGGGCGTTCGGTCAGTATGTGAACATGCTTGTGCCCCACGGTGAAGTGACCCAATCCTGGCGTGATACGGCGATTGAGCGCTCCCAAAAAATTAACTCTGTAGCGTTGCGCACCAACCTTGGTAAAGCCATTGAGGTCGCCAGTGACGATTATGTGACCGGCGGCTCGCTAGAAAACACCCACTTTATTTTGCTGACAGACGGCAATGTGGATATTTCAGACAGTGCGGATGTAAACCAGGCTGAAGAAAAACGAATCCTAGGTGAAATCCTGGACGATTTAGTTGCCAGAGGTGCTAGGTTCCACCCAGTGGCGCTTTCAGATTTGGCAGATGCCGGTTTTCTGACGACCCTGGCCGAGAAGTCACAGGGTAGCTACCGCATGGCCAACACGGCGGAAGCCCTCAATCTGGCTTTTCTGGATTCCCTGAATAATGCAGCGCCCCAAGAGCAAATTCCGATCGAAGGCAATGCGTTTACCGTTGATGGTGGGGTAAAGGAATTCACGGCATTAGTCTTCCGCGGCCAAGAGGAAGGCGGCGAAGCGTTCGAGCCGGCTAGCCTGGAATTGATCCGCCCTGATGGTGAAACTCTTCTTCAATCTGCGCTGGCAGACAATGTTCGCTGGGCTAGCGAAGCGGCCTACGATCTGGTGACCATTACTGAACCGCAAGCAGGTGAGTGGCGCATAAAGGGCCAGCTGGGTGAGGGCAGCCGCGTGACGGTCGTCAGTGATTTGAGGATGGTGGTAAGCCCTCTGCCTGCGACGTTTACCACCGAATCGCCGGTTGACGTGCGCGTAGCGTTTTTTGAGAAATCAGAAAAAGTGACCAATCCAGAATTTCTCGATGTGATAAGCGTGCAACTTAACCTAACGTCTGAAGACGGCCGCAGCGGCAACAAGACGTTATCAGGCGATCAGCCACCCGAAGATGGAGAATACACAGACACTATCAGCAAGCTCCCCGATGAAGGCCTATACCGGATTGATATTGTTGCGGATGGCAAAACGTTTGCACGCAAATTTAGCGCAACAACCGAGTTCATCGTGCCCGTAGGTATGAGTGAATCAAGCCTTGGCGCACCTATTGATATCAGCTTGGCCGAGCAGGTTCCGGCTTCATCTCAGTCTTCGGACCCCGAGCCTGCGCCGGTGGTGGAAAGCGGGCCTTTGCCCGCTGAGCTAACCGAGGGTGAACTCGCGGAGGAAGCGCCCACAACTAGCAAAGAGCCTTTAGCTAGCGAAGAGCTCAGCGCTAACACAAAGCCTTCGGCCGAAAAAGAATCAGAAAGCGCCTCAGCACGGCCAATACCGCTCTGGGTGATTGGGACCGCAGTAGGCGGACTGTTCATTCTCGCACTGATCATTATTTTGCTGGTACGCAAACGCCGTAACGCTCAGGCCGCAGCCGATGGGCCAGATAACGAAATCGACGGCCTGGATGATCTGCAACAGGAAATGGCAGATGCTGAAGCACAGGCCCCAGTGGTCATGCCGGAGCCAGAGGAAGAAGAAATACCCATCGCTAACGTTGTGGTAGAGCAGGCCGAAGACGATGAGGAAGAGGCGTTCGGTTTAGACGATTTCGACTTGTCTGAATTTGACGATTTACCCGATTACGATTCGCCCGAGGAGCCTGAACAAGGCACCAAATCGGACGATGAACAGAAAAAGTAACCAATAGGAATTATGCACATGAAGTTTACCGGTACCGATAATTATGTAGCCACCGATGACCTGCAAATGGCCGTAAACGCGGCCATTGCGCTGCAACGCCCACTGCTGATCAAAGGCGAGCCCGGCACCGGCAAAACCTTGCTGGCAGAAGAGATGGCAAGCTCCCTGGGTATGCGGTTAATTCCCTGGCACATTAAATCGACCACCAAGGCTCAACAGGGCCTGTATGAGTATGATGCAGTTTCCCGTTTGCGGGATTCTCAGTTAGGTGATGAGAAGGTTAACGACATCAGCAACTACATTGTGAAGGGCAAACTCTGGGAAGCGTTTGAAGCCGATGAGCAGGTAGTGCTGTTGATTGATGAAATCGACAAAGCCGACATCGAGTTCCCCAACGATCTGCTGCTCGAGCTGGATCGCATGGAATTTTACGTATACGAAACCCAGCAGTTCGTAAAAGCCGCCAAACGGCCCATCGTGGTTATCACCAGTAACAACGAAAAAGAACTGCCAGACGCCTTCTTGCGTCGCTGCTTCTTCCATTACATAAACTTCCCGGATCGCGACACCATGCAGAACATCGTGGATGTTCACTTCCCGGGTATTCAGCAAAAGGTGGTGAAGGATGCACTTGAGGTGTTCTTCGATGTGCGGAAGGTTCCGGGTCTGAAGAAAAAGCCTTCTACCTCCGAGCTAATCGATTGGTTGAAGCTGCTTATGGCAGATGAACTCTCCGCGAAGATGCTGCAGGAAAAGGACGCCAGTTCCGCTTTGCCGCCTTTGTACGGCGCTTTGGTAAAAAACGAGCAGGACGTACACCTGTTGCAGAAGCTGGCGTTTATGGCCCGCCGTCGCGGCTGAATTTCGGCAAGAGTGTAGTTTTATGTTGATTGATTTTTTTCTCGAAGTGCGGCGGGCCAAGGTGCCTGCCAGCCTGCGCGAATTCCTCGATCTGCTGGAAGCGCTGCAACAGCAGCTTGCCTTTGCGGATATGGAGGAATTCTATTATCTGGCGCGGTTATGCCTGGTAAAAGATGAGCGCCACTTTGACAAGTTCGATCGGGCGTTCAAAGTTTATTTTGATGGCATTGAACACTTGGATGATTTGCTGGAAGCCTTGATTCCAGATGAGTGGCTTAGGGCCGAGTTTGAGAAAAACCTGAGTGACGAAGAGAAGGCCAAGATTGATTCTCTTGGCGGTTTGGAAGAGTTGATTGAAACCTTCAAGAAGCGCATGGAAGAGCAGAAGGAACGCCACGCTGGCGGCAACAAGTGGATTGGCACCGGTGGTACGTCGCCCTTTGGCGCCGATGGCTATAACCCGGAAGGCTTCCGTATTGGCCAGAAGAAGGGGCGCCACGGGCGTGCCATCAAAGTTTGGGAAAAGCGCGAGTTCCAAGATCTGGATGACAGCGTTACTCTGGGTATACGCAATATCAAGGTAGCTCTTCGGCGATTGCGAAAATTCGCTCGCCAAGGTGCTGCAGACAAACTCGACTTGGACGACACCATACGCTCCACAGCCCGTAACGCGGGCTATCTGGATTTGAAAATGGTGCCCGAGCGGCACAACGCGGCTAAAGTGCTGATCTTTTTCGATGTGGGTGGCTCCATGGACCCCCATGTGCGGGTGTGTGAAGAGCTGTTTTCAGCCGCACGCCTGGAGTTTAAGCACATGGAGTACTTTTACTTTCATAACTTTGTGTATGAAAGTGTGTGGACGAAAAACATCCGGCGCATGAATGAGACCACCAGTACTTGGGATATCCTTCACAAGTATCCACCAGACTACAAAGTGATCTTTGTGGGCGATGCCACTATGGCACCCTATGAGGTATCTCACCCGGGTGGTTCCATCGAACACTGGAACGAAGAAGCGGGTGCGACCTGGTTTCAGCGAATTAATGAGCATTTCCGCAAGGTGGTCTGGATCAACCCGCTACCGGAAAATTACTGGGGAACCGGTGGCTCGCTGGGCATGACCAAGCAGTTGGTGAACAACCACATGTACCCGCTCACGGTGGAAGGCCTGGAATCGGCCATGAAGTACTTGAGTAAATAAAAAAGCCGATGCGGTTGAGACATCGGCAAAGCTCGGCATATCAAGCGGGGGTGTGTTTTACGCACCCCTGCGCTTGCTTCAACAGCAAATACAAGGCCAGGAATAAAAATACGCTAAAATACAAATGAGTAATGGGTCCTTCAAATAAGCTTCAGTCTTTTTCTACCCTCCAGAAATTCCCTGTCTGTCAAATAAATCGACATTTTTTCACGCCTGCGTTTGTTCAATAAGTCCTTATCTCGGGTTTTCGAATTGGTGATCTGGATACCGTTCTTCGCTGTTACCAAGTGTTACTCTTTCTACCGGATTGTTACAAAGCCCATCAGCTTAAGAGAGGGTGGTGCCAGCGACAGAACGTTCAGCGACGGCAGGAGCAGGAGGCTTATGTTCGGCCTACATAAAACAAAAAGGTGCCGGGACAAACAGCCCAAAGGATTGGGTATCGGTCTTATTGGGGCAGTGGTGTTGATAACCTTGGGTTGCGGCCCAGTTATCGCATCCTCATTGGATGAGGACATCAGCAGTCTAAAAGCTGAGGTCTCCGCCCATTCAGCCGAAATCTTTCAGCTTGAACAAAAAGTACTTCACCCAGTTGATACACGCTTGGCCGTTTTTCTGACACTCACTAGCCGGAGTGGTCTCGATCTGGATACAGTGGAACTGTTTGTTAATGGCCAGCCTGTGGTTTCGCACCTGTACACCGCTCGGGAAAGTGAGTCGTTGCAGCAAGGCGGCATACAGCAACTCTTTACGGGCAATTTGGCCAACGGCTCACACCAACTGAAAGCAGTGATTACGGCCCGTGCGGCTAACGATCGGTTTGTGCGTAGGGAGTCTATTCATGATTTTCAAAAGCGCCCCGGCGTACTTCGTTTAGAGCTGGCTCTTGAAGCCAAAGCGCCTGATTACGAACCCCGTGTTTCGTTTGTTGAGCGGAAGTAGCCAGTCATGAAGCTATCCATGTTGCGCTATGCCGTGATCCGCATTGTCTTGGTGAGCATGTGTGGTTGCGTGGTAGCACCGGCTTATGCCGAGCAGCTTTCGCCAATGCCCCGCCAGCAGCTTCTATATGAACAAGCTGAGCTCGCCCGCCTTAGTGGGTCTGCTGAACAAGCGGGCAAGATATTAGCGGGTATGGACGAAGGGTACTGGTCTGCAGTTGGCTATCTTAATCTTTCTGGTGACTATGCCCGCAACGATCTGAATGCTTCACGGGCATTGGTCGCTCTCCGCGTGGCGCTGGCGATGGCAGATAAGGATTCCGATGCCCAGCGCAAAACAGCATTACGCAGCCGGATTCTTCTGCGTGCGGGGTACCTTGCCTACAAAAGCTCGGAGTATGAGAAGGCCATAGGCTTCTTTGAAAAAATACCACTGAATAGCCATATAACTCCTCAGGCCCTTTATTTTCACGGTCTGGCACTGTCGGAACAGGGCAATCACCGGGCAGCGATGCAGAGTTGGCACCGGGCGAAAAAGTACTCTTTAGCATACCCAGGTGTTGCAGATGCCTGGATAGGCATGGGGCGCGGGTACGATCTTTCTGGTTACCTGGGACAGGCTGGCGAAGCTTACCTTGCCGCGAATGCGGCCTATGAAAGCGAACGGGTTACGTTGCGCAAACTGGCTGGCCAGATTGAGGAGCGGGGGGCGTATAAAGCGCTTGTTGTGGATGCACGTGGCGCAAAGGTGGATTGGTTTCTCGCAGACAGCCGCACGCTTACCCAACCACGCATGGCCTATCTGCTTAGCTTTTTGGAACCGCGCGCTGCGCAGGAAGCCGTGAATCGGGTTGTGGGCTTGGCAGAAATGGAGGCAAGCCTTGAGCGTAACGCTCAAGATCTTGATGTTTTTAGTACCGCAATCGCAGGCCAGCTTGAATCGCCAAACTTCCCAGGCCAAGCCTCTATAGAAGAAGCGTTGCAAGACAGCAACGCGAGGCTCAAAGCACACCTGAGTGCTCTGCAGCAGCGAGGGGGTGAAGGAGGGTTAACTCCAGATCAGCGCCTTCAGCTCAGAATAATTAAAACAACACTTTCCGATTCCGAACAGCAACTCCATAAACTTAGCGACAACTCTGCTTACCGCTCAACCAATCTTAAAGCACTGCTCAAGGAAGCCCGAAAACTACGCAAGCAATCAATCGTTCATCTTGAATCCGTTTCGGCGCTCCGTGCTCAGGCAGAAATTTTACTTGATCGCCTGGCATTGGATTTTGTTTCAGCTCAGGACAAAAGAATGGTGTTTGCCCTGGACAAAACTGAGCAACAAATCGCCCACCTTTATGAGTATTTGGCTTTGAAGGAACTGGACTCCGGGGAGCAGGTAAAATGAGGGGGTTGCGTATTGTTCTATTCCCGCTGTGTTTGTTTTGCAGTTTAGTGTATGGGCAGGAATCGTTTCGCGTAGAGCTGGGCAAAGATGGTGAAACCATCGCCGATATGCGTCCGGTCTTTTTGAAATTTGAGACACGGCCGCTTCCTGCTATTTCCCCGGCGGAAGTTGCGAGGCGCTACCAAAGGTTGTTCAGCACCACCGACGAACCGACAGTGCGTGTAGATGCTTTGAACCGCCTAACAAACATCCGCGATCGTTCTGGTGAGGATATAGGGTTCACCCCAGCCGAAGAAACCAAGGTGTATCAACAGGCGATCGAGAGCTACGAGTCTATTCTCGAGCGCGGTACGTTTGGCGGGCGCCTGGACGAACTCATGTATCAAATGGCCAAGGCTCATGCGTTGACAGGCCAGAACAATGCCTCTGTAAAACGTTTGCAGCAGTTAGTTGGTCTTTATCCAAATTCGCCCCTGGCCCCAGAAGCCAGGTTTCGGTTGGCGGAATCTGCGTTCGCCGCCGGCCGTTATATTGAGGCCGAGGCAGAATACCGGAAGCTTGTAGATGGGCATGATGATGCAGGTGGGTTGAAGAATAAGGCCCGGTATATGCTTGGGTGGGCATTATACAAGCAGGGATCGCACGCATGGGAGAGGGCCGGACACCGTTTTGTTGCAGTGCTGGATGAATCTCTGCCAAGTGCCGAAAGCCTTAACCAAGTTTCTGAATCCAGCGTAGACAGCATTGATGACACGCTTCGGGTTTTAGCACTGATGGCCAGCCGCCGGAAGGGCTCGGAAACTCTGATGAACTGGTTGCAGCCTAATGCGCTACGTTCTTGGACGCCTTTGGCGTTTGATCGGCTGGCCGATTTATACGCGGTGCAAGGTGATGCCGAGGCCAGTGTGGCAACCAATCAGGCTTTTGTGGAGTATTTTCCGTCGCATCCTCAGCGGGCAGGTTTTATGGCCCAGGTTGTGGATGTCTGGAACCAGGCCGGCAAGCCCGCGCAAGCAAGAGACGCTATGGCGGATTATATCGCTCTGTTTGACGATCAAAGCGATTATGCCGCACTTGAGCCTGATTATCGCGACAAATGGCGTAAGTTCAGTCGTTTGCTTGCCGATTATCATTATGCAGAAGGTAGCTCTGGCGAAGGCCATATTGTCACTGATTATAAGGCGGCAGCTAGGTACTACGAGGGGTTAGCCGGTCGGAGTGACGGCGCAGGTGAGCTTTTCCGCCTTGCGGGGGATGCGCGGCTGCAGGCAGGGGAGTATCTATCTGCGCTTAGAGATTTTCACGTGGCGGCTTATGGCGTACCTGGCTACGAACAGCGTGCCGATGCCGGATGGGCCGCCATTGTTTTGGTGCGGGCAGGTGTGATCGGCGACCAGGTTTCCACAGGGTTTGAGCCCAGTCTTGGTGATCTGACCACAGAAGCGGATCGGTTTATAGGGCGTTATGGTTCCGACGTTCGAGGGCCTGGGTTGTTGGCTGATTTGGCCACTCGCTGGCTGGAAAACGGGGATAACGAACAGGCTTTACACCATGCCATGCAAGCCACCAGTCACGGTCAGGCAGGGCCTGAAACACGGTACGCCGGGTGGGTAATAACAGCCCAGGCACGGGAACGCGCAGCAAACTACGGTCTTGCGGAAAATGCTTGGCGAGAAGCCTTGGCCTTGGCGATCGGGGGGGGCGAAAAATCAATCACGGAAATGGAAACGGCAGGGCTGCGCCAGCAGCTGGCCACAGCTATTTATCGCCAGGGCGAAACGGCGGCTGAGGCCGGTAAAACGGAGATTGCTGTCGCACACTTTCAGCGAATTGAGACCGTGTTCCCTGGGGCGGAAATCGCTGTTAAAGGGCGTTTCGATGCAGCGAACACCCTGCTTAAGACTTCACAATGGCTGCCGGCTATCAACGAATTAAACCGCTTTCGAATAGATTATCCAGCACACGCACTTACCTCGGGAATCAGCGAAAAACTGGTTCTGGCTTACACCAAGTCGAGCCAGCCATTGCGGGCTGCGCGGGAATTAATGGATATGGCTAACAATCGTAGTAATGAGGTGGGAGAGGTGCAAGGTGGTGTGTGGGGTTACAGGCTTCGGGCTGCGGAATTGTTCCATGCGGCGAAAGCGGAGGGTCAGCGTAATGCAATCTACGAGCACTATCTTGCGATCGGCCCAGTTGCTGTGGAAGCAGATGAGCACGTTCAGTTCCAGACCATGCGCCACCGGTTGGTAGAAGCTGGCAGCCAGTCGGAGCATTGGCAGGCGGAGATGGTGGCAGCGGAGCTGGAAAGCCGCTGGCATTCGAAGCAGACCCTGCAGTGGGCGGCTAGTGGAGCGCTGGCAATGGGTGCTGAGGTCGCAGCAGAGTTTGCCAGCATTGAGCTGAGTATTCCACTTAAGGCCTCGCTGGATCGAAAACAACGTGCCATGGAAAAAGCGCAGGCGAATTTCCGCAATGCAGAGTCTCTTGGAGGCGACACAGTATTACCGGAATCTTTGTACCGTCGTGCAGAGCTTCACCGAATTATGGCCAGAGACCTTATGGTATCCGCTGCGCCGGATGGGTTGAACGAGATGGAACAGATGCAGTATCGAATGTTGCTTGAAGAAGAGGCGTATCCGTTCGAAGAGCGGGCAATTGATCTGCATTCGGAAAACCATCAGCGAATAATCGCTGGTGGCTTTAATGGCTGGATAGAAAAAAGCCTGAGTGTTCTTGCTGAACTACATCCCGGCCGTTACGACCGATCGCTGCAATGGATGAGCGGAACCACGGAGGGCCATGATGATGTGTAGACAAAACCGGATTCGTTGGCCTGGGCTAAAGCCATGGCTCTTTGGGAGTTGGCTAAGCGCAACTTTTTTACTATTTGGTTGCGCAGGGCAATCGATGGAGTCATCGCAACCCGCATCTCCTGATTCTCAACAGACGTCCCTGATACACAAAGCACCTAACCCGCAGCAAGCGCTTGTGTATGAACAGGAGGGCGCTGCAGCGTACGAGCAGGGCGATCTTCTATCTGCGATTGACGCCTGGCAGCTAGCTGTGGAGCTAAACCCGGGTGACGCTGTAACTCATAATAATCTGGCGCTTCTTCTCAAGCAAAAACATCGCTTCAATGAGGCGGCTATCCTGTTAGAAACCGGCCTTGAGAGTTCGCCAAACGTTGCTGAACTGCATTACAACCTTGCGATTATTTCTGAGCTGTACCTACTTGATTTGAAAAAAGCTCTTAAACATTACCAGCGGTACCAAAGCCTATCGGCCGATGAGGATAAAAAGGTAAAGGGGTGGATTGCGGATCTGGAAAGGAGGCTGGACTAAATTATGAAGACGCTATACCTATGGGGCCTGCTCGTGCTGCTCATACCTAAGGTTTGCGTTGCTTCAGGCGATGCAGACTCGGTACGAGGAAATGATGCTCGGAAGGGGCAAACCGGGCGCCTGAGCATTAAAGGAATCTCTGCCAATGTGGGCGAAGACGAGCCGCGTGTGCTAACTATTTTGCCCTGGCGCGCGCCCACGTTGCCGCGCCGGCCAAGGGCAGAGTTAGAAAGCTCCGCTCCGGAGCTGCTTCAGGCTCTCGACCCACAGGTTCTTGAGCGCCACCGGGAGTGGCGGCAATGACGGGCATGAATGCTATGCCTGCTAATGCGGAATTCAGCTTCGCAAATCCGTTGGGCCGAGCTGTATGGTCTTCGCTGTCATGGAGTCGGGAAGAGGGCGAGCGCCTGCGCTTGGCAGTTATTACTGGTGTAGCGCTTTTACTTTTTATTCCGCTGGCCTTGTTGATCCCCGCGCTTGATGTTCCAGCACCTGAGCGAGAAAAGGCTGAAAGCCTGCCGCCGCAACTTGCAAAGTTGATCGTGAAACCTGAAGTCATTGAGAAACCCGTACCCAAACCCGCTGAGGGCGCTGCACCACCTAAACCGGCACCTACCCCGCAGGTGGCGACGCCAGCACCCAAGCCCGTTCCGGTGAAGCAGCCGCTAAAACAGACGAGCCAGAGCGTTGAGCAGGCACGAGAAACCGCCTCTCAGTCTGGGCTGTTAGCTATGAAAGATCGCCTGACTTCGATGCGTCAGTCGGCGCCTAAGGCTGCGCCAGTTATCCAGGCGAATACCGGTGATGCGGGCAGCTTGGCTAGTGGTGTTAAGGCCCAAGACCAAACTCAGCCCGGTAGTGATACTTTGCAAGGCAGTGGTGGTGTGAACGATGTGCAGACCACCACGCGGGCGGACGTAGACGTTGCCGGACACGAGGTAAGACAAATAGACGCTCCAAAACAAGTAAAGCCCGTTGTGGCCGCCCCTGCGCCGACGCAGAAACCCTCGGTGGGGGAGCGCCCAATGAGCAATATTCGGCAAGTGTTTGATTCCGGTAAAACGGCGCTCTATTCGCTCTATCAACGAGAGTTGAGGAAGGATCCAACCTTGGCAGGTAAGGTGTTGTTGGAGTTGGTTATAGAGCCAGACGGTTCAGTTTCCACATGCCAGGTAATCAGTTCTGAGCTGGCGAGCCCCGCACTGGAGCAGAAAATTGCCATGCGGGTTCATCTTTTTAACTTTGGTATCGATAACGTTGAGGCCCGAAAGGTAAGGTTCCCTATAGATTTTCTTCCGGGCTAAACTGGCCTCTGTGGTTATCCATTGTGGCCCTCAATGGTGACTTTCGGGAGCGCTGGCTTATGAAGGCAAACCTTTTCGGTGGGGGCGATAACCTTGGCTTCTCCAGTGACAACTTTCCGATTGTTTTGGTTGGTTACGATACAGCGGATCACCACCCGATTTTTCGTGTCTTTACGCAACACGGTAAGGTTTACCGTTAACGTGTCATTCAGTTTTACTGGGCGCTTGAACGAAAGGCTCTGATCCAGGTATACGGTGCCTGGGCCTGGCATAACTGTAGCCAGTGCGGCAGAAATCAATGAGCCACTCCACATGCCGTGGGCAATGCGCTCCCCAAACATGGAGCTGGCAGCAAATTCTGGGTCCAGATGTACGGGGTTGCAGTCTCCCGAAACAGCGGCAAATAGCACCAGCTCGTGTTCGGAGAGCGTTCGCGTAAACGTGGCTGTGTCGCCCTCGTGAAGCTCGTCGTAGGTGAGGTTTTCAAGAGTATCAAGGGTGCCGCTCATTGGGTGCTCCATGCGTAAGGCGTTTGGGTGCAGGCGTTTGTGGTTCTGCGCTGAAACTACCTCATCGTTAACAAAACTGCTATTCTCTCCCAACTTTTTTGAGCCTGATACCTATGTCGAGTTGATTTTTGGACAACTCCGAAATAGCAAATCATTATAAAGAGAAGCGCCAGACAGGAGATGGTGATGGATTTTGAGACGTTCTATCAAGACAAATACCCCGCCAGTGTTCCCCGTGAAGTTGATTTGAGCAAGTACAGCAGTATGGTGGACGTGTTTGAACAGGCGGTTAAGAAATATCCAGACCGCCCCGCCTTCAGTGCTGTTGGTACAACTCTCATTTATCGTGATCTGGACACTCAAACGCGCAATTTTGCGGCTTGGCTGCAAAACAAGACAGATCTTAAGCCCGGTGACCGTATTGCCGTGCAAATGCCCAACTTGAATCAGTATCCAGTTGTGGTATTTGGCGCCATGCGTGCTGGCCTGATTGTGGTTAACACTAACCCGTTGTATACCACTCGCGAAATGGAACATCAGTTCAACGATTCCGGCGCCAAGGCCTTGGTTGTGCTGGCGAATATGGCAGAAAACGCCGAGAAAGTTCTGCCCCATACCAGCATAGAACACGTTATCGTTACTGAAATTGCCGATATGCATTCGCCCATCAAGCGCACGTTGATGAATGCCGTCGTTAAACACGTTAAGAAGATGGTGCCGCCGTTCAGCATCCCACAGGCCCATAAGCTGCCTGCAGTGCTCAGCTCCGGTGCCCGCGAGAAGTTTACGCCGGTTGAATGCAAGCCAGATGACATAGCTGTGCTTCAATACACGGGTGGCACAACCGGTGTTGCCAAAGGTGCCATGCTTACTCATGGTAACCTGGTAGCCAACCTGCTTCAGGTTCGCCCCATGATGGAAGACACAGTGGTAAATGGGCAGGAAGTGGTGATTGCCCCTCTGCCTCTATATCACATTTATTCTTTCACCCTTAACTGCGGCATTATGCTGGAGGCAGGCGGCCACAACGTTTTGATCCCGAACCCGCGGGACATTCCAGGCTTTGTGAAAGAGCTACAAAACCACAAATTCACCGCGTTCCTGGGCTTGAACACTTTGTTCGTTGCACTGTGCAATAACGACGAGTTCAAGAAACTCGATTTCAGCCAGTTGAAGCTTACATCGTCTGGCGGCATGGCTCTTACCAGCGACACGGCAAAGATGTGGGAGCGTGTAACAGGCTGCCCAATCTCTGAAGGTTACGGTATGACCGAAACCTCGCCGGTGGTCACTTTTAACCCTCGCAGTGTGATTCAGTTGGGTACGATTGGTTTGCCGGTACCGTCTACCAAGGTTAAGACTATTGATGACGATGGCAACGAAACACAGCTAGGTGAGGCAGGCGAGCTTTGTGTGAAAGGCCCACAGGTTATGCGCGGTTACTGGCAGCGCCCGGAAGACACCCAGAAGTCGTTCACTGAAGACGGTTATATCCAAACAGGTGATATAGCCGTGATTCAGGAAGATGGGTTCATCCGCATTGTGGATCGCAAGAAAGACATGATCATCGTTTCTGGGTTTAATGTTTACCCCAACGAGATTGAAGATGTAGTATCCAGCCATCCGAAAGTGGTTGAGTGCGCGGCAGTGGGTATTCCGGATGCAAAAAGCGGTGAAGCTGTAAAAGTGTATCTTGTTGCCACGGCCGAAGGCGTCACTGAAAATGAACTCAAAGAGTTTTGTCGTGAGCGCCTGACCGCCTACAAAGTGCCTCGTTACTTTGAATTCCGCGATGAACTGCCTAAGACCAACGTAGGTAAAATCCTGCGTCGTGAGTTGCGCGACGAACCGGAGAACAAGTAATTACGGTGACCTTGCAACCTGATAAGTCTTCAGTAAAAGCCGCCATAAAACCGATGATGGAGCAGCTGCCTGTCTGCAACCAGCAGGAAGCTGCCCGCATCGTTAAACTGGTGGCAAGAACCAAGGGAAAGCCTGGCCAGAAAGATCTGGAGAAAATGGCGAACTGGCTGGAGCGCGGTCTGGAAAAGGTGCGCCAACGCCAAGCTCTGCATAAGCCTGCAGGCTTTCCGGCGGGCTTGCCGGTTTCTGATCGTGTGGATGATATCCGCGAAGCGATCGAAAACCACCAGGTGGTCATTGTTGCCGGCGAAACTGGCTCCGGTAAAACCACCCAAATTCCCAAAATCTGCATGAACAGTGGCCGTGGTATTCGCGGCCTAATTGGTCACACCCAGCCAAGACGTATCGCTGCCCGCAGCGTGGCTGCCCGCATCGCCGATGAACTGGGCGAGCAGGTGGGGCAGCAGATTGGCTATCAAGTGCGCTTTACCGATAACACCTCGGAACAGTCCCGGGTCAAAGTAATGACTGACGGGATCTTGCTAGCTGAAGTGCAGCACGACCGCTTTCTTGATCGCTACGACACGCTGATTATTGATGAAGCCCACGAACGCAGCCTGAATATTGATTTTTTGCTGGGCTATATAAAACAACTTCTTCCAAAACGCCCTGATCTTAAAGTCATCATCACATCTGCCACCATCGAAGTAGATCGGTTCAGTGATTTTTTCGACAAAGCACCAGTGCTTGAGGTCAGCGGCCGTACCTTTCCGGTAGATCTTCGCTACCGTCCTCTTGCTGGCGATGAAGATGACCGGGATCAAGGTTGGAGTGATGGCGTTTTAGCCGCCATCGAAGAGGTTGAGCAACATGAGCGAAGCGCGAAGCTGCCGCCTGGTGATGTGCTGATATTCCTGCCGGGAGAGCGTGAGATTCGCAACCTTAGCAAGGTACTCCGACATGCCGAGCTCCGGCACACCGAAGTGCTACCGCTGTATTCCCGGCTGAGCAATCAGGAACAGAACCGGGTATTCCAAAGCCACAGCGGCCGCAGGATTGTGCTTTCTACCAACGTAGCGGAAACCTCGCTAACGGTACCGGGTATTCGTTACGTGATCGATGCCGGTGTTGCGCGAATCAGCCGCTACAGTGTTCGTTCCAAAATACAGCGCCTACCCATAGAGCCTGTATCCCAAGCCAGTGCCAATCAACGGGCAGGGCGTTGCGGGCGGGTTGCGCCGGGCATCTGTTTTCGATTGTACGACGAAGCAGACTTTTTAAACCGCGCGGAATATACGGATCCAGAAATACTGCGTACCAACCTGGCCTCCGTCATCTTACAGATGGCAACTTCTGGTCTTGGCGAAATTCGACATTTCCCGTTTCTGGAAGCGCCAGACAAGCGCCTGATTAACGACGGCTACAAACTGCTGGAAGAACTGAGTGCGGTAGATGACCAGCGCCGGGTGACAAAGCTTGGGCGCACCATGGCAAAATTGCCTCTGGATCCGCGCCTGGCCCGGATGTTGGTAACAGCTGCTGACCAGAGTAGCCTGGCAGAGACGCTGGTGATTATTGCGGGCCTGAGTGTTCAGGACCCGAGAGAGCGGCCCCAGAACAAACAGCAGGCTGCAGATCAGGCCCATGCGCCGTTCAATGACAAAGAATCAGACTTTATTACGCTGCTCAATATCTGGAACTTCTACGAAGATCAGCGGCAGGAATTGTCCCAGAATCAGCTTAAAAAGGTGTGCCAGAAGAGTTTTCTGAGCTGGATGCGCATGCGTGAATGGCGCGACATTCACCGTCAGCTCACGCTCATTTGCCGTGATCAAAAGCTGTCGTTCAATAAAGAGCCTGCCACCTATGATTCCGTGCACAAGGCTATTTTGGCCGGGTTGTTGGGGCAAGTGGCGGTCAAGGTTGAGAACAAGGAATATCTGGCCACTCGCAATCGCAAGGTGATGATCTTTCCTGGCTCCAAAGTGTCGAAAGCTGGGCCAAAGTGGATTGTTGCCACAGAAATTGTTGAAACCAGTCGGGTGTTTGCCCGCATGGTGGCAGCTATTCAGCCCGAGTGGATAGAGCCCTTGGCGGGGCATGTGGTGAAGCATCATTATTTTGAACCTCATTGGGAGCAAAAGCGCGCCCAGGTGATGGGGTATGAGAAAATCACTCTGTACGGCCTCGATGTGGTGCCTAAACGGGCTATAGCGTTCAGCAACATAGACCCGGTGGAATGCCGTAATCTGTTTATACGCCACGCCTTGGTGGAAGGTGACTATAGGTCAAAAGCGCCGTTTATCAGTCGCAATCGCGAGATGCTCACAAGCGTTGAGGATCTTGAGAAGAAGACCCGGCGCCGAGATCTTCTGGTAGATGATGAAGTGCTGGTGGGCTTTTACAATGAACGTTTGCCTGCCGAGATTGTCAGCGGTCGTCATTTTGAAAGCTGGTGGAAGAGCCTAACAGCTGAAGAACTACGTAATTTGGAGCTGACGGAGGAAGATGTTCTGCAAAGGCCGGTTGATGCCCAAGCCGCAGACCTATACCCCGATTTTCTGGAGTGGGAAGGCGTCCGTTACCCGCTGAGCTACGAGTTTGAGCCGACCAGCGAGCGCGACGGCGTTACGCTTCAGGTGCCGCTGATGGCCCTCAGGCAAATTCCTTCCCGGCGCCTGGAGTGGCTTGTGCCTGGCTTGCTTCGGGAAAAGTGTGTGGCGTTGGTTAAAGGCCTACCAAAGTCGCTGCGACGCAATTTTGTGCCGGTGCCAGACTTTGTGGATGCGGCGATTGCCAACCTGCAGCCCTCAAACGAGCCGCTTGCCCTGCAGCTAGGGGAGCAGTTACGCCGTATGACCGGTGTGCGTATTGATCCTGACATTTGGCCCAGAGATGAATTGCCTCGCCATTTGAGAATGAACCTGAGAGTGCTTGGCGATGGCGGCAAGGTGATTGCTGAAAGCCGGGAGACGGGAGAACTGCAGGATCAACTTGAAGGTCGCGCTGAGGCGGCGCTCGCTTCAGCTACTAACGAAAGCCGTCGTGAGGAGCCTGCAAAAGACTATGCTGAGTGGGAGTTCGGAGACCTGCCCAGGCAGGTTCAGACTGAAAAGGGCGGCATGCAGATCACGGTTTATCCGGCCCTTGAAGTTGTGGGCAAGCGGGTTAAACAGGTTCGTTGTTTGGATCGTCTTACTGCGGAAGACACTACCCGCAAGGGGATTGCGCGGCTTATTCTGAATCGGTTCGGTAACACCCTGGATGAATTGGAGCGAAAGCTGCCACGTTTCAAGCATTCTGCGCTGATGTTTGCGCCCATAGGTCAGGCAAAGGTTCTTTTGGATGATCTGCTTTTAGCAACAGCGATGGAGCATTTTTTACAGGACCAAATACCAGATACCCGAGAAGCGTTTGATGCGCTGTTTGATCGCCATCGTGGGGATTTTATTCCTGCGCTGGAACAGGCAGATGAGCGCCTTTACCAAGCCATGACCGGTTATCAAAAAGTAGCAAAGAAGCTAAAAGGAAAGATCAATCTTGCTCTGGCGAATAGTATGGCGGACTTGAAGTTTCAGATGCAAAACCTTGTTTATCCAGGTTTTCTGGTGGCAACCCAGTCGCAGTGGCTTGCAGAGTTTGGTCGCTATTTTGAAGGCGCGTTAGCGAGGCTGGAAAAAATGCCAAGGGAAATGGGGCGGGAGCGAGAATTTCTGCACACCATGGAACCTCTCTGGGCTCGTTACGCCAGCAAGCGGGAACAGCAAAAAAAGCAGGGCGTTCGCGATCCTGAACTTGTGCTTTACCGGTGGATGCTGGAGGAATTTCGGGTCTCATTTTTTGCCCAGCAATTGGGTACAGCCATGACCGTATCTGCGAAACGCCTAGATAAACAGTGGGAACTTACCCGGGTTTGATGGGTATAGCGCCTTTGGTAGGGGCTTCTGCGGGGCGGGCAAAACTCCCGGACTGTGTTAGTATTTCTGAAAGAATGATATTCCTGTCTTTCTGTTTCCTTATTCATGACGTGGGGTTAGCGTGATTAAAGCCGTCATTAGCGGAACCGGCCTGTACACACCGCCGGCAACCATTGAGAACGATGAACTGGTCGAAGCTTTTAACCAGTTTGTTGATATGTACAACACGGAACATGCAGACGCAATTGAGCGTGGCGAAACGGACGCGCTGCAGCCGTCCTCTTCAGCGTTTATAGAGAAAGCCTCAGGTATCAAGCGCCGGCATGTAATCGATAAGTCGGGCATTGTCGATCCGAAGCGCATGGCCCCATACATCCCTGAGCGCGGAAACGATGAGCCTTCCGTTCAATGTGATATGGCCGTTGTGGCGTGTAATGAAGCGCTGGAGCAGGCCGGTAAAAAAGCCAGTGATGTGGATGCGGTGATTGTAGCTTGCTCAAACATGCAGCGTGCTTATCCAGCTGTTTCGATTGAAGTTCAGTCGGCCCTGGGCATTGATGGCTTCGCTTACGACATGAACGTGGCGTGCAGCTCTGCCACCTTTGGCTTGCAAGCGGCGGTTAACTCCGTTGAGAACGGCTCTGCCCGCGCCGTATTGGTCGTTAGCCCAGAAATCTGTTCGGGCCACCTAAACTTCCGCGATCGCGACAGCCACTTTATTTTTGGCGACGCCTGCACCGCAATTCTGGTGGAGCGTGAGGAAGACACTGAACCAGGGCAGGGGTTTGAGATTCTCGGCACCCTTTTGAAAACTACCTTTTCCAACAACATTCGGAACAATTTCGGTTTCCTGAACCGGGGCGACGAATCTGGTGTTGGCAATCCGGATAAACTGTTTATTCAGCAGGGTCGTAAAGTCTTTAAGGAAGTTTCACCGCTGGTTGCGGAAACTATCCAGAATCATCTCAAGAGTCTTTCATTGGCGCCGGACGATTTGCGCAGGATGTGGTTGCATCAGGCTAACCTGAATATGAACCAGCTGATTGCCCGAAGGGTGCTAGGCCGGGACGCGACCGAAGATGAAGCTCCTGTGATTCTTGATGAGTACGCCAATACCAGTTCCGCAGGTTCCATTATTGCGTTCCATAAACATAAAGATGATCTGAAAACTGGCGATACGGGTGTTATTTGCTCATTCGGTGCCGGTTATTCCATTGGCAGTGTTGTAGTACGCCGTCGCTGATAGCTCTGGGGCGGCGCTAAAAGGCCGCCTTGGCGCGAACATCAATAACCCAAGAGTTGAGCATGACAAAATTTTCACCCCGGGGCTGGTTGTCTGCCATGCTGTCCGTGGCTGCGTTGACGCTGGTTTTGTCAACAGGTTCGGCCATGGCTCAAAATGTACAGGAGGCTATTCCGGAGGATGCACCGCCGGTAAACCTCCAAGATCCTTATGAAAACTGGAACCGTAAGGTATACACCTTCAACGACACGGTGGATCGCTGGGCGTTGAAGCCTGTTGCCAAAACCTATCGTACGTTCATGCCAGATTTCGCCGACCGAGCCATTACCAACTTTTTCAACAATCTTACGGAAATTCGAAACTTCACCAACAGCATTCTGCAGCTGAAGGGCGAGTCGGCGATTGTTGCCGCCGGTCGGTTCACCTATAACACGGTGTTTGGTCTTGGCGGCTTGATTGATGTTGCTACCGCATTTGATTTGCCTGAAAGGCCGGAAGATTTCGGGCAAACATTGGGGTATTGGGGTGCTGGCTCCGGACCTTACCTGATGCTTCCGTTTCTTGGGCCCTCTAGCCCACGGCATCTTGGCGGGTTGGGTCTAGATGGTTTTGTATTCCCGTCATTGTGGGACGAAGTTCATAGTCCAGAGAACTACTATGGTCGGGGGCTTCAGATTGTAGATAAACGGGCAGACTTAATACCGGCTGAAGGCTTCATTTCTGGCGACGCCTATATTTTCGTCCGTAACGCATTCATGCAGCGCAGGGAATTTTTGATCAACGATGGCAAGGTGACTCGGGATCCCTTTGCCAGTGATGACAACGACGATCTGATGCTGGACGACTTCTGATCCTGATCACGGGCTGAGAGAGGCACAAGGTGCTCAAAGATCCAAAGATCAAAAGATTCCGAAAGATGCTGGACGAAGCACCTAACTACGAGGTGTGGAAAGCAGCCGCGTTGGAGTTGGATTTTCTTGAAGGTAAGGCCGAGTGGAAAGAGGATTTCGCCTCTGAGCATTACAATTATGAGGTACTGTACGATCGTCTGAGCAACATCAAACAGTATCGCCAACAGAATGATTTTGAACGCCTTAAGCGTGCATTGCGTGAGGGTCTTCATCATGATCTTGGCAACATGGGCAACCCAGCGCTTTATACCTATTCCAGGGTGGGTACCAAGCATCTTATTGAGGAATACATTGCCCAGGTCTGCGAAGCGTTGGATTTCCTCTGTGACCACCCGGTGCCGGAATTTCCAGTTGCTGAAAAACTGCAATTCTTCCGCGACACCCTCACCAGCTATGGCCGGCCAACGCTTTTGCTAAGCGGTGGTGCCAGCCTTGGTATGTTTCATTTCGGGGTTATCAAGGCGCTCTGGGAGAAAGGCCTGTTGCCTCAGGTTGTCACCGGCTCAAGCATAGGTGCCATCATTGCAGGCATGCTGGGTGTGCACACAGACGCCGAAATTCCCGAAATGCTGGTTCCCGAAAATCACAATCTCAAAGCTTGGAAATGGCGTGGCCTGCTAAGTGCAATGCGAGGCGAAGGGTTGATGGATCAAGAGCAGCTTCGCACCTGCCTTAGAACCAATATTGGTGAGTACACCTTTGAAGAGGCATACCAGCGCACTGGTCGCTCTATCAATATGAGTGTGTCGCCTGTGCAGGCGCACCAGAAGGCACGTTTGTTGTCTGGTTATACGTCGCCTTATCTCATGGTATGGAGTGGGGCGCTTGCCAGTGCAGCAGTGCCGGGTATATTTCCGCCGGTCACTTTGATAAAAAAAGACATCCACGGGCAAGCTCTACCTTACATGCCCAGGCTGAAATTTGTTGACGGTTCAGTGGTTAGTGATCTGCCGATTGATCGGCTGATGCACCTTTACGATGTGAACTTCACCATCGTAAGCCAGACAAACCCCCATGTGGTGCCGTTTCTCAACGCCCGAGGCAGAGATGAGAAGCTTTCCCTGGCAAGTCTACCTTTGCATTTGTTGAAGTCTGAGGTTCAGTTTCACGGCCAAGGCGTGTTTGATTATCTGCGTAAGCGGGTTCGGCCAGAGCTTCTGCGCCAGGTTTATGGCCAGATGTACACCATCATGGCCCAGCGTTATTCTGGAGACGTCACAATCGCGCCAACGTACTCGTTCAAGGATTACCGGCGAATGCTGGCTGACCCGAAGCCGGAGTTTGTGCGTGAAATGATTCTGGCGGGTGAGCGTGCAACTTGGCCGAAAATCTCTATGATTCGTTCCCATGCGCGCATTTCCAAAACCTTGGAGCGCTGCGTGCGACGCTTGAAACACCAGAACACCCTGAGTATCTGACTGGACGCCCATGTATTACGACTTCTTCGGCTTCAGAGAACCCCCGTTCTCTATCGCGCCTGACCCTCGCTACCTTTATTTGAGCGAACGCCACAAAGAGGCGCTGGCCCATTTAATGTATGGGGTGCAGGGTCAGGGCGGTTTTATTGTTATTACCGGCGAAGTGGGTACCGGCAAAACCACCGTCAGCCGGTGCTTTATCGAAAATGCTCCGTCCCACGTGGACATTGCTCTTATTCTGAACCCTCGGTTGTCGGCCCGGGAACTGCTTTCCGCTATTTGTGATGAGTTGGAAATTATTCATCCGGCTGGCGCCACCATCAAACAGATGGTCGATCTGATCAACCAGGATCTACTGAAAGCTCACGGAGCAGGGCGACACAAGGTTTTGATGATCGATGAGGCGCAGAATCTCTCAGCCGATGTGCTTGAGCAGCTGCGTCTGCTAACCAATCTTGAAACCGCCGAAAAGAAACTGCTACAGATTGTGTTGCTGGGCCAGCCCGAGTTACAGCAGATTCTTGAGCTTCCAAAGTTACGCCAGCTCAATCAACGGGTAACCGCCCGCTATCATTTGGATGCTATAAACCGCAACGAGCTGCCTGCTTACCTCAGTTATCGGCTGGGCGTTGCCGGTATGCGCGGGGATGTGTTTTCGCCTGCAGCCGTGCGCAAACTCTATCGTTTGAGCAATGGCATACCCCGCTTGATCAATCTGATCAGCGACCGTGCACTACTGGGTGCCTACGCCGAAGGCGAGCACGAGGTGACATCGGCCCACATTCGACAGGCCGCTAAGGAAGTTGCGGGTAGCCGCAACATCGGGGCAAAGCCGGCGGGTTCCCGAGGCAAGCCAGATCTTCCGGGCGTTCTGGTGCTTGCCGCCTCACTGTTATTGGCTATCGTGAGTACCTACTGGCTTTATCAGCAATGGTCCGGGCCAAAAGCGGTCGCTGAAGTGAAAGCTGCCCCTATTGAGCAGGCCGGCTCAATTGAACGTGAAAACGAGCCAAAACAACAGTCGGCAACTGTGCAGAAGCCGACTTCTGTGGACCAAAGCCCCGCTGACTCCAACGAGGAAATGCCCTCTTTCAGTTTCGAAGAGCAAGCACTAAATTTACCAGGCGCTTTTAGCGAGTTGTTTGGTATATGGGGCATTCAATACGGTTCGCAGGAGTCTCCTGTTGCCTGTGATTTCGCTCGTAAATCCGGCCTCGGATGCCTCGAGCGGCAAGGTAGCCGCAGAAGCCTCGCTTTTCTGGACAGGCCAGCCATGCTGATGCTTCAGGATAATACCGGCAATCGTGGCTACGCTGTGTTGCGCCATCTCGAAGGCGACAAGGCAGACATTCTTCTGCCCGAAGGATTGGTTCGAGTATCTTTTACCAGCCTTGAGCCCTTTTGGTTTGGTGAGTACCGGGTGTTGTGGCAGCTTCCGGATTATGTCGCCAGCAGCCCAAGCGCGAGTGACGGTGCAAGCGAAGAGTTGTGGCTAGGCGCCCGCATGATGGAGCTTGCAGATGCCCACGGCGAATCGCCCGCAGACAACGCAAAAATCAAACGTATGTCAGCGAAAGATCAGGTGCGTTGGTATCAGTCCCTAAGGGGACTAACGGTGGATGGCATTGCCGGTGCTATGACGGTAATCCAGGTTAACAACGACCTGAATGCGGATGTGCCGAGGTTGGTAAACACCAAGTCCGGGGGTGAGGGATAGACCATGTCCTACATTCTTGATGCCCTTAGAAAATCTGAAACTGAACGCCGCCAAGGGAAAGTCCCGGACCTTGGTCAGCAGGTACAACTGATTCATCGCCCCAAAAAACGGCGGAACGCTTCGGTGGTATGGGTGGCTCTGGCATTACTAGTGAACGCAGGAGTGCTGGCAGTTGTATTCTGGCCTGAACCCGCACGTGAGATGCCTGTAGTGCAGGCTCCTAAGCCAGTTGAGCTTGAGGCCCCAGTGGAGCAGCCTGAAAAATCTGAAGCAAAACAGGTGCCTGCTGAAACCGACACTGCAGTTGTTTCGCTGCCGGAGCCAGAGTTGGGGAGCGAGACGATAGCAGCGCCGGCCCGTGAGCGGCCAACTATTATTACGCCGTCTGTACGCCGAGAGCGCCAAGTGCCGGCACTGCGCCAGAGTGAGCCCCAAGCCAGAGCTGGAACAAGAGTGCCGCACCTAGTCGAATTGCCCCTTTCTTATCAGAAGAGTGTCCCGGACCTGATGTTCAATAGTCATATCTATTCCACAGATCCTTATGCCAGCCGAGTGATGATCAATGGTCACTATCTCCGCCCGGGCGAATCCTTTTCGGGTATTACCGTAGAAGAGATTACCGAAGATGGCGTTGTGCTTAGCAAACAAGGCAGACGCTTTCGTGTGGGCATTGTCCGCGACTGGGTGAGCCCGCACTGATGGCGTTATCCGACGATATTAAACAGCAGATTCAGCAAAGTTACCGCGAAGTTCTGGCGGGCAAAGACGTCCGTGCCCGCTATGGTCAGCGCCTGATGATTGCTGAGATTGCCCGCTACATGGGCGATATTACTGAAAACGATGGCCAGCGCACGTCGCCCCCGGCCGCCTGTGTGGTTGAGGCTGGCACCGGTACGGGTAAGACCTTGGCTTATCTGATTGCGGCTATTCCTGTGGCCAGGGCTCTGAATAAAACCCTGGTGATATCCACGGCAACGGTCGCACTGCAGGATCAAATTGTGCTCAAAGATCTTCCTGATCTCAAAAAGCACAGCAAGATGAACTTTAGTTGGACTCTTGCCAAAGGCCGCGGTCGGTATCTGT
The DNA here is from genome assembly GCF_052094685.1 of Marinobacter sp. GTDB lineage: Bacteria > Pseudomonadota > Gammaproteobacteria > Pseudomonadales > Oleiphilaceae > Marinobacter. The sequence goes on from NZ_JBQDKB010000039.1 coordinate 28,920, forward strand.
GCATGTCCCGTCTGGAGTCACGCCTGCACGATGAAGGCAACGGAGATAGCGACACCATGCCGCTGTTCCTGCTGGACAGCCCAGGCACTGAGGAGCCTGGCACCCGGGCATTCTTCGAGGAGATGCTGGCAAGCTATGGATCGCGCAAATGGGATGGCGACAGAGATCACTGGCCGGAGCAGATACCCGATGATGTTTGGCGCCAGGTAACAACCGATCACCGTCAGTGCACCAACCGGCACTGCAGCTACTTCGACAGCTGCGCGTTTTTTGATGCCCGTAAGGATCTGGAGGAAGTGGATATCGTGGTGGCTAACCACGATCTTGTGCTCGCTGATTTGGCTCTGGGTGGTGGAGCGATTCTGCCAGAACCTGAAAACGCCTTGTTTATTTTTGACGAAGCCCATCACCTGCCAGACAAAGCACTGAATCACTTTGCAGCGTCTGTACCCCTGAACTCGACCCGGCAATGGCTTAAGCAGTTATCACAAGCGCTTGTCAAAATGCAGCCCTATTTGGCTGCGGGCACCCAAGGTGCTAAAACGATCGATCGCATAAGTGGCGCTTCTCGGGATGTAGATCTGGTGCTTAGCCGGGTTTATGAAGAAGCTGAGCACAACACTGGCTGGGAGTTCAATGATGAGCGTCGTTCAGCGCAATGGCGTTATCCAGAGGGGGAGTTGCCAGAAGCATTAGCGGAGCTGGCTTCTGAAAGCCGGATTGCCACCGCAAACCTGGTGCGGCACCTTGGCGCATTAGCCGACGAGCTTCAGGGTGCGTTCGACGAACGCAAACAGCACGAGATTGATCGGGATACCGCAGAAGCCTGGTACCCGGTGATTGGTGCGTTCCACAGCCGTTCAGAAGACCAGCTACGGCTCTGGACAGCTTGGACAGAGCAGGTTGATGGCCCAAACAAAGGCAAAAGCCCCCCTCCGGCACGCTGGAGTGTGCGGCAGCGCTGGGATCATGCGGAAGATATCGCACTGTTCAGCTCGCCGGTACTGGCAGACAATCTTTTGTACTCAAGGCTTTGGTCGCGGGCCTACGGTGCTGTTCTTACCAGCGCCACTCTGACTGCGCTCGGTACCTTCGATCGCCTTCAATCCCGGGCAGGTCTGCCTGCTGCCAGTCGGTTGTTGGTGGTGCCAAGCTCCTTCCGTTATGGCGAAAAGGCGACAGTAGAGGTGCCAGCCATGGCTTGTATGCCTACCGACGACGGTTTCGCGGATGAATTGATCAAACGCCTTCCAAGTGTATGGGCTGGTGAGACAGCTACGCTTGTGTTGTTCACTTCCCGCAGGCAAATGCACCAAGTGCGGGATGCGCTGGCGCCCGACTACCCGGACTTGATTATTACCCAAGACGATATGTCTCGAGGTGAGGTGTTGCGCCAGCATCGGATTCGTATTGATGAGGGCAGGGCTAGCGTATTGTTTGGTGTGGCCAGCTTCGCAGAAGGGATCGATTTACCCGGCAAGTATCTTCATCACGTAGTCATCACCCGGTTGCCTTTCTCTGTGCCAGACGACCCTATCGAGGCCGGTTTGGCCGAATGGGTAACTCAGCGTGGTGGTAACCCGTTTATGGAAATTACAGTGCCGGGTGCATCCATAAAACTCGTACAGGCTGTGGGCCGTTTGTTGCGTACGGAAGAAGATACTGGAAGGGTTACGATTCTGGACCGCCGCATTGTAGCCAGGCGTTATGGTCAGTTGCTGTTGGATGCGTTGCCGCCGTTCCGGCGAATCATTGAAAGGTAAATAGATAAAAAAAGAGCCAGCCCGAAGGCTGGCTTATATCAAGGGGTCCTCAAAAAAAACCGTGCGTCGAAACAACGCTGTACAAGAAGTCTGAAGGCCTGAAGTTCCAGAATTCGTGGTGAGGGCTTGCCCTACCGTGGAATCCATAATAGGGGAGTAGAGGGCGTAGCCGAATCGTCCAAAGGGCGTAGCGTGGGTCAAAAGTTCTTGCCGAATGTGATGGGAATCACAAAACGAGAGCGAAATTTACTGGGTGAGAAGACCCAGTTCCCGGGCTCGGGCAAGGGCTTCGGTTCTTCGACCAACGCCGAGTTTGCCATAAAGATTGCGTATGTGAGCTTTTACCGTGGCGGGCGCTACGCCCATGTGCACGGCAATGTCTTTGTTTGCGTCGCCCGCATTGATTCGTTCAAGCACTTCGAGCTCCCTTTGGCTTAGAGGCTCAGCAAGGTCTTGCTCTTTGCTAATCGTTGCGGGTTTTGTTTCTTCCTTGCCTGTCGCGCCTGGATTCTCTTGGCTCTGTAACATGTATTTTAAGCTGCGCTGCCAACGCCCTTCGCTTTGCAAGGCAGGTAATTCCAGTAAAAGTGCCTGCAGGCGCGAGCTTTCTTCAGCAAACAACCGCATAAACCCGGCTTCCGCTGCCACATTTACCGCCCGCTCAAGTTGCTCAGCGCATTCGTCGTGCCGACCTTGCAACGCGAGGGCGTCGCCGCGAACCAGCAGTGCCTCTACTAAGTGGCGGTTGTGTTCGTTCTGTTCTGTTTCTGACATCAACACGTCAAGAATGTCTAGCGCCCGTTCCGGTGTGCCCTCGGCAACCAGCAGTCGGGCGTAGCTGATGCTGTTCTGCTCCCGGTTTAGGGGGTTGGTAACGGTTTTTTTGTCCAGGGAATCCAAGCTGCGGCGGGCCAGTGCAATCTGCCCCGTTGCCAGAAAGCACCGTGCCTTAAACGCAGTGCTGGCTGGGGGTTCGAAGACAATGTGTTCTCGGCGTTTTCGGCCAACGTGCTCTGCGTCTTCAAGGGCTTCTATTGCTTGTGCAAACTGGCCATCGCTAAAGGCGAGATGCCCCCACACATGTTGAATGATCACATGCTGCCCCGGTTCCGTGCCTTGATTTACGTGCTCCAGCAAAGGCGCGAGATGAGCGGCTGCATCGCGTGGTTGATTGCGTTCTCGGTGAATTTCTGTGAGTGCAGCGCTAAGCCAGCATGAGATCAGTCGGGGCTGAGTGGGATCCGCGTAGTGTTGATCAACCCATCGACGCACCTCGGTGCAGGTATCCAGCGCGAGATCCATGTCACCCCGGTTGTACTGTATCCAAGCCAGCAAACCGCCACTGGAAAGAACCGTGCTCGGCTTTCGTTCAACTTGCCCGTAGTGGATCGCAGACTTTAGCGCTTCTTCCGCACCTGTCAGGTCCCCTTTGCCGTAATCGTCCAGCCCTAAGCCGTAATAGGTCACGGATTTCAGTGGAATTCGCGTGTGGTCGATATCCGCGAGCACCTGGAGGGTCAGGTTACTTGCGCTTTTATCATCGCTGCGCGACCGCGCCAAATAGGAACGTATAAGCGATATCTCACTCTGCAGGCCCAGCGCACCTTCTGCATCCGGGGCAGAGTCTGCGACACGACGATCTAGCAAATGTTCAACATTGGCCAGCAATGGCTCAAGATGATCAAATCGGTTGGCAAAAAAACGGCTCCACACACGCAACATCTGCAGTTGTGCGTTTTCTTCTATGTGCTTTGGGGGTAGTGATTCAAGCCAGTTTAGAACCGGCAGATGATAGCCCCCATGAATCAGGTTATTGCCGTGGGTGGCCAGTACGTTAGCCAGCCATGGCCAATCTTCCTTTTGCACAATCTGAGCGATAGCTTCCTGAACCTGACCGTGGTCTAAAAGCCACTCCACCGCTCGGTGCCAGAGACGATGGGCACGCTCAGGATAGGTATGGCGAATCCGCTGCAGTAGTGCATCGCGAAACAGGTCGTGATAGCGGAACCATTCATTGTGATTATCCAGAGGAATCAGAAACAGGTTTTGTGAAAGCAGGGTCTCCAGCTTTTTCTGGCCGTCATCTGAGTTGCGAAGAGAATTGCACATAGACGCACATAGGCGCGGACAGCAGGCCGTATCCAGTAAGAAGGCGACAATAGCCTCTGGTTGCTTGTCCAGCACCTCGCTGAGGACATAGTCGCTTATGTGCCGTTCATCTATGCTAAGTGCAGCTTGCGGCGCATCTGAGCGAGTGGTTCGCGGGTGTTGCACCAGGCCGCTGTTATTCCCTGAAAGTGCGGCGAGCTGCATGGCTGCCACCCAGCCTTCTGTTCGTTGGCAAATGGCCTGTATTTCCTGCTCTGAAATGGCAAGGCCCATGGTGTTGTGAAAAAACTCATGACACTCGTCTTCAGAAAACGCTAACAATGTTGGGTGAATCTCTTGAACCCAGCGGCGCACACGCCAGCGAGCCAGTGGCAGGGGAGGTTCAGAGCGGGAGGCCAGAGTCACGGTGACGCTTGCCGGAAGATAGTCCACAAAATATCCGAACTGGCGCTGAATTTCGTCGCTAGCAATAAACTGAAAATCATCCAGGACAAGGTTCCACAGGCCGCCGTCGGATGACAGTGTATTAATCAGGACAGTAATAGCGCTGCTGAGATTGTCATCGGTATTGCCGGCAAGGCATTTATGGCAGTCTTCCAGCCCGGTCAAGCCGGCGTGCTCGAACGCGCTGACAACGTACTGCCAGAAGCGCCGGGGTTCATCGTCGTGTTCATCCAGCGACAACCAAGCGATGGGGCCAGTTGTAACGGCGCACCATTGGCTTACCAGTGTTGTTTTACCAAATCCTGCCGGCGCTATGACAAGGTTCAGGCGCTTGGG
>NZ_JBQDKB010000040.1:0-33426 GCF_052094685.1 Marinobacter sp.
GCCATTACAGAGAATGGTTGCAAGCTAATGTTCCACACAAAACGGAAGAGACCCATAAAATCGCGCTTGTGGGCAAAAGCGGCGCTGGAAAATCCACGTTAATTCGCTTGATTCACGAGCGGGTTAATCGGGATTCTTCCCTTATTCCCCAAGACCTGGGCTTGGTGAACGCGCTTTCGGTGTTCCATAACGTGTTTATGGGGCAGCTGGATAGACACGCCACTTGGTATAGCACGGTAACGCTCGTCCGCCCATTCTCGAAAGATCGGACCGAAGTGCATACCCTCCTGCAATCCTTGGGTATGACAGAAAAGCTCTGGACGCCCGCAGCATCGCTTTCTGGTGGGCAGCGACAACGTGTTGCCATTGCCCGTGCACTTTATCGCAACGCTGCTGTGCTGCTGGCCGATGAGCCGGTTTCTGCTCTCGACGGCCCTATGGCGAACTCGGTCATGACTCATCTGCGGGATCGCTTCGCCACCAGTATTATCGCGCTGCACGATGTGGATCTGGCTTTGCGTTATTGCACCAGAATCGTTGGTATACAGGATGGTCAGGTTGCTCTAGACCAGCCCAGCGAAAACCTTACAGCTCCAGACATCATGTCTCTTTACTAGGTAGCGCGGCCGGTTTCATGTTTTCTTCCCCCACGGTTCGTACCAGCCTTATTTTCCTTGCCATTGCCTTGGTCGGGTTACTGTTTGCGGATATTGCCATCACCGCATCCAACCCCTGGCAAGATTTGGGCAACTTCTTCCTTGGCGTCGTAACCCCAAATTTTTTCAGCAGCGAAGGACTGATGACCGCCCTGTTAAGAACCGTCGCTTTTGCGTTTGTCGGGGTGGCTCTTGGTAGTATCGCAGGGTTCCTGCTGGCTTTGGTTTACCGGTCATTGCCAGTGCGGATTTTCTGTGCCTTTATCCGCGCCATTCATGAGCTTTTCTGGGCGCTAATCTTTCTGCAATTCTTCGGGTTTCACCCACTCACGGGTGTATTGGCTATTGCTATCCCCTACGCCGGGATATTTGCCAAGGTGTATTCGGAAATTCTGGAAGAAGCCGACCCTGAACCTGGCCGAGTTCTGCCTCCAGGTACCGGAAATATTACGGCATTTCTTTACGCCCGCATCCCAGATTGCTGGGTAAAGATACGAACCTACACGGCGTACCGGCTGGAATGCGGCCTGCGTTCCAGCGCAATTCTTGGCTTTGTTGGGCTGCCCACACTTGGTTTTTATCTGGAAGCTTCATTTTCTCAAGGCCTGTATTCCGACGCTGGTGCAATGCTGATCCTATTTTACGTACTGATTGCTACCATGCCGCTGTGGGTGAGGCCAAAGCTCTTGCCTGTGTACGTACTCGGGGCGCCCTTCTTTCTTGGCGAGGGTCTACCGATTGTGTGGGGTAACGTGCAGCGCTTTTTCACCGAGGACATAGTGCCGGCCCCGCTGCGCAATGGGGAAGGCTTAGGTGGGCTAATGCCCTGGCTGAATGATCTGATGATCTACCAGGCTATGCCGGGCATCTGGAATACCATTGTGCTTACCCAAATTGCCCTTGTGGCTTCCGGCGTTCTCTCGTTATTGGCATTTCCGTTGATTTCCAACCACTTTGGCGGACCTTTGCGGCGCAATGCCGGCCATGTGATTCTTGTGATCGCACGATCTACGCCTGAGTACATTTTGGCCTATATACTGCTGCAGCTCTGGGGACCTTCAATGTTGCCAGCGGTTGTTGCCTTGGCCCTGCACAACGGCGGTATTATCGGGCACCTTATTGGACGGCAAACCAATTCCATCAACCTTCGTGCAGACGCCCCAACCGGGTTTAACCGGTATAGCTGGGAACTGGTACCCCGCGTGTACCGCTCTTTCTTGGCGTTTTTGTTTTATCGCTGGGAAATCATTATGCGGGAAACTGCTATTTTGGGGATTTTGGGCATCTACACACTTGGATTCTATGTAGATAGCGCCATTCAGAACATACGGTTTGATCGTGCCATGGTGTTGATACTGATCACCGCGCTACTCAATATTGGGGTGGATGCTCTCGGGCGCTATATTCGCCGCAAACTCGCCCTACAAACTATGCCGACCTGCTGAATTCGTGTCCAGAGATCGGCTTATCTCCGATTACTTACCGTTTACACTCTATGTGCCCGGTTACCATATCGGAACCACCAGACACATTGCTCAAAATGTCTGATTTGGCAAAAATACCCGAACGGTGTATCAAAGAAACACCCACATAACAGTTTTGAACCGCTTTATTATCAAACATTAGCCGAAGCGGCACATCAAACTGGCCCTCAAGATAATTGAGAAAGCGTGAGGTGTTGCGTTCGCGCTCTGCCTGCTTAACCTGCTCCACATAGGGTACCGAAGAGGCATAAGAAAAGCCGAAGCCTATACCTGCACGAAGCCACTCTTCCTGGGTCCAAGGCGAGTGAGCCGAGGTCATCGCCATCACGTAAGCGTTGTATTCGCCAAAGTCACTCTGATTGCCATTCTCGAGGCGCCGGTTTAACGAAAGCTTGCCCCAGTATTCGATGTACTTGCCATCAGAAATCAGCTTGCCCAACGTTAACCCGACCATATAGGCGTGAACGTCTTCACTGCGCTTTAGGGTACCTGTAAGCGTTCTGGTGAAGGGGCCTTCTGCTTGATAGCCTGAATTCAACCGCCAGGACCACTCCCCTGATCTTCCCGAACCTGGTCGTTTGGTAGAGTCATTAAGTGCGTTGCCAAAGAGGTATGCAAACCCTAACGTTGCCGAATTTTGCTGAGATTCATCCACCAACGGGCTGTTGAAAATCTCACTATCTACATGCTGAAAAGCGATGTTTGAAAAAACCATCAGGCGCGGTGTCACCTGATAGGAGGTGTTAATACCAGCACGCCAGAAGGCCGCTGAGCCAGGTTCATAAAACGGTCGGTCAGCCCGTGCTTCATCTATCTCAACGCCGTAGTAATAACCGGTAAAATCATTATCTTGGTAGATATAGCTGATAAACGGCGACACAAACCAACGACCGGGTTCCCAAGCGTACCTGTACGTAAAGTCCCATTCGTAGCCATTATGGTTGCCTAGGATGTCATTCACCCAAGTGCTAGAGACATCTCCCCAATCGTTCTTCAAGGTAATGGAAAAACCGCCATCCACGGTTTGATTACGGTCATGCAGTCCGCTGAAGTAGTCGTTGGCCTCAGATTCAAGTCGGTTGAACCGGTATCTTGCCAACATATCCACTTTTAGCCAGTCATTGTTCACGATATGGACACCGGCAGACGTTCCGTGGGCAAACAACCATTCGCCTTCGTATAGATACAGAGGCAACAGATCCACTTTACTGCCCGCGTTTTGGCTGGAAATATTGCTGATGCCGATATACGGGCTGGTACCCCTGCGTATTGCTGCCCCAAGACCGACGGTTCCCGCAGGAACGTCGTTAACGGAGGTGCGGGTATCCGGAAGGCCGGCAAAACCATCACCAGCCGTTAGGCACAGACCCAGAAGAACGCTGTGGCTAATTAATCCTCTACGCATAATTTTTCCAGTGTGGCGCAAATACCCTTGGGCTATAAAACCGGGCCAATGGTTGCGATAACGTTGTGCCATATTCGTCTGTGGTAGTGCCAAGCAAGAACTGTGGGCAAAGCGACCACTTCGGAGCGACTGATGTAACTCTGCTGACGCTCTTTGACCGCGTGGGTCGTGGCTTCATCCTGCAGAAGAATGTTGTTTTCGTAGTTCAGATCAAAACTGCGCAAATCCAGATTTGAAGAGCCGATCAGGCTGATTTTTCCGTCGATTGTGAGGGTTTTGGCATGAAGAAGCCCTCCTTTGAACTCGTGAATTATACAACCTGCATCCAGCAAACGATGGTAATAACTGCGGCTGGCCGCCGCCACAATCCAGCTGTCGTTTACTTTGGGGAAAATCAGCGCAACTGATACACCTCTGTGGGCCGCGGCGCACAGAGCTTCCAGAACTGTTGCGTCTGGAACAAAATACGGCGTGGATAGTGTCAGCTCGCTCTGAGCGCAGGCAATCAGGTTGGCAAAGAGCTGAGGTGTAGCTCCGTGGCGCTCAGTTGGCCCGACGCCCATCACCTGCGCGGGGAAGCCGTCCTCGGAAGGCGGCGAAGACAATGCAATGCGATCCAAGGATTGATGGGTGGCTTGCATCCAGTCACTGGCGAACAGCAACTGATTCTGAACCACAACCGGCCCGGTAAACCGGAGCATAATATCCACCCAAGGGGCGTATTTTGCTTTCACCAAAAACTCCGGGTCTGCAGAGTTTCGGCTGCCACAATAAGTGATACTTGAATCAATCACGGTGATCTTGCGGTGGTTTCGAAGATCCAGCCGGCTGGTCAGAATCGTGTGGATAGGGTGTTTCAGTGACAGTGCCACCGCAAGATGCACCCCTGCCTCCTTCATGCGCTGCCAAAGTTCAGAATTAATCATCGCACGCGAGCCCAAGCCATCGGCCATGGCGCGGCACGTAATTCCCCTACGGGCTGCACGTATCAGCGCCTCGGCAATCCCATGGCCGGTGTTGTCAGCAAGCCAGATGTAATACAGCACATGCACGTGATCCTTGGCCGCATCGATGTCTGCCACCATGCGCATCAGTGTTTCCTCACCATCAGCCATTAGCTCTGCGGTGTTTCCTGATGATGGGTGAAACCCATTAATCGACCCCGCATAACGGAATGCAGGACGGTAAACCTCATCAATCAACTCCTCCGTACTGGCCGCTTCCCCCATAAACCAAGAGGCTTTAGCACGTATCTCTTCAAATATTTCTTTGTGTCGTTTTTCTGCACGGTTACCCAAATCGGTTTCGCCAAAAAGGAAATAAATGGCGCTACCAAAGTAAGGTAAGAGGTTAAGAACAATAAACCAGGCCAGCCGCCCCGGAGGCGAAAGATCGTCGCGGAGCAGAATCCGGATGGTGAAGGTAATAACCAGCAGTGTGTGGAGTACCAGAACAACGGTCATCGGGTTCCCTTTAAAAATGCTGAATACATCGCGCTTTCACTAACCTCTGCGACGCGGGTCACAGTTACTATCATTGGAACGAGTTTAAAGACGTTTATGTCCAGGAGGTTGCGGAAAAATCAGGATACAATCCGTTACACCCCCTATACGTTCTGCAATATTCAAGGTGACTCCACTCATGATCGACGGACTTGTTGTGTTCACCCAAGCCGGGCTTTTGGTTTTGCTTGCGGCTCTGGCGTGGCGAATATTGATGCTGGCGCGCTCCGAACCTCTGTCGGCCGGTAGCAGACAACAAGCAGCCCCAGAAACACATAGGGAAAAACCAGCACAGAAAAAGCAAAACCGCCTAGCTTCCCCGAACCGCACAGAATTGTTCACTCACTTGCATATTCTTGCGGGGCTTCAAGAACGGGATTGCCGGATAAGCGGGCTGGAACTTAGCCAGGCGCCAGAGACAGTTCGAGCATACGCTGCAGCCTGGTTATACGGGGCTGGTTGCGCGCTATGCGGGCAGTCCGAACGGCACAGTGACGCACTTGCGGGCCTAGTGGCACAGATTGTCAGCCGAAAAACCGGGATTCGGCAGACTGAAGCCGTGCAAACCATTGCAACGTTAACTTCATGCGAAGTGCTGCTAGCTTGCTTTCGCGCCGGGCTGGAAGGCGCTGAATACTGGCATAGCCATCAATATGTACAACCGAAAAGCAGCCTCTACGCTGCGATTACCGAAAATGCTCTGATCTAACCCTTCTTAATCCTTACCACGTTGCTCTAGTGCCCAGTCTGTTCCAAGTTGAACAGGCTCTGCTTGATCTGGTCGCTCGGCAGGTACCCCTGAGACGGCCGGGCGTGTAAATCCACCCTCCTCCGTCGCCAGCATTGATTCCACATCAACAGAGAGAACCAAATAGATGCCCCCTCCTGACGCTACCCTAGCTCGATGAGCTAGGCCGAAAACAAACCGGCAGTAGTCTAACTTCAACTGCGCCAAATCCTGCTCTGCTTTGCGAATCTTCCGCACCAGTACTTTCTGTACACTTTCCCCGTATTCCATCACAACTTCTCTGAAGTTAGCCCCAATCTTGCACAATTTTACACTTTTTTGAGATTTTGTCAGCCGGGGTATCGATTGCAATAAAGCTTCTATGCAGGCGTCAGTGTTCCCGGGCCTGGAACACCAACTTCAGTGGCGCCTTTTCGACAAGTGGCTGCTGTCCTTCTTGCAGATCAACCCGCCAGACCATCTCCGAGCCAGTTGTGCAAAGGGGTGCGGTGAATTGTGCTGAATACTCGCCATCCCCATTCCGCCGAAGTGGTACTGGGTACTCCCCCATGTACATGGATTCGCCTCGCAACACCGCTAAAAACCGCTCCGGAGCCGTCGGTGCCTGCACAGTAAGTTGATATTCCAGACCCTGCCCCTGATCACCCATAACCTCTAGATCGACTTGCCAGCGCTCAGACTCCATCTCCCATGCACAAGGCCCTGCCAAAAGATCACAAGCAGGCTGGCTCCTATCTGTAACCTGATCATCTGTGGTTTGTAGCCAGCCGAAGCCGAACATACCCACTGAAATTAGGCCTACAATGAACCCAACAACCACTATTGCTCGTAACATACCAAATCCTAGTTAAAACCCGCTTTGATATCACTGGCGCATTATGGACACTATCGTTTCCTAGGCAAAGATTTCTAAACCGGCGCCAGACATGAGAAAATGCTGCGCTTCATCTCTGACTCATCTTCAGAAATAGGATACGCCCGTGCAGCCGGATATTTCCGTTAAAAACCTAAACAAGGTTTATGAGGACGGTTTTCAGGCCCTCAAAAATATTAACCTAGACATACACCAAGGTGAAATTTTCGCCCTGCTCGGCCCCAATGGTGCGGGTAAAACCACAATGATAAGCATCATTTGTGGCATCACCAACTTGTCATCCGGGGAAGTGCGCGCCGCTGGCCACGATATCGTAAAAGACTATCGAAAAGCCCGCGAGTCTATTGGCCTGGTGCCGCAGGAACTAAATACCGACTCGTTTGAAACCGTCTGGAAGGCTGTCTCTTTCAGTCGCGGTTTGTTCGGTAAAGCACCCAAGCCGGCTCATATTGAAAAGGTGCTTAAAGATCTCTCACTGTGGGATAAACGCAACAATCGCATCATGACGCTCTCTGGCGGCATGAAGCGCCGGGTAATGATTGCCAAAGCCCTCTCTCACGAGCCAAGAATACTGTTTTTGGATGAACCCACCGCAGGTGTAGACGTAGAGCTGCGCCGGGACATGTGGGAGATGGTTCGCAAGCTCCGAGAAGACGGCGTAACCATCATCCTCACGACCCACTACATAGAAGAAGCGGAAGAGATGGCCGATCGCATTGGTGTGATTCGCCAGGGCGAGATCATTCTAGTTGAAGACAAAAGCCAGTTGATGAGCAAGCTGGGTAAGAAAGAGCTACGTCTGCAGCTACAGAATAAGCTGGAAAAAATACCGGGCGAACTGGCATTGGAGCCGGTAGAGCTTTCAGAAGATGGCTACGAGCTGATTTATACGTTCGATTCCCAGCAGCAACAGGCCGGTGTGGCAAAGCTGCTGCGAACCCTCGGGAACATCGGAATTGATTATCGTGATCTGCGTACGCGCGAAAGCTCCCTGGAAGAGATTTTTGTCGGCCTGGTGAATGAATAAGCCCGCCGGCTAACTGGAGAAAGGCATGAATTTTTACGGTGTTAAAGCCATCTACATGTTTGAAATGTCCCGCATGGGGCGCACTCTTATGCAAAGCGTGCTCTCGCCGGTTATTTCCACCTGCCTGTATTTTGTTGTGTTCGGCTCGGCCATTGGCTCACGCATGGGCAATATCGACGGCATCGAATACGGCGCGTACATCATCCCCGGGTTGGTGATGCTTTCGCTGCTGATGCAAAGTATCTCCAACGCCTCGTTTGGTATTTACATGCCAAAGTTCTCGGGCACAATTTACGAAGTGCTGTCGGCGCCGGTGTCTTACGTTGAAGTGGTGCTTGGCTATGTGGGCGCTGCAGCCACCAAATCGGTGATCCTTGGGCTGATCATATTGGCTACCGCCAGATTATTTGTGGACTACAGCGTTCTGCACCCATTCTGGATGCTCTCGTTCCTCATACTGACCGCCGTAACCTTCAGCCTGTTCGGGTTTATCATCGGCATCTGGGCAGACGGCTTCGAGAAACTCCAAATTGTTCCCATGATGATTGTGACCCCGCTGACCTTTCTTGGTGGCACCTTTTACTCAATCGATATGCTGCCAGACATCTGGCAAACCATCAGCCTGGTTAATCCTGTGGTTTACCTGATCAGCGGGTTTCGGTGGGCGTTCTATGGCGTATCGGATGTACACATAGGCATAAGCGTAGGTATGACCCTGCTCTTCTTGACGGCGTGCATGGCGGGTATCTGGTGGATATTCAAAACCGGTTACAGGCTGCGCTCGTGATGCGTGCTCGCTGGGCGCTGCTCTGCTCTACGGCCATATTGGCGGGCTGCTCTTCTGGCTCGGGTGCGGTGGAGCCTTCCGAGGGCCTACCGGTTGTGGCCGGCTGTTTTGTCGCGGGTTCTGGCACAGCCAATGTAAGCCTGGAGCTCGCGCAGGCGCCGAAGGAGCGCGAGCACGGCCTAATGGGCAGGACATCTCTTGCGGCCAACTCGGGCATGCTGTTTCAGTATCAGGAGCACCAGAGCTCGGCCCACGGCTTCTGGATGTACCAGACGCTTATTCCGCTGGATATCGCCTACCTGGATGAGAACGGCGTAATCCGCAACATACAACAGATGGAGCCGTGTGCATCACCAAGCGGCGCAAGGTGCCCGAGCTACCCCGCCGAGGTTGAATTCATATCCGCCGTAGAGATGAATCTTGGATTTTTTGAGGCCAATGGAATTAGCACTGGCGACCACCTCAAACTGGGAAAAGAGAACTGCAAAGGCCGTTAGCTGTCCTTCCATTCGGGCTTGCGCTTATCCAAAAATGCACAGATACCTTCCCGTGCATCGTCTGCCATCAGGTTTTCCGCCATAACCTTGGCCGTATAGTCATAAGCCTTATCCAGGGGCATTTCCATCTGTTTGTAAAAAGCGCCTTTGCCTATCTTCAGCGTGTGCCCGGATTTTTCAGCAATCGTGCGGGCCATGCCGTATACCGTTTCATCCAACTGCGACTCATCAACAACCCGGTTTACCAGCCCAAGTTGCTCCGCACGGGTAGCATCTATCATCTCACCGGTGAGCAACATCTCCATAGCATGCTTGCGAGAAACGTTGCGCGACAGCGCCACCATAGGCGTTGAACAGAACAGCCCAATGTTTACACCTGGCGTGGCAAAGCGTGCCGAATCTGCAGCCACAGCCAAATCACAGCTAGCCACCAACTGACATCCCGCTGCAGTCGCAACGCCAGCCACACGGGCAATCACCGGCCTTGGCAGGTTCACAATCGTCTGCATAACCTCACTGCATCGCTTAAACAGTGCCAATTGGAAGTCATGGCTATCAAGCTGATCTCGTATCTCGCGAAGATCATGCCCAGCGCAAAACACCTTGCCTTCCGCAGCAATAACCACCACCCGTGTAGCGTCGTCTTTCGCAACATCGTTAAGCGCCTCAAGCAGTGCATCAAGCATACTCATAGAGAGACTGTTCCGCCGGTCGGGCTGATTCAGCGTGAGCGTGGTGATACCATTTTCGTCGGTATGTCGTGCCAGCAGATCTGTCATGATTCACTACCTCTTATTTTCGGAATCCGGGGCTATCAGAAGACCACCAGTATCGGACAGGATACCCGAGCTGTCGAAGCGACTTTTGTAGAACCCAGAGTAACGGCTTGTTATAACCGGGCTATAGCCATAGTCTCTTTACCAGAACCGACAAACTCAGATGCAGGAGGAGCCAATGTTCAATTCCAATATACTCAAAGCGATTGTCGCGATTGCCATTATTGCCGGTGGAATATACGTGATTATGATAGACGAGCCGGCGGTGCCTACCGGCGATATTAATAGCATTCAGCCTTTACCAGAACAGGATTAAGCAATGACTGTTTCCCGAACCCTGCTTGGTTTAATGGCGTCTACAGCTCTGCTTACCGGCTGTGATTTACTGGAAAGGCGGAGTGTTGAAGTAGAAAAGCAGACGGCGCCTGCACCTTGGTGGGAGCCTTTGGAGCCAGATGTCATTATCTACGGCGATGAGTTCTACGCTGGTACCTGCTCCATCACTCAAGTCGCGGACGTTGATGGTGTTAAAACAGGAGAAGAAATCTTCAAAGTTCCGTCTCGCTTCTTAGCCGACTGCGTGAATAGCGGTCGTGGTGAGGAAGTGCTTGGGTATGACGGCGAGTATATTATTTTAAGGGTGTGCCGAACCACCTTCGGTGCAGGCGGCTGCGGGGGCGATAGCTACCGAAGTGCAGACTTTGAAAACTGGGAGGAACACATAGGCGTTACCTGGATTAATGGCGAAGAGTATGAAGCCTGGCGAAAGGTTGGCTCCAAATCTTCGAAAGCCGATTCGGTAAAGAAAGTGGTTAGGGAGTGATGTGACTACTATTACTTTGTACCTATGAACATCTTGGCCACTGTTCCGTTTCGGCTGTAAAAATAGATTTCTGAGCGTGAACGGTCATACCTGCCAAGACCAGAGAATTCGCCGTTTCGGTCGCTTGCTAAGGCATCTTCATTGGGAAGCGCGGAACAGTTTTCCGCCTCGTAGTTGATCTCAAAAAGATTAATAGAACTATCAGGTATGGCCACCTCGCCATTGAATACACAGCCTTGGTCGCCACCTGTAACTTGGCCGATCGGATCTACAGTTATCCAGGACGTATTGTCGGGATCAGTTACTGTGTACGTACCTGATAGCGCCCCCATGGTTACACCTGGACCACTAGAGCTTTGGTCTCGAAAAAGCACGCTGTTTGAAGTAACACCAGGACCGGACGCCGTCAAATCGGCCCTTTCTGAAGACTTAACCTCTCCTGATAAGGATCCGTCGGTTCGTTCCCAAGGGGACCTATATATGTATTGATCTAACTGCCCTGAAATGTTCCCGGAGTCAGAAAACTGAAGATTACCAAAAGTGAGAGAATGACTGCTAAAAATCACGACGAACTTGCCCGTAGAGCTAATCAAACTAACGCCCTCAACCGTGGGCCGGTCGCTAAATTCTCTGCCGATAAAGAATGCGCCTGGCTGCAGTTCAGATGCTTGAACTGCAGTGTCACCGCCGAAGTAATACTGACCCACCAACGCCAACTTAAAATTGACCCACCTGAGGCAAAATGGCCGCCTAATACCATGAGCAGAGCGGCGGCCGATGTTAACTCAGGAGACAGTTGTGGAAATTCATGTATTACACCGCCAGGGCCAGAGTATTCGCGCCATCGCACAGACACTGGGCGTATCCCGTAACACGGTGCGCCGGTATCTGCGAGATTTGAACGCCGTGCCCAGCTATCCGGAGCGGGCCCAACGGGCCACAAAGCTGGATCCTCACAAAGCCTATCTGCACGAACGCATGGAAGCGGCGAAGCCGCACTGGATACCGGCAACGGTGTTGCTGCGGGAGATTCAAGAACTTGGTTACACCGGCGGCATCAGTCAGCTCAAGAACTACCTAGTTGATTTCAAGACTGTGGAGTCGGATCCGGTGGTTCGCTTTGAAACCCCACCGGCGAAGCAAATGCAGGTCGACTTCACGACCATTTCCCGTCACCGGCGCAAGATCAAAGCCTTTGTCGCCACCCTCGGGTTCAGCCGTGCCACCTTTGTTCGATTCTCTGAACACGAACGCCAGGAAGACTGGCTACAAGGCATTGAAGAGGCCTGCCAGTACTTTGGTGGGGTGCCACAAGAAATCCTGTTCGATAACGCCAAGACCATCATGATCGAGCGTGACGCCTACGGCGAAGGTCGTCATCGCTGGAATGCAAAGCTGTTAACCGTAGCGCAAGATTATGGCTTTGTGGCTCGCGCCTGTCGGCCCTACCGAGCCCGCACCAAGGGCAAGGTGGAACGCTTCAACTCGTACCTGAAGAATAGCTTTATCACGCCCCTGGCGGCCACCCTGAGTCAGGCCGGATTGAAGCTGGATGTGGCCACGGCCAACGCTCACATTGGCCCCTGGCTGGACACGGTGGCCCATCAGCGCATTCACGGCACCACCGGTGAGAAGCCCCAGATACGGCTGGATCAGGAGCGCTTTGAACTCATGCCGCTGCCCTCAAGACCGAAAGCAACGGCGCAACCGGTACCGTCATCTGCACGACCAGTTCCGCTGGAGAGCTTCCAGCACCCGCTGAGCATTTATGATCAACTGCTGGAGGCTCGCCCATGAACCTTCAGCATCAGCGAATTCAGGACGCCTGCACTACCCTGAAGCTCGATACACTGGCCAGTGAGTGGTCAGCGATTGCCGATCATACCGCCTCACAGGAGGCAACGCTGGCCGACTTCCTGGAGCAAGTGTTGAACCTGGAGCTGAACGCACGCACCCAGCGATCCCGCGAGACACTGCTGAAGTTCGCCGGCTTCCCAGGGCGCAAGCTCTTCGAGGATTACGACTTCAAGTTCGCCAGCGGCGCTCCGCGCAAACAGCTGAACGAACTGACCAGCATGGCCTTCGTTGAGCGAGCGGAGAACGTGGTGTTACTGGGCCCCAGCGGCGTTGGCAAAAGCCACCTGGCCATCAGTCTAGGGCACAAGGCCGTCAGCCAGGGCATCAAGACACGCTTCATCGCGGCCGCCGATATGATGTTGCAGTTGGTGACGGCCCGCAAACAGGAACGGCTGGATCAGTACCTGAAACGCAGTATCCTCGCGCCCCGGCTACTGATCATTGACGAAATTGGCTATCTGCCGTTTGGACGGGAGGAAGCTAACCTGTTCTTCAACGTGATTGCCAAACGCTACGAGCACGGCAGTGTGATCGTCACCAGCAACTTGCCGTTCTCCCAATGGTCCAGCGCCTTTGATGGCGACACCACGTTAACAGCGGCCTTATTGGATCGGCTTCTGCACCACGCACACATTGTCCAGATCCGTGGTGAAAGCTATCGACTGAAGGGCAAAAAGATGGCGGGTACGGCACCGGCATCCGCCGGCAGCCATGAACAATTAACGAACACCGAAACGACAGGGGTGGGTCAGTTTTAAATCGGCGATATTGACGATAAGTGGGTCAGTTTTAAGTCGGCGTTGACACTGCAGCTTTAGATCCACTACCTGAGCTGCTGCCACAACCGCTAAAAATAAGCGCAGAGCATACAATTAAGATACTAATACCGGCTTGCTTCACATCCTTCGGCATTCGGATACCTCCTACAAACAATCCATCATCTATAGCTTTGATCATAGCTTTGGAATCGCTATGTTCAAGAAATTCAGTGAGGTTTTAATTATTAGGTGGCGCCTTACGCATTAGCCGCAAACGTGCAAAATACGTCAGGTTTTCTGATTGCACATTGAGCCCGTATCGAAGCCTCGATACAGAAGAAGGCAATACGGAGCACGTGCCAAAGCTGGGGAAAGTTTTCTTGAGGTCTATTTTGCGTCTATTTAAACGAAGCTGTTCAGAACCAGGAAGGTTGCGGAACTTTTAACCTATTTAAAAACATGGTGCTCCGGGCCGGAATCGAACCGGCACGACCGTGAGGTCGAGAGATTTTAAGTCTCTTGTGTCTACCTATTCCACCACCGGAGCATTCGGGGAGGTTTTGAGGGCGAGGATTGTATAAGGCCTTGGAGCATAACGCAATTCAAAACGCCGCCAGTTGTTAGACTAACGGCGTTTTAGTTTACTTACTGGCAACTCCTGGGTTTTCACCGTAGTTGTCGTGATTGCCCAGCCGCTTGCCACCTACTTCCTTACCATAGAAACCATCGTGTTTATGGAAGGTTTTTGCAGTGCTGTCCAGTGATTCCTGGCTGCGGCGGCGTGGATCTTGTGGGCGCTCATGGCTGTTGATGAAGGCTGCCAGATCCCAGGCATCTTTATCGCTTAAAGAATTAGGTTTGCCCAGCGGCATGTTGGCTTTGATGAAGCCGGCCGCCGTATTAACCCGGTGCATACCTGCCCCCCAGTTATAGGCTTCATCGCCCCATAGAGGCGGGAACACAACCTGCCCTGCTACTGTCTGGCCGTGGCCGTCATCACCGTGGCACACCGCACACTGCTCTGTGTAGAGCTTGCGGCCGCGTTCCCGGTCATAACCTCCTTCAGGTTTTTCAAGCCTCACGTAGCCTCTGCCGCGCAGAGCCTGGTTGATGGGCGCGCCGGTTGATAGCCAGTGGAAATAGGTTTCCAGTGCTACCAAGGTATCGCTGCCAGTCTCTGGGGCTATACCGTTCATGGAATAGGTGAAGCATCCCTGCAAGCGCTCGCTCAGGGTGTTCACCTTGTCATTCTTACCCCGATAGGCGGGATACATGCCAAAGGCTCCCCACATGGGTGCGGAGTTAGCCAAGCGACCGGCATCAAGGTGGCAGTTAACGCAGTTTTGGCCATTAAACACGGTTTTGCCACGCAACTGCTGAGTGTTTACAAACAGGTCGCGCCCGTGGCGTACCATTTCGCCATATTGGTTGTCGGGGATATCCTGCTCTTTGGGTGGTTCAAGCGTGACCTTCCCTTCGGGAGCCGCTGGCAATTGCTTTTGATAGTCCACTTTAGGTTCTGCGGCGTGAACCAGCGTAGATACGGCCAAAACCGAAAAAGAGCTGGCGAGAACCGATAGAGGTAATCTCCACAGATTCATTAGTGGCTCTCCTTTGTTTTGGCCTGCACAGCCAGTTGCTCTGGCAGAGTTGCGTAATAGTCAGTTATGGCGGTAATTTGTTGCTCGCTAAGCCGTTCCGCGACACCTTTCATCAGCTGATTCGGGTCGTTATCGCGGCTTCCGTTGCGCCATGCAGCCAGCTGGGCTTTCAAATAGGTAGCGTGTTGTCCTGCCAGCGCTGGAAACGATTCCCCAACACCCATGCCGTTAGGGCCGTGACATTGGTTGCAGGCCGGTATTTGATTATCCCAATCACCGCGCATAGCCAGCCATTCGCCTTGGTTGGCGGGGTCGGGTGTTTGATGAGTAACAGCAGAAACCGGCGCTTCAAGATTCTGGTAGTAGGCTGAAACTGCTTGGATATCGTCTTCAGTCAGAGCTGAGGCAAACGGCAGCATGATCGGGTTTTTGCGTGTACCTTTGGCATAGTCGTGTAGTTGCTTGCTTAGGTAATTGGCATTAAGGCCGGCAATGTTCGGAAAGCCGGCAGCGCTGTTCCCCTTTCCATCTGGGCCGTGGCAAGTTACACAAGCTATAGCACCTGCCCCGTTGCCCTGTGTCGCAATGATCTGTCCCCGCGCAGTATCTCCGGCGGCAACCGCGACACCCACATTCAGCGCAACGGGAGCAACAAGCAGAAACAAGGCGGCTCTGATAGTTGTTGTCATTCGTTTCTCCTAGCTATGGGGTTCAGAGCGATCCCTTTATAAATATAGCCGGCAATTTTTGGTGCCTTCGGAATATAGAAATTTTCTAGCTCACCCATCTCAAATCCGGCGTGGCGGATTAGATCTGCAATATGGCGATTTAGATTGCAACCACCTGCAATTTTTTTCCAACGGGGATTCACTCGGTCCTGCCATTTACGGGTGTTTTCGTGTGGTGATTCACCGTGCTCCAGGAAAAGGAGTTCACCTCCGGGCTTCAGTACTCGCTTCATCTGCAGCAACGCAGCACTCCAGTCGGGGATGGTACACAGAGTGAAGGTAAGCAAAACCGTATCCACGCTGTTGTCTTCCAAAGGAATTTGTTCACCCGGCAGGCCAAGCCATTCCACACGTATAGGCGAGCGCTTGAGATTAGGTTGTGCTTTGCGTCGCATGCCTTCAGAGGGCTCAAGGCCGTAAATCATCTCGACGGCTTCGGGATTATAAAATTCCAGGTTAATACCCGAGCCCATTCCTACTTCCAGTACACGACCTTTGGCGAGCGGTACAAGCTGGCTGCGCAATTTCATGACCTGGCCCAAGGAGCACGCTCGGTCTATGATATGGGGCAGAATTCTTTCTTCGTAAAAGCTCATGCTTTTCACCATTATTGTTTTTAATCAAAGGGTGCGACAATCTGCCCTATCAGTTTTGCTACCATATCCAGTAGCATTGTCTCATCTGCCGGTAATAACAATAAACAATTCAAGCTTGGGCAGCGGCTAAATGGGCTTGCTGAGTTCGTTTATTGTGACATTAACATTACCGGAGTGTTCCGATGGAGCTAGATCCTCTTATCCTTTCGCGAATTCAGTTCGCGTTTGTCGTGTCATTTCACGCCATTTTTCCGGTGTTTACCATCGGTCTTGCTTCCTATATCGCTGTGCTTGAAGGGCTCTCGTTCAAAACGAAAAACCCGGCATGGATTAAGCTGTCTTCGTTCTGGACCAAAGTATTTGCAGTGGTCTTCGGAATGGGCGTGGTATCCGGCATTGTTATGTCATTCCAGTTCGGAACCAATTGGAGCAACTTCGCCCAGGCTTCTGCCAACTTCCTAGGCCCCATGCTGAGCTATGAGGTGATTACTGCGTTCTTCCTGGAGGCATCCTTCCTTGGTGTGCTGCTGTTCGGGCGGGATCGAGTGCCTGCTGGGGTTCATCTGTTTGCGGCGATTATGGTTGCAACCGGCACCTTCATTTCTTCCTTCTGGATTCTCTCCGCCAACAGTTGGATGCATACCCCTGCGGGTACGGAACTGCGGGATGGTGTGTTCTATGTCACCTCCTGGAGCGAGGCGATCTTTAACCCATCATTCCAGTACCGCTTTGCTCACATGGTTATTGCCTCATTTCTTACCGGCGGGTTTGTCGTTGCGGGTGTCAGTGCATGGTATCTGCTAAAGGGGCGTGAGGTGGAAGCCAACCGCAAAGCGCTCTCGATGTGCCTGTGGTTGCTGCTGTTTCTCGCGCCTACACAGGCGATTGTTGGCGATTTTCACGGGCTTAACACCCTTGAACACCAGCCAATGAAAGTGGCCGCAATGGAGGGCCATTGGGAAACCTCTAAAAATGTTCCTTTGCTGTTGTTTGCCATTCCAGATCAGGAAAATCAGACCAACCGATTCGAAATCGGTATACCCAGCCTTGCCAGTCTTATTCTGACTCATGATTTGGATGGTGAAATACTGGGTTTGAACGAAGTCGCGCCGGATGAACAGCCTCCGGTTGCCATTGTGTTCTGGTCGTTCCGGATTATGGTCGGCCTGGGGCTTCTGATGATTCTGTTTGCTTTCACTGGGCTCGTTCTGCGCAAGGATGGCCGTATCTGGCGCACTCGTTGGTTCCTTCAGGGCATGCGCTTTATGAGTGTTACGCCCTTCATTGCGGTAACAGCCGGCTGGTTTGTAACTGAAGTTGGCCGCGCGCCTTGGTTGGTGTACGGCATGATGACCCAGGCTGAAGCCGTAACTCCATCATTAACCGGCGGCATGGCCCTGTTCACGTTAGTTGGCTACGTAGTGGTCTATTCAGTAGTGTTCTCGGCCGGTATCTACTACCTGATGCGTGTGCTCTATGTTGGGCTTGAGGATGATGAACACGACGATGAGCTCGACCCACAGGAGCGGCCGAAACGGCCTCTGTCTGCGAGCCATGTCCCCTTTGAATTGCATGACAATTCAAAGGCCAATCCAACCAACCAGGGAGGTCACTAATTGTGGAACATTTTGATCTTGCGTTGATCTGGGCATTTATTATCGGTTTTGGCGTCATCATGTATGTGTTAATGGACGGCTTCGATCTGGGCGTAGGAATCCTTTTTCCATTCGCCCCGTCGGAGCAAGATCGCGACGTTATGATGAATACGGTCGCTCCTGTATGGGATGGCAATGAAACCTGGCTGGTACTTGGCGGCGCCGGGCTTCTGGCGGCATTTCCACTGGTCTACACCATTTTGCTACCTGCGCTGTACATCGGCGTTTTCCTGATGCTTTCGGGGCTTATTTTTCGCGGCATCGCGTTTGAGTTTCGTTTCAAAGCCCGCACTTCCCGGTACCTGTGGAATTGGGCGTTTGCCGGGGGCTCCACTGTCGCGGCTTTCGCCCAGGGCATTGTGGTCGGCACTTACATTCAAGGATACGAAACCGCCAATGGCATCTTTGTAGGTGGTGCGTTTGATTGGCTTACGCCCTTTACCGTGCTGACTGGCCTGGGGCTACTTGCGGGTTATGCGCTACTTGGCTCGACTTGGCTGATCATGAAAACCGAGGGCCGGCTGCAGGAGTGGGCTTATAAAATTTCCCTACCTCTGCTGGCAGCGGTGCTGGTGGTGTTCGGTATCATCAGTGTTTGGACACCATTCATCGACGATATGGTTCGGGAACGTTGGTTTAGCAACCTGAGCATTATCTGGGTGCTGCCTGCACTGACCCTGTTGTGCGCTTTCCAGATTTTTCGATCTGTGCGCAATCGTTTTGAGGGTATGCCGTTCGTTGCGACGATGGGGCTGTTTATAACCGCCTATCTGGGCCTGATTGTCAGCCGCTGGCCATATCTGGTGCCACCAAACTACACATTGTGGGACGCGGCGTCGGCGTACAATTCACAGTTGTTCCTGCTGCTGGGCCTATTGGTGGTGATTCCATTTGTGCTGGTGTATACGGCTTGGACTTACTGGGTGTTCCGGGGCAAGGTGCGAGCCGGCGAGGGTTACCACTAAGTGACAACGCCCGCACCTGACCAACGTGCAGTCAGGCGCTGGCTTTCTGGGCTTACGAGCGGCAACCGGCGCTGGATTCGGGGTACGGTTGCGGCTGGTACCCTGGCCGGCGCCGCGACCATCATTCAGATGGTCTTTCTGGCTCGGATTATCCACCTTGGTGTAATCGAGAAAGCGCCGGCCTCAATGCTGGCCCCTCTCTTTGCAGGGTTAGTTCTCGTCATTATTTTTCGTGCCGCAGCTCAAGGTGTTCAAACGCACCTGGCCGCAAGATGCAGTGAACAGGTTCGCCGTACTGCCCGGCGGCAGATTCATCAACACTGGCGCAAAAGCGGCCCCCTGAAATTAGGGCAAACTTCTGCAGGCAGCCTTGCGCGTGAGTGGATTGACCACGTAGATGCGTTGCACGGCTACTTTGCCCGTTTTCTTCCCCAGATGATGCTCTCCCTTATTGTTCCCCTGATTATTCTGGTGTTTGTGTTTTATCTCGACTGGCTGGCAGGGATTTTTTTGCTTCTTTCAGCGCCACTGATTCCTTTCTTTATGGCCCTTGTGGGTATGGGTGCCGAAAAGCTTAACCAGCAACACTTCAACACCA
The DNA here is from genome assembly GCF_052094685.1 of Marinobacter sp. Taxonomy (GTDB): domain Bacteria; phylum Pseudomonadota; class Gammaproteobacteria; order Pseudomonadales; family Oleiphilaceae; genus Marinobacter. The sequence goes on from NZ_JBQDKB010000040.1 coordinate 19,338, forward strand.
TCAGCAGGCTATCCGGCCAGTTCCTGGATAAGGTGCGTGGGCTGACAACCCTGCAACTGTTCGGGCAAACCGACCCTGCCGCAGAGCTGATCCAGCAGCGCTCTGATCACTACCGCAGGATTACCCTGAAGACCCTGCGCGTTGCATTCCTATCCTCGGCGGTTTTGGAGTTTTTCGCCTCTGTTGCGATCGCCGTCATTGCCATTTACATCGGTTTTGGGCTTCTGGGTTATATAACCTATGGGCCATCTTCAGATTTAACGCTTTTTTCCGGTTTGCTGATTCTGCTACTTGCCCCCGAATTTTTTCAACCGTTGCGCACCCTTTCTCAGCACTATCACGACCGCGCTGCTGCGCTTGGTGCCGGTGCCGAAATACTGGCTAGATTTGCCGATGACGAACCAGCCAGCTGTGTCGACGAAGACATTTTCGATGAACCTATAACCCGTGCATCGGATGCCAATAGCGAAACGGTTGAGTTGAACGCAGTAACGCTGGCTTTCCGTTCAGACCACAGGATTTTGAATGAGGTATCACTAACCATTGGTAAAGGTGACGTAATTGCCCTAACCGGCCCTTCGGGCGGGGGCAAATCTACGCTACTGCATCTTCTAGCAGGTTTTCTAGAGCCAAGTAGTGGTGATCTTCATCTGTTTGGAAAGCCTGCCGGCAGCTTTGCCTTTGGCTGGCTCGGGCAAAGTGGGTTTCTGGTGCACGGTACCTGGGCAGACAACCTGCGTCTTACGACACCGGATGCGTCTGATGTGGCAGTTGAAACGGCGTTAAGAAACGTGGGTCTAGGCCCATTATTAGACAGCAGAGAAGCCGGCATTTTCAGTAAAGTTTCAGAGGACGGCCAAGGTCTTTCCGGTGGCCAGGCCCGCCGCCTAAGCCTGGCACGGATTTTCGTGGCCGATTACGACCTGATTCTTCTAGATGAGCCAACGGCGGGCCTCGACAGCGACAGTGAGATATTTGTGCTAGAGGCCCTACACAAGCTGGCGCAGGCTGGCAAAACACTGATCTTTTCCACCCACCACCACGCTCTTCTCACTCTCGCCAATCGAATACTGTTGGTTTCAGATGGTGAGGTGAAGAATGTCTGAGCTAAAGCCCTGGTTAAGACTGATCTATAAGCGCCCGGGACGGCTTCTGGTTGGAGGCTTGTTGATGCTGGCCGCCCTACTCTCGGGGCTCGGCCTGCTCGCACTTTCAGGCTGGTTTATCACCAAAACAGCGCTCGTTGGGATTATGTTGGCGACCAGCTTACCCGCCACTATTAACCTGTACGTACCCGGTGGCGGCATCCGTTTTTTTGCTGTGTCCCGTACCGCTTCTCGCTATGTCGAGCGGCTGTACAACCACGACACGGTGTTGAGGTTGCTAACGGATATTCGCGTAGCATTGTTTCGCAAGTTGGCATCTGCAGACCGTGGCCAGAGGCGGCAGCTAACAGGTGCTCAGTGGCTTTCAAGGTTGACCAGCGATGTTGATGCGCTGGACACTCTGTATCTTCGCTTGATTGCTCCGGCCGCACTGGCGGCTTTCGTGACCTTGCTCATGATCGTTCTTGCGGCGATGCTCTTCGATATTCAGGTCGCTGGCGGCATTGCGCTGATACTCGGCGCAGCATTTTTGCTAGCGACGCTGGCTGCCTATATTCGCACCGTAAAAATCACATCTCGCCAGAGCGACCAGCAGGAATCTCTGCGAACCGCCGTTATTGAGCACCTAGAAGGTTTTGCAGAACTCACGGCTGCAGGTCGCACTGGCAAACACAGCGCATGGCTAATGCGACAGGCGCATCTGGCCTCAACGGAACAGGTAAAAGCAGACTCCCGCATTGGCTGGCATCAGGCCGGGACTCAACTGCTGATTAATTTGTCGGCGGTGTTTGCGCTCTGGGCCGGCTTTGAGTTGTTTCGCTCTGGGGTGCTTCCCGGACCGGTTCTGGTACTACTGCCGATTGCGCTCCTTGGGCTCGCGGAGGGTTACAACATGTTGCCTGAGGCCTTCGGTAAACTGGGTGCCACACAGGCTTCGGCTACACGCCTAAACCGGGATAGTCGGGAAACTGATTCCGAAGGTGCTTCAAATTCTACTAGCTTGCCCACGAATACGGCACTGATGGCAAATGACCTTTCGGTAAAATACCCTGAGCACGCGCCACTTTTTATGCACTTTGATTTGCAGGTGAAGACCAGGGAGCGAGTGGGTATTTTGGGGCGTTCAGGCAGCGGCAAGTCGTCGCTTGCAGATGCATTCTCTGGCCTTCTGGCCCCTTCGAATGGCTCCTGCTCCAAGCTTCCATGCGCTTATCTCACCCAGCAAACCGTGTTGTTTGAAGATACCTTGCGAGCAAACCTACTACTGGGATCGCCCGATGCAAGCGATGCAGAACTCTGGAATGTTCTGGAGAGGGTTGAACTGGCTGAGCGGTTCAGCTCAGAGCGGGATCAGCTAGATACATGGCTGGGGAGCGCGGGTAGCAAGCTTTCTGGCGGCGAGGCGCGACGTGTGGCTCTTGCCCGAGTGCTCCTGAGCTCTGCCCCTCTAGTGATACTGGATGAGCCGTTCACCGGGGTTGATATGGCTACAAGACAGAGGATTGCCCGCCAGATCGATAGCTGGTTAGAGGGCAGAACAGTCATTAGCCTGGCACACGGGCCAGATGCCCTTCCGGGCACTGACCGTGTGATTCAGCTCAACAGATAAAGCCAGGCTTAGCGGGTTTCTAACACTTCGAAAGTTAGCCCGGCTTTGCTGGTCAAACGCTTCAGTAGTTTGCCGTCTAGCACAGATGCCGGCGTCCAGAAGCCCCCTGGTTGATCGGCTGGGACATCGAATGCCAAGCACATACCAGCTTCGCCAAGCATTTTACTGGTAGAGCCGTAACCTGGATCCCCATCACCGGTTACTTTTGTGATCATGGTTTTGCCATCTTGGGTGCGCCCAACAAAGCGCAGGTCATAGAATCCTGTCTTCTGAGCCTCAGGGTTTGGCCCCTCACCCGGTTGCGGTACAAACTTCTCAACCAGCCAGCGCGTTGGTTTGATGGCCGATGCAGTAAAGAAGCCTGCCAGTGCTGCCGTAATCCCGTAAGCCGTCAAGCGGCCTTTGGTGCCGCTACCTGTCATCATCGCTTCATCATAAGTAAACTCTTTTCCGTAACGGGCATCCTGCATAGCATTAGACCGATGCACCACACGGGTGTTGATCGCACCCATTACAAACGGCGCAAGCCACACGTTAAATGTCTTGTCGAACTCGGCACCTTTCAGGCTTGGCTGGCGCACCTTTGAGCGGTGCTCCGAAGGGCAGATAGAAAACGGGTTTGCCAATTCTTTGCGCAGTTTCGGATCAGCGGCTGCCTCTTTGGCTACGTTGATCATTGAAGCGACCGTACCGCCTGAAATACCGCCTTTGGCAACTTTAACGCGCATGCGAACGTCTTGGCAGGTTTCACCAAAGGTCTTTTCTGCCTGCTGCTGAAGAAACCACACGCCCATGTCCGACGGGATCGAATCAAACCCGCAGCAATGCACAATACGGGCCCCAGATGCCTTAGCTAGGTCTTCGTAGCGCTCCACCATGCGACGAATCCACTGAACTTCGCCGGTTAGATCGCAGTAATCAGTACCCGTTGTAACGCAGGCTTTTACCAAAGGCTCGCCGTATAACGCGTAGGGACCAACGGTAGAAATAACCACGCGGGTTTGCTCGCACATTGCTGTTAAGGCTTGATCGTTTGTTGCATCGGCAAGAATCAGCGGCAACTCACCAGCAGCAGGCCCCAAATCAGATTTTAATGAATTGAGCTTGGTTTCTGAACGCCCAGCAATAGCCCATTTTACCTCACCGGCTAAACCGTAAGATTCAAACAAGTAACGAGTAAGTATCTGGCCGACGAAGCTGGTGGCTCCGAATACAACCAGGTCGTAGGTGGTTTCTGCTGATTCAGTCATGGCCTGTCCTTCCATAAGAGCGTGTAATAGTTCGATCTTAACAGCTTTGAACGCGTGTTCTAACTTCACATTGGCAGCAATACTGACGTCGTCTGGGCCAATCGCACAACCCTCTCTATAAGGCACACTGCAGGCTATCGATTAGGCGAATTCCGGGAGACTTGAATTGACCACTTTCCTCCTTATTTTCAGTGTGTTTCTAGCCGTTTTTAGCGGTTTTCTATGCTGGCAAGTCATGGAGCAGCGCAAGATTATTGCCCGCATGATGGCCCAGACAATGGAGGGTGATCAGATATCCGCTTTGGACAAAGAACCAGAGATGGTTCTTCTCCTAAAGGTACTCAACCCGATTGAAGTCGCAAAGCGCGAATCTAGGTCTGCCCGAGTGATGGCCGACAAACTCCCGGTGATGGTTCGTAAAATGGTCTATCAGGGGGTGATGAAAGAGCTTGAAGAAGAGCTTGTGGAGCGCGGAATCGACGTGGACATGCACATTGAGTATCGCTAAGAGGATTGTATTGTGACTATTCAGCCTGCCTTCACACTGCTCTTGTTGGTAATTGCATCCGGTAGCCTATGCTATTCGTTCTGGCAGTTGCAGCATTCCAGAACGCATATGCGAACACTCAACTCGCACCACATCACCGCCAACAGCGCTGTTCAAAAACGCCGCATGAATCTCTATGAGGTACGCAATCGAGCTAAGTTGCTTGAAGACACTGTGTCTGGCAGTGCCAGCGCGGTGGAAAAGATGCACCGCGCCATCTCTAACACTACCTTCGGCCTAGTGGATCATTTCTCAAAAGATGATGAGTTTCGGCAAAGCGCGCGTAAAGCCCGAAGATCCCACGACCATGCCAGCAAACAGGTTTACCACGCTGTACGCACCACCAATAAAGCCATGCACATATTGGCAGACACATTGTTTATCACTAAAGCAGAAAAACGAATGGTGCTGAGAAAGGACACCGCCGAAAACCCGCCAGGAAAAGATCAGTAAACTGAAACCAGAAAGATTTGTCAGTCCTTTCTGATGCGTTTGATTGTGGCCTCTACAGTAACGTTTAATGATTCGAGCTCCGCGGCGCGGGCCAAGCCTTCTGCGGCAGCACGATATAAGTGCGGGGTCATGGCCAATAAATCGCTGATGGCATCTTTGTCGGGAAGGGCCAGGTTAAAACAAACAACGGATGTTTCGAGGTTTGTAAATCCATCGGGCGCTGCTTCGTGCCCTTGTTTAGGCTCTTTTAACTCTGGATAAATGATTTGGCGCAGTTCTTTAAGGTGGTTTGGCCCGGCATCCACTTGAACAACCTCACCGCCGGACTTCAGCACCCGGGCAAATTCTGGGTACACGGGAAAGCCAAACAGGCACAGTATACGATCCAGTGTTCCCGGCAGCACAGGCAGGTTGGCATTGCTTCCTACGACCCAAGCTGGGGTTTTATCCTGTTTAGCGGCTGACAACACGGCCCACTTGGATATATCCAACCCCATCAGTGCAAGGCTAGTGTTTTTCGGCGCATTATCAGCAAGATGGCGCATGTAATACCCCTCCCCGCACCCTGCATCCAAACAACTTATGGCTGGCTCGCTGAAACCTTCTGGAAATACCGAAAGGTTGAGCCCTTCGGCAATGGGTTGATAGAACCCTGTACTTAGGAAGCGTTGCCGCGCGGCGACCATTTCTTTGTTGTCACCCGGATCTTTAGAGCGTTTGTTCTGCACAGGTAGCAAATGAACATAGCCTTGGCGGGCAATATCGAAACTGTGGCCAGCATCGCACTGCCAATTACTGCCGTTTTTCTGCAATGCAAAACCGTCGAGTGGGCAAGCAAGAGCTTCAAATGGGCTGATGGTCATCGAGATGCATCCAGGGTTGCAGACTGATTACGGGTATAGACTCACAGTTTATGATGCCGAAACAAAAAAGACACCCGAAGGTGCCTTTTTTTAAGCCTGAGAGAAAGTTACAGAACTTTCTTCAGCTCTTCCTCAAGTTGCGGTACTGCTTCAAACAGATCCGCTACCAGGCCGTAATCGGCAACCTGGAAGATCGGCGCTTCTTCATCCTTGTTGATCGCAACGATCACCTTGGAATCAGACATACCGGCCAAGTGCTGAATAGCACCAGAAATACCAACGGCAACATACAGCTGTGGAGCAACAATCTTACCGGTCTGGCCTACCTGCATGTCGTTCGGCACGAAGCCGGCATCGACAGCTGCACGGGAAGCACCCATACCAGCGCCCAGAAGGTCAGCAACCTTCTCAAGCATCTTGAAGTTGTCGCCATTCTGCATGCCACGACCGCCGGAGATCACAATGCCGGCACTGGCAAGATCAGGACGATCAGATTCGGCTTTCTTCTCGCTCACATACGTAGAGAGGCCAGCGTCTTTCACAACGTCTAGCTGCTCAACCGAAGCAGAGCCACCTTCAGCGGCTACCGGATCGAAACCTGTCGGACGCACGGTTACAACCTTGATGCTGTCGCTGGCTTTAACCGTTGCGATAGCGTTACCGGCATAGATCGGACGAACGAACGTGTCTTCAGACTCAACGCGGATGATGTCAGATACCTGAGCAACGTCCAGTAGCGCAGCAACGCGCGGCATGAAGTCCTTACCTGTGGTGCCAGCAGCAGCTAGAATGTGGCTATAGCCTTTGCCCAGCTCAACAACCAGATCAGCTAGATTTTCACCCAGGAAATGACCGTAAACTGCGTTATCAGCAACCAATACCTTCGCAACACCTTCAGCTTTTGCTGCGGCTTCTGCAACGGCACCACAGTTTTCGCCGGCAACCAACACATCAATGTCGCCACCGATGGCCTTGGCAGCCGCTACAACGCTAAGAGTAGCCTGCTTCAGGCTGCTGTTGTCGTGTTCAGCAATTACAAGGATGCTCATTTAGATCACCTTCGCTTCGTTCTTCAGTTTATCGACCAGCTCGGCAACATCAGCCACTTTAACACCTGCCTGACGAGCAGCCGGTGCTTCAACTTTCAAAGTGGACAGGCGCGGCGCAATCTCAACACCCAAATCTGCCGGGGTCGTTGCGTCGAGCGGCTTCTTCTTGGCCTTCATAATGTTTGGCAGAGACGCGTAGCGCGGCTCGTTCAAACGCAGGTCTGTGGTTACGACCGCTGGCAAACCCAGAGAAAGGGTCATAAGACCACCGTCTACCTCACGGGTAACATTCACTTTTTCGCCATCAACAACGACTTCTGAAGCAAAGGTGCCCTGCCCCATACCGGTCAATGCGGCTAGCATTTGCCCAGTTTGGTTGTTATCAGAATCGATGGACTGCTTACCGAGAATGACGAGTTTTGGCTCTTCTTTCTCAACAACGGCCTTAAGCAACTTAGCCGCTTCCAGAGACTGAACTTCGTCATCGGTTTCAATGTGGATACCACGGTCAGCACCCAGCGCCAGAGCAGTACGAATCTGCTCTTGGCAGGCCTTAGGACCAATGGAAACCACTACGATTTCGCTAGCAACACCCTTTTCTTTAAGGCGAACCGCTTCTTCAACAGCGATTTCGCAGAATGGGTTCATTGCCATTTTAACGTTGGCAAGATCAACACCAGTGTTATCCGGCTTGACGCGTACCTTTACGTTGTAGTCGATTACTCGTTTTACAGCGACCAGAACCTTCATAGATTCCTCGTTCTTCTACGATGGGTTAATGACTCTCAATCAAAAACACTCTAATACAGGCCCTGTACGGGCGGGTTACAGAGCATTCTCGATTGCTTCGTCTCGGCGCAAGATACCGCGTTACGGGTATACAAGCCGAACGTTACAAACAGCGGCCTCACACAATGGGCCGTCCGTCACGGCGGACTAATACTGAAGGCAAAGATAAAATGGGTCAATAGTCCAATGAGACACCCTGCAGGTGTTTCTTAAGCCAATCAGCAGGTACTGCATATGCTATTAATAGCATTAATACCCTGAATAATCGGCTCAGCGTATTGATTTACACTACAAAACTACAATGCCAAAGCTTTAGGAAGATTTCAAACAAACGTTTGTTTGATTCACTAATTACGTTATCCTTCGGGTGTTTTAAGCCAGAATATCGACCCTGAGTAGTCGTCTGGAAGTACTTTTAAGGGTATGATGGCGCACAAGAAATTAAAGCCCACGGGCATATAATATTCATTAAGATGTTTGAGGAGACCAACGTGGAACGCGAATCGATGGAATTTGATGTTCTTATCGTCGGCGGCGGCCCTGCTGGCCTGTCGGCAGCTTGCCGTGTTATGCAGCTGGCACAAGAGGCCGGTGAAGAACTGACCGTTTGCGTAGTAGAAAAAGGTTCTGAAATTGGTGCTCATATCTTGGCCGGTACTGTATTTGAACCGACCGCTCTCAATGAACTCTTTCCAGACTGGAAAGAGAAAGGCGCCCCCCTGAACACTCCGGTTACCCGTGATGACATTTTTCTGCTGAAGAACCAGGAAAAGGGAACCAAGATTCCGAACGCATTTGTGCCTAAGAACATGCACAACCACGGGAACTACATTATCAGCCTTGGTAATCTGTGCCGCTGGCTCGCTGAGCAAGCGGAAGCCCTGGGCGTTGAAGTTTACCCAGGCTTTGCTGCGGCAGAAACCATCGTGGAAGACGGCCAAGTTAAAGGCATTCTTACCGGTGACATGGGTGTTGCGGCCGATGGCTCAGAAAAAGACGGCTACATGCCAGGCATGGAACTGCGCGCCAAGTACACCCTGTTCACAGAAGGCTGTCGTGGTCATTTAGGCAAGCGTCTAATCAGCGATTTCAAACTAGATGAAGGCAAAGACCCCCAGCACTACGGCATCGGCATTAAAGAGCTGTGGGACATAGACCCAGCTAAACATGAGCCCGGCCTGGTTGTACACACTACTGGCTGGCCTTTGAGTGAAAGTGGCTCCACCGGTGGCTCTTTCCTTTACCATCTTGAGAATGGCCAAGTTTATGTGGGCCTGATTGCTGACCTTTCGTACAGCAACCCGCATCTGAGCCCATTTGATGAAATGCAGCGCTTGAAGCTTCACCCGGAGTTCAGTAAATATCTGGAAGGTGGCAAACGTGCGTCATACGGCGCCCGTGCGTTGGCCAAGGGTGGTTACAACTCATTACCTAAGATGAGTTTCCCCGGCGGGCTATTGCTAGGTTGCGACGCCGGCACCATGAACAGCTCTAAGATCAAAGGCTCCCACACGGCTATGAAGTCTGGTCTGTTGGGTGCAGAAGCGGTATTTGAAGCTTTGAAGAACGGCCAGTCTGGTGAAGAAATAACCAGCTTTGCTGATCGCTTTGAGAAGAGCTGGCTGTACAAAGAACTATTTGACGAGCGCAACTTTGGCCCAGCGATGCACAAGTTTGGCAACTTTATTGGTGGCGCGATCGCCTTCTTTGAGCAGAATATTCTGCACAGAAGCCTGCCGTTCACGCTGCGCGATTTAACGCCAGACTACGCAACAATGAAGCCTGCGTCTGAGTGCAAAAAGGTGGCTTATCCTAAGCCGGACAACAAACTGACTTTTGATCGCCTGTCGTCGGTGTTTATTTCCAACACCAATCACGTGGAAAATCAGCCGGTTCACCTGAAGCTGACCAACCCGGACATTCCAATCCAGGAAAACCTGCCGAAGTACGATGAGCCCGCTCAGCGCTACTGCCCTGCAGGGGTTTACGAAGTAGTTGAGAAGGATGATGGCAGCGGTAAGCAATTCCAGATCAACGCTCAGAACTGTGTTCACTGCAAGACCTGCGATATCAAGGACCCTGCACAGAACATTACTTGGGTAACGCCTGAAGGCGGTGGTGGACCAAACTACCCGAACATGTAAGTTGGTTCGCCTGATGCATTAAGTTAATTAGTGCATTGAAAGCGGAGGTGCGGTTAAAACTGCACCTCCGCTTTTTTGTGGCCGTTTTTTTCAGCCACAAAAAAAGGCTCCCGTAGGAGCCTTCACAGAAACGGGCTCTACACTCTTAGTGCGCGTGGCCGTGTTCCTGTTCTTCATCAGTGGCGTCGCGAGCTTCAAGTACTTCTACATCGAAGTGCAGAGTTTCGCCAGCCAATGGGTGGTTCGCGTCAATGGTAACGGTTTCTTCGTTAACTTCCACAACACGAACTACCTGGGGACCGCCCGGAGTTTGTGCTTGGAACTGCATGCCCGGCTCGATGGTGTCTACACCTTCAAAAGCCGTACGTGGAACCGGCTGAACCAACTCTTCGTTAATTTCGCCGTAGCCATCAGCTGGCTCTACAGAAACCTTTACTTGGTCACCTACGTTTTTTTCGTTCAGTGCACTTTCAAGTCCACCGATAATGTTCTGTGCGCCTTCCAGATAAGCCAGCGGCTCGCGACCTTCTCCACGAGAGGAGTCCAGCTCTTCTCCCTGGTTGTTGGTGAGCGTGTAATTGATGGTGACAACGCGAGGTTGGGCCATGTGATCTCCTTGAGTGTCGCAATGACTGTATGTTTGATTAAAGGTAATCGAAAGTAGTCATGAACAGCCAAACTGAACAGAGGAACTAACGACAACCAGGCCTCGTTAGAGAGCCAGGCTCGTAACAAGCATGAAAACACAGTTTAACAATTGAGATAGTGCGTTTTCCACCGTCATTTCTGGGGGCGCGCTAAAGCTTTTCAACCGCCCTGCCCAATTTTGTAGAAATTTCCGTGGCTAAACACACCTAACACAGGTTTTCCATCAATGGTCTGCTCCACAACATGTTCGGCCAAATCATAATAAGCAGCGGTTACCAGCCGAGCCTCTACTCCGTGGCGCACGCGAACTACGGGCCTGGGCTGCCCAGAATCTTCATAACTGCCCACCTCAAGCGGATGCTCATCACCCACCTCAAGAGTTTCGCCCACGTTGGTTGTCAGCTCTATTACCTGCTGCTCACCAGTACCCTGCACCTTTAGAGAGTGAGCAAGCAAGGGCGTGTCCTCTACCTGAATCCGCCATTTTTCTACTGGTGTTAAAAGGTAGTACTGGCCATCTTCTTCCCGGCGAAGGATCGTGGAAAATAGCTTTACGATCGCGTCTCTGCCCAGGGGCTCGCCTTTGTGGATCCATTGCCCGTCTCGGCTTACGCGAAGATCCATATCCCCCGAAAGCTCCGGGTTCCATTTTTCAAGCGGAGGTCGGCTAAGGTTTTTCGTGGTTTTTTCCACTTGCTCAACGAGGTTTTCCGGATTCTGGCTCATAGTTCTCCTCCCTAAACCTGGAATTTACAATCCACGCTGCGATTCATGCCGTAGTGGCACAGCGCCGGGGCTGGTGATAGCTAGATTAACCTGATCTAAAAGTTTTTGCTTATCGCGCCCCAGGTTTCCTTTAAGCACCAGATAGTTCGAGGCGTGGTCGCTTCTAAACACCGTCCGTTCAAGTTCTAAGTGCGCCATAAAGGTACGGATCTCCTCAAACAAGCCTTGCTGGGTAAGAGGTATAAAATCCTCCCCAAAGCCCTCACGAAACCGCTCTTCGCCCTGCGGAAAACTGACAACCAAAGTCGAAAGATAGTCTGGCTGAGTTTCGTTGCACAGAGTGGCGGTATTAATGGCGTGCTGGCGCGATAGAGTTTCGCCACCCAAACCATTAAGCACCATCACCGAGCTGGTTAATCCCGCTTCACGGATTTTCAGCAGCGCGGATCGAGTTGATTCCCAGGTTTCCCCTTTGTTGATCCGTTGCAGTACCTCATCATCACCGGATTCCATACCCACATAGAGGATCTTGAGCCCTGCTTCCTTCAGTTGCTTGAGATCTTCTACGGTTTTTTTGGCGAGGTTTCTGGGGAGGCAGTAGCTGGAAACCCGCTGCAGTTCCGGGAACGCAGCATTAAGCTCAGCCAGGATTTCTACCAGCCGCCGGGTGGGAAGCACCATGGCATCGCCATCGGCCAGAAAAACCCGTTTTACGCCACCCAGGCTCTTGGCCGCATTATTTATGTCTTTGCGCACATCTTCCGGTTTACGGGCTCGAAATTTCTTTTGAGGCTGGGTGTACATCTCGCAAAACGTACATTTATTCCATGAACATCCGTTAGTTACAGGAAGAATAAGTGATTTCGCTTCACTTGGAGGCCGAAATACCGGCTCCACATAATCAATGGGAAAACTGTACATAATCTGCACTCAGTCAATATGAATAGCGCTACTTGCTATGTGATCAGGGCAGAAACTGGGTTTTCAAGTCTGCGCAGCCAGGTCCGACCACCGGCATGTCGAGAACAACCGCTTGAGCCGTCATAAATGGAAGGCCGCGCCTGTGCCCATCAATCAACAACGTGGACAGACAGCCTACCAAAGGCATATGAGAGACCAGCATTAAAGGTGAATACTGATTATCAAGGAGGGCGTCCAGGCAGAACCCGGGATCATCTTCAGGGGTAATAAATGCTTTCTCTTCCGCCGGGCAGTTCAGGATTTCCGACACGATGGCTGCGGTTTGGCGCGCCCGTACGTAAGGGCTGCACCAAATTTGTTCTGGCCGCCAGGGCGAAGCCGCAATTTGAGCGGCACACTCCGCCACTTGGGCGCGGCCAGTTTCTGTAAGCGTTCGTTCCTGGTCCAGCGAGTGCCAGCCAGCTTCGCCGTGACGCATGATAAGCAACTGCACAGCTCACCTCCCAGGAGTTATTCCGTTATTCAGCGATAGTCCGCGGCAAAATAAATTCAACATCTGAATTCTGTATAGACATCATCAAACTGTTGATCACCGCTTTGATGGACGCATCCCGATATAGAATTTCATAAAGGCCTCGCACTAATGGCATGTAGATGCCGATAGCCTCAGACTTTTCTTTCACCAGCTCAAGAGTGTAAATACCTTCTGCTACTTGGCCCAATTCAGCCACTGCGTCGTCGAGCTTCTTGCCTTGCCCAACCGCATGGCCAACTCTGAAGTTACGGCTTTTTGATGAGGTACAGGTAACAATTAAATCACCCACACCCGCCAAACCCATAAAAGTCATGGGGTTAGCGCCTAAGCTGACAGCGAAACGGCTCATTTCCGCCAGGCCACGCGTAATCAACATGGCTTTGGCGTTCTCACCCATCTCCAAGGCCGAAGCGAGGCCGGCCACAATGGCATAAATATTTTTCAGGGCGCCCGCCAGCTCAACACCGTAAATATCCACGTTGGCGTACACACGAAAATACTCACACCCAAGTAGATCCTGAACGGCGCGCCGTACATCTGGATCTTTGGCGGCGATAACGGTAGCTGTGAGATCCCGGTTCACAATTTCACTGGCCAGGTTCGGGCCGCTTAGCACGCCAATACGGCAGCGAGGAATTTCCTCCTGGAGAATTTCGCTCATCAGTTTAAAACCGTGAGCTTCAATACCTTTCGTCAGACTGACAACAATTTGCCCTTCCCGAAACTTATTGCTGTTCTCGCGTATCACGGCGCGAAAAGCCTTACTCGGGATAGCAATGAATACAATTTCTGCTTTGTTAACAGCGTCTGCAAGATCGGTGGTGGGCTGAATGTCGCCTTCAATCTTGATGCTGGGCATATAACGACTGTTTATGCCGGTGGCGCGAATTTCTTCGACTTGGGCTTCGTCGCGCATCCAGAAGTGAACCCGATGGCCATTATCTCCGAGCACTTTTGCCATAGCAGAACCGAAGCTGCCTCCTCCGAGAACCGCTACATCGTGTACCGGCTCTTTGACCCCGTTCGCTAGGGGCTCATTTTTTTCAGGCATAGTTATTCCGTCTGTTTAAATCAGGTCTGAATCTGCCGGCTCAAGATGTTAGGCACGCCGACTTAGCCGGGCTCTTCACATTCCAAAGCGCGCACCAGATTCTTGAACTCATCCCGGTTTTGCTGGTTCAGCCCCATAAGAACTTTATGGGCATCCAGTACCTTGTCACGAACGTCTTGTTCGCTTGCCCTCAGTACGGGTATCTCTTCTAGCTCTTCGATGCGTGAAGCTGGCTCACGAACGATAATGAAGATCTTATCGAAACCCATGGAGGTGATAATACGGGTAATGTCCGGGTTGGTGGAAATCAGCGTAGGTAAAAACTGGCTTTGCTTTTGGGCTGCCATGGCGATCTTGGCTAGCAGGCCGAGGGTGGTGCTGTCGATGATTTCGGTTTC
>NZ_JBQDKB010000041.1:0-33157 GCF_052094685.1 Marinobacter sp.
CACGGCCCGTTGCACCTTCATCACGAATTTCACCACCAGAACCGGTTGCCGCACCTGCAGCGGGAGCAATGGCTGTCGGGTGGTTGTGAGTCTCCACCTTCATAAGAATGTGAATGTCTTCCTGATTGTAACCGTAAACGCCGGTTACAGGATCCGGGAAGTAGCGACCGCCACGGCTGCCGCGAATAACCGAGGCGTTATCCTTGTACGCAGACAGCACGCCTTCGCTGTTCATCTCAAAGGTGTTCCGGATCATGGCGAACAGGGATTTTTCCTGCCCTTCACCGTCTATATCCCAAGAGGCGTTAAATATCTTATGGCGACAGTGCTCTGAGTTTGCCTGCGCAAACATCATCAGTTCAACGTCAGTCGGATCCCGTTCAAGACCGACAAACGATTTCACCAGGTAATCGATTTCGTCATCAGCCAGCGCAAGGCCAAGGCGCCTGTTTGCGTCCACTAGCGCCTTCCGACCGGCGGCCAATACAGACACGCGCTCCAAAGGACGCGGCTCTTCATGACTGAACAACAACTGAGCGCCGCCCATTTCATGGAAGACTTTCTGAGTCATGCGGTCGTACAGCAGCGCGGCAACTTTTTCACGCTGGTCCAGGCTAAGCTTTTTGCTCGACTTGATATAAAACGCCGTACCACGCTCGATGCGCTGAATCTGGCGCAAACCGCAATTACGGGCAATATCTGTTGCCTTGCTGGACCAGGGAGACAGGGTTCCCGGGCGCGGCACAACGAGGAAGAGCACGCCGTTTGGCTCTTCAGCCGACACACTGGGGCCGTAGGTTAGAAGTCGATCAAGGATGGCCTGCTCGGAATCGGAAAGCGCGCCCTCCATATCCACAAAGTGCATGAATTCAGCATAAACATGCTCAACTTCGGGCACAATGGCCTGAATCCTGGCGTACAGTTTATGAGAGCGGAATGGCGAAAGCGCGGGTGCGCCGCGAAGTTCAAGCATGATATCAACCTGTATCGCGCGAAACGGGGAAGTCCGGGTGCATTCTGAGAAGGCGCATATCATACTTGAAAGCGGTGCCGGGATACAGCGCCGAAAAGGTTATTCCCTTGGCCTACAATTGACATTATTTTGCATGGTTATTGATCAACTTGATTGACCCTCGTTTCAGCAGCAGGGATCATGTGGGCGTGGACATGGACACCACGCCCAGAAAGACACCGGATGCTACTAGCCATTTTACGTGCATCCCGATGATTTAGCGGTAACGGAGAACAGGGACTTGCCGAGAATCCTGACTGCATACAGTACAGCGACGGCCTACACATCACTCCTCGCATGCACCTTGACCTTAACTCTGCTGACCCTCACCGGATGCAGCCAGCCAAGCACGTTGCAGGAAATCCGTAACGAGGGCGTACTGCACGTAATTACTCGTGTTGCGCCCTCCATATACTATAAGGGTCGCGAAGGCCCTACCGGTTATGACTACGAGCTAGCCAAACTCTTCGCCGAAGAACTTGGCGTTAAACTCCGGCTGCGGGTTGCCGAAGACAACACAGAAGTTCTGTCCGTACTCTCCAGAGATTTTGCGCACATTGGGCTGGCCGGTCTTTCTTCGCAACCACTGTTCGAAAACCTGTACACAGCACTTCCTACTGGCATCGAAGCGCAATCAATCGTTGTTTACAATCGCGATGTAGATCGCCCTAAGGCTCTTACAGATCTTATCGGGCAGACCCTTCATTTAGTGCCCGACAGCAATCATGAGTATCAGCTTCAGGCTCTCACTGGCGTAACTCCAGATATTTTCTGGCAAGTTCATCCAGGCCTGGATGCTGCAGGCATACTTGCTCGAGTGGAAACCGGTGAACTGTCTTACGCGGTTGTCTCGTCAAACGAACTCGATCTCAACCACGTGTTCTTCCCTCAGGTAAAACAAGGGTTTGCTCTTGGTGACGCAAAAGAACTGGCATGGCTATTCCCGGCAAATCAGGACGACTCACTCGTTGGTGCAGCAAAGGCATTCCTTAAGAAGGTGCACTCAAACGGCATCATCGCACAGCTTTCCGAGAGATTTTACGGCCACCTAGATCATTTGAACTATGTAGGCGCACGCACATTTATGCACCACGTAGAAAACCGGCTGCCCAGCTACGAGAGCCTATTCCGGGATCACGCCTCTATATTCAATATGGACTGGCGCCTACTTGCTGCCATTGGTTATCAAGAGTCACATTGGCGCCCCAATGCCATTTCCCCAACCGGGGTTCGTGGGTTGATGATGCTTACGCGCAACACCGCAAACTACATAGGCATCAACAACCGGCTGGACGCGGAAGAGAGCATTCAGGGTGGGGCCAAATATTTCCGCATGGTTCACAAGAAGATTCCTGAACGCATCGCAGAACCAGACCGCACCTGGTTTGCTTTGGCCTCATACAACGTGGGCTACGGACACCTGGAAGATGCCCGCAGGCTAACGGAAGGCGCTGGTAAAAACCCGGATAGGTGGATGGATGTGAAGGAGTTTCTACCGCTGCTGGCTCAGAAAGAATGGTACAAACAGACCCGCTATGGGTACGCCCGTGGCCACGAACCTGTCCTCTATGTGCAAAATATTCGCCGTTACTATGACGTGCTCGCGCGGATGATGAAGCCGACGGAAGAGCTAGCCGCCAAAGACTCCTCGTTTGTCGGCTTAGAGCAGAACCCTGAAAACTCGCTAAACGAAGAAGGGAGTGACATGCGAGCCGGCATACCCCCAGAACTCGGAATGATACCGCCAACGCTCTAACACCTAGAACTCTGAAGCCTCAAGCGCCCGCTCCACCTGGCTAGCAGTGAATCCCCGACGAGTAAGAAAACGAGCCTGACGCATTTTTTCATCCCATTCGTCACTCAGGTCGCACAGGCCGAAACGTTTTTCTCTCAACACAAGTGCATTGTGAATCCAGTCTGCCTCAGCAAGCTCACCAAGGCAGTCCGGAGTGCTATGTATACCGCGCTGCTGCAGCTCTGCCAGCACTTTCAGAGGGCCATAGCCCCGATCAATACGTTGCCGGGCGTACACATCCGAAAATCGGTCGTCATCCAACCAGCCTTTGTCCTCATAATCATCCAGAACCGACGAGATCACCGAACCATCAAGATGGCGCTGTCGCAATTTCAGCGTTAACTCCTGCCGGCTATGTTCACGGCGGGCAAGCAATCTCAAGGCCACCGAGCGCGCCTTGTATTCCTGATCATCGCTATTTTCCTGTTTTACCATTCAACCCTTCCCGGAAACGCTCACAAAACGCTAGACTAGCCCCGCGTTTAATATGTACCCGGCTCTCTGGTGAGCGCCGATGGCCGGTGCCGGCTTACTTTGCCCGACACCGTAGACTGGTTTCAATCCCTAAGGATATCTTCATGGCTGCATTCCTCCAGAAACTGTTCAAATCCCGCAAACCCGCTGCACCCACCCGCAAGACGCCGGCTCGTGCGCAGCCAACGGCCGTGCCAGCAGAGGACAAACGAGCAGAGCAAAAAAATGAATTGCGGGAAGAACAGCTTCAGGCTCTACAAGCCAGCCCGACTCAAAACGTCGCAGCGGGCCTGGCTAACGAGGGGGTAACGGCAGACATCCGGTTCAGAGCCGCCAATCTTCTGCAGGATGCAGAACTCCTTCAGCGCGTGCAAAAGCAGGCCAAAGGGCGGGACAAAGGCGTGTACCAAGTGGTACGACAAAAACTACAGGTTATACGCGAAGAGCAAGCCCAACAAGAAGTCGTGTCCGGAACCATTGCTTCGCTGATCAGTAGCGCCCGCGACCAAGCAAAAAGCGACGACACAAAACTCTATGGAGCCCGGCTGGACACACTTCTCAGCCAGTGGGCCACAGTGGAAGCCAGTGCATCGCCAGACCAATTAAGCGAGTTTCTTGAATCTGCACACCGCTGTCGTGAACGCCTCACTGATATACAGGCAACTCAGGATACAGAAAAGCACCAGCGGGAACAGCGACTTCAAAGAGAGGAAACTTTGGAGTTGATGGCCCAGACCCTGAATAATCTCCAACATCAGCCCACTGAGACACTTGCCTCTTTGGCCTCACTGGATGCCCTGCAAAAAACCCAGGAAAACCGTTGGCTGGAAGCAACCCGCGACACGCAAGTTGAAAAGTCGCAACAGAAAGCCTACGAAGCGTCCATGATGACGCTGCGCAACTACATGAACGCAGTCCGCCATATTGGCCAGGCAAAAGAATCACTACTCGCTATCTCTACGGTAGTGGATCAGGACGCTAGCCCTGAAGACCAACAGCGTGCTTCGGATCTGCTGAAAGAGATTAACTGGCCAACTGGCTTCCCTGCTCCAGATCTGCTGGACTCTGCGCGCAAGCTTGTTGGCAAACCGAAACCTGTCACCAATAAAAGCAGTGACGATCAAAAGCAGCAGCAGGCGTCTTCAGATGATCTGAAAGCGACCCTAGACAGGCTGGATGAAGCACTTGAAGCCAAACAGCTTAAGGAATCCCGGCAGCTTCTGAAAGCGGCACAGCAACATTTGAAGGCACTTGACCACCGCCATAGCAAAAGCTTTCAAGCCCGCGTGCAGCTACTTACCGGCCAACTTAGGGAGCTGACTGACTGGCAAGGATTTGCCACCGAGCCCAAGCAAATCGCTCTTTGTGAGCAGATGGAAAACCTGGCAGAACAATCGACGGAACCGGAAGCAAAATCCGAGCGTATAAAGGAACTTCAGAAAGAATGGCGGGAACTGGGCGGTTCGTCAGACCGCATATTGTGGTCACGTTTCAAGCAGGCGTCTGACAAGGCCTATGAGCCTTGCAAAACTTACTTCAAAGCCAAGTCTGGTTTGAAGCAGGCAAACCTGGAAAAGCGCAAAACGATCTGCACCGAACTGGAACATTTTGTAAATGCGGCAGACTGGAGCACGATGGACTGGAAAGCCGTTGAACACATTCTGCAGACCGCCCGCCAGGAATGGAAATCGGCTTGGCCGGTAGAGTTCCGGGATAACCGCCAAGTACAGAAGCAGTTTGATGATCTGCTTAGAAAGCTCGAGACGCCCATTGATCAGGAGCGCGAGAAGAACGAAGCAATGAAGCAGGCAATCGTTGAACAGGCACAGACTTTGACGGCACACGATCCTCTGCATGAGGCCATGAACAAGGCGAAAGCACTGCAGACGGACTGGAAGGCCGTCGGAATCACCCGTCACCGGGAAGACCGAAAACTATGGCAGGCATTTCGCAAAGCTTGTGACGAAATATTTGCCCGCCGTGACGCCGAACGTTCGGAACAGCAGAAAGCGGCGCAGGAAGCCGATACTGCCGCTGAAGCGGTGCTTCAACAGGTTGCAGACGTAAGCTCAACCCAAGGCGAACAAGCCCTGGAACAAGCCGCAACCGCCCTTCGCGGCCTCGATGCATCGCAAACGTCAGCGACCATAAGAGAACAAATCCAGAGAGAAAAGCAGCGGTTGAGCAAGGCTATTGCGGCACAAAAGCTCAAAACGGGCATCGCTGAATGGCAGGCGCTTGTACTCGCCCGCACAGAAGACGACATACCAACGGATACGTTACCGGGCAAATGGTCAGCTCTTGCAGAAGGTCTGGGCGAATTGAATGATCAAGAAATCGTCATTCGCGCAGAAATACTTGCCGGCATACCGTCGCCGGAAGAAGACCAAAAAAAACGCATGGAAATACAGGTTCAGCGGCTGACCGAAGGCATGGGATCCACTGAAAAAACAGACAACTCGCTCCAGAGTGTGGAGGGTCTAGTAGCCAGTTGGTGCGTTAAACCGGCTAACGGAGGTGCAGACCTATCGCTGGCAAGCCGTTTAAACAATGCACTGGATAGCCTGATCGAAAACTAAGCATTCGGTGCCCTACTCCCGCTGATGCTCTCTAACAAAATCCCTGGCGCCCTCAACGGCGTTCAGGGATTTGTCTTTCATACCCCTGAGTTCTTCATCCGCTAGATAAAACATCATATCAATAGTGTGTCGGTAGTAACGGGGAGGTAGCCGGTTCAAGGCCACACACATAACGTCAGTCAAGAAATCTGCGGTATCGCCCGGCTCTCTCGTCGCATCAATAGCGTCTACTATCAAGCGTTCGTAAAAGTTGTCGATGGCATCTCTGTAAGACATGACTTTTGCCTCCTAAATCCACTTGAGAGCATCTAAAAAATACACAATGCTATCGGTAAACATAGAAGCAGGGATCTCGCCTGTCACTGTCTCTGAGCAATTTCGCCAATCCGATTGGCAGGCCGCGTCATTACCTACAAAGCTATCAAAGGGCTATGGTGACAGTTCCTGTAAGTAAATCCCCAAGCAACAATCATCAGAGGACAAAAAATGACCACCGAGGCGTATATCTTCGATGCGGTTCGCACCCCCAGAGGGCGTGGAAAGAAAAACGGTTCACTGCACAGTGTTAAGCCTATTACACTGCTAACCACTGTACTCAATGCGCTGCAGCAGAGAAACAACCTGGACACCTCGCAGGTAGACGATATTGTTCTCGGCTGCGTGAGCGCCGTTGGCGACCAAGGTGCAGATATTGCCAAAACCGCAGCACTTGCCGCTAACTGGGACGAAAAAGTATCGGGCGTTACCCTCAACCGCTTCTGCGCCTCAGGTCTTGAAGCCGTTAACCTGGCCGCCATGAAAGTCCGCTCTGGCTGGGAAGATATGATTGTTGCCGGCGGTGTTGAGTCTATGTCCCGCATCCCTATGGGGTCTGATGGCGGCGCCTGGGCGATGGACCCGCAAACCAACCTGCACACCGGCTTTATGCCCCAAGGCATTGGCGCAGACTTGGTTGCCACACTGGACGGCTTCACTCGTGAAGATGTAGACGGTTTCGCGGTGAAATCACAGCAAAAAGCAGCCAACGCCTGGAAGAACAACTACTTCGCCAAATCCATCGTGCCAGTTACCGACCAGAGTGGCGTTGTTATTCTGGATCGAGATGAGCACGTTAGAGGTGACACCACCGTAGAATCTCTTTCTGGCCTGAAGCCTTCCTTCCAGATGATGGGTCAAATGGGCTTCAATAGCGTAGCCCGTGAAAAATATCACTACGTGGAAACGATCAACCACGTTCACCACGCGGGTAACTCTTCCGGCATGGTAGACGGCGCAACCTGCATGCTGATCGGCAGTGAAGAAAAAGGCAAAGCCCTAGGCTTGAAGCCCCGTGCCCGCATCGTAGCCACTGCTGTTACCAGCACAGATCCCACCATTATGCTCACAGGCCCAGCCCCTGCTACCCGAAAGGCGCTGGAAAAAGCCGGCATGACGATCGATCAGATTGATCTGTTTGAAGTAAACGAAGCCTTTGCCTCCGTGGTAATGCGTTTCCAGAAGGAGCTCTCGGTTCCCGATGAAAAAGTGAACGTGAACGGCGGCGCCATCGCCATGGGCCACCCTCTCGGTGCCACCGGCGCCATGATTGTCGGCACGCTGCTGGATGAGTTAGAGCGTCGAGATTTGCGCTTTGGCCTGGCGACTTTGTGCGTCGGCGGCGGCATGGGCATTGCCACCATCATTGAGCGGGTCTGAACCCCACACTTTTTCTGCAAGGAGAACCGATTATGAGTGCTATCCGTTACGAACTGGGTTCAGATCAAATTCTAATCCTCACCATCGACATGCCGGGGCAATCCGCGAACACCATGAACGCGGCGTTCCGTGAAGCGCTCGATGAGACGGTCAGTAAAGTTCAGGGCGACTTGGATAACATTCGCGGCATTATTGTTGCCTCTGCCAAGAAAACTTTCTTTGCCGGTGGCGACCTGAACGAAATTCACAAGGTTACCCGCGACGACGCTCAAGCCTTTGAAGATATGGTCAACAGCATGAAAGCCCAGATGCGGTCACTGGAGACCTGCGGTAAGCCGGTGGTTGCTGCGATCAACGGCACGGCGTTGGGCGGCGGTTATGAAATTGCCCTAGCCTGCCATCACCGCATCGCCTTGAATAACAACAGCATTCAGCTAGGCCTTCCTGAAGTAACGCTTGGCCTTCTGCCCGGCGGCGGCGGTACTCAGCGCCTGCCTAGAATGATTGGCCTGGAAGCGGCTTTCCCGCTGTTGATGGAAGGCAAAAAGCTACGTCCTACAGCGGCACTGAAAGCCGGCATGATTGATGAACTGGCCGATTCAGTCGACGACATGATGGCTAAAGCAAGGGCCTTCATCGAAGCCAACCCTAAGTGCCAGCAGCCTTGGGACAAGAAAGGTTTCAAACTACCTGGTGGCGCCCCCCATCACCCAGCCATGGCACAGAAGCTGGCGATTGCGCCAGCCATGCTGAAACAGAAAACCAAAGGCTGCTACCCAGCACCAGAGCGCATTATGTCTGCGGCTGTTGAAGGTGCACAGGTAGATTTCGATAACGGCAGCCTTATCGAAACCCGCTATTTTGCCGAGTTGGTTATTGGCCAAGTGGCCAAGAACATGACTGGCACTTTCTGGTTTCAGCTGAACACTATCAATGGCGGGGGCAGCCGGCCAGAAGGCGTAGAGAAAGCATCCTTTAAGAAAATTGGTGTACTAGGCGCAGGCATGATGGGCGCAGGCATCGCCTATTCCACTGCCAGCCGTGGCATGGACGTGGTTCTTAAGGACATTTCCCTTGAGAGTGCTGAGAAAGGCAAGAGCTACTCTGAAAACCTGCTGGCGAAAAAAGTCAGCCGTGGTTCCATGACCGAAGAGAAAAAAGCAGACGTACTGGGCCGCATCAAAGCCACAGATTCTGCCGCTGATCTGGAAGGTTGTGATCTGGTTATTGAAGCGGTGTTTGAAGACAGCGACCTGAAAGCAAAAGTAACCGCAGAGGCCGAACCAAAGCTGGTTAAAAACGGCATTTTTGCGTCGAACACCTCAACCATTCCTATCACCCAGTTGGCCAAGGCTTCTGACAAGCCCGAAAACTTCATTGGGCTGCACTTTTTCTCTCCCGTAGACAAGATGATGCTTGTAGAGATCATTGTTGGCGATCAAACGTCGGATGAGACACTGGCCAGAGCGTTCGATTACGTTCAGCAGATTGGCAAGATTCCTGTGGTTGTGAACGACAGCCGTGGCTTCTTCACCTCCCGTGTGTTCGGTACCTTCGTTAACGAAGGCATCTGCATGCTGGGCGAAGGCATTCACCCAGCGAGTATCGACAACGCTGGTTTGCTGGCAGGCATGCCGGTTGGCCCTCTGACAATCAGCGATGAAGTCAGCCTGACTCTGATGCAACACGTTCGCGATCAAAGCAAAAAGGATGTTGAGGCAGCTGGCGGTACCTGGACGTCACATCCCGCAGAAGCCATTATCGACCAGATGGTTAACGACCACGGCCGCAAAGGCAAAGCAGCTGGTGCCGGCTTCTATGAGTACCCAGCCAAGGGCAAGAAACACTTCTGGCCAGAGCTTGAAGCTCGCTATGTGAATCAAGAAAAAGCCAGCCAAGTGAAACTTCAGGATCTGAAAGACCGAATCCTGTTCATTCAGGCCATCGAAACCGTTCGCTGCCTGGAAGAAGGCGTATTGCGTACCGTAGAAGATGCCAACATCGGCAGCATTTTCGGTATTGGGTACGCACCCTGGACTGGAGGTGCCATACAGTTTATTAACCAGTACGGCGTGAGAGCGTTTACCGAGCGAGCCAAAGAACTGGCTGCAGCTCACGGAGAGCGTTTTGCTCCGCCTGCTCTGCTGCTTAAGCATGCAGAGCAGGAAAAGCCGTTCGTCTGAGATGTCGAAGTGGCGGAGGGGCCAGCCCCTCCGCCACATTCTCTATTTACAACACCCAAAACCGACCGCGCCCAACTCCTACTGCCACACTACTGGCCCTGCTCAATCCTTTCAAAACCTCTTGAAATATAAAAACTTTCACACAGTAGATCGAAATCTTCATGGACAGATTGTCACGAACCGATACGCCGTGCCTATAGCAACGGGTGTAGCCCTTGCCTACAATAAATCCATAAGCCCACGGGTTAACCGATTCCAGATCTGTCTGGCGGGTACCCAGCATCGTCAGGTATGTCTATATGACCATCGCGGAAAAAACATCTGTCCGTCACGCGCCTTTTAACGCCGGCCGGATGGGTGTGTGCAAAGCGCTCACTGTTGCGCTGCTGCTGTCGGCACCCTTTAGCGTGCAGGCAAAAGCGGTCGAAGCACAAGCGTACACACCGGTCGCACCAACGATTGACCAGGCACGAGCCAACATTCTCATTGCCAGGCAACTGCAGTTCACCCACTTTCGCGACCTGGGTATCAGCGACAAACTTTCGGGCGATGTGTTTGATGCCTACCTGAACTATCTGGATGGCCAGCGCGTTTACTTGACCGGCAAAGATATTCAGACGCTCGACAAAGTCAGAAACCGCTTAGGGTCAGCACTTAAAACCGGCCAGCTGCAGCCAGGTTTTGACATTTACAATCTGGTTCAGCAGCGCATCATAGAACGCCTCCAGTTTGCCCTTGAGACTCTTGATGCGGGCATTGAAAATTTAGACTTCAGCTCCGATGAGAACATTCTTCTTGATCGTTCTGAGACTAAGTGGGAGCCAAACAAACAAGCTCTTGATGAACTGTGGAACAAGCGCATAAAAAATGCGGTGCTTGCCCAGCGCCTCAACGGCACCGACGATGAAGCCATTACGGACACTCTAAAGCGTCGCTACGAAGGCCAGCTCAAGCGCGCGTACCAGGCCCGCAGCGAAGATGCCTTTCAGGCCTACATGAATGCCTTTACCGGCATGTGGGACCCACACACGTCTTATTTTTCACCACGCACGTCTGAAAACTTCAACATCAATATGAGCCTGTCCCTGGAAGGTATTGGTGCCGTTCTTCAGGCGGATAATGAGTACACCAAAGTTGTTAGACTGGTTCCGGGTGGCCCTGCCTCCAAGCAAGGCCAACTCAAGCCCGCCGACAGGATTGTCTCCGTGGCGCAAGAAGACGAGAAACCGGTTAACGTGATCGGCTGGCGTCTGGATGAGGTAGTCGATCTTATCCGAGGGCCACGTAACTCCGTGGTTACCCTTGAAGTGGTACCTGCTAGCGCGACCGATGAAACCCTGACCAAATCCATTGCCATCAGCCGTGATGAAGTGAAGCTGGAAGAACAAAGCGCCAGCAAAGACACCATCGAGCTCCAGCGCAATGGCGAAAAATACACCGTTGGTGTAATCACCATTCCTACGTTCTATGCTGATTTCCGCGCCATGCAGGCAGGAGATCCGAATTACAAGAGCACTACCCGTGACGTACGGAAGCTGATTGAAGAACTGCAGCAAGATGGGGTGAACGGCCTCGTAATAGATCTGCGTAACAACGGTGGCGGGGCCCTGCACGAGGCAAATGATCTAGTTGGCCTGTTTATCGACACCGGCCCTACCGTGCAAATTCGCAACTCAAGTAATGAAGTGCAGGTTCTGAATGACGAAGATGCGTCTGTTTCCTACGATGGACCTTTGGTGGTTCTAACTAACCGCATGAGCGCCTCGGCCTCCGAGATTTTTGCTGGCGCGATTCAAGATTATGGCCGCGGCTTAGTCGTTGGTTCTCAAACCTTTGGTAAGGGTACGGTACAAGCCGTACGCCCGCTCAATCACGGCCAGCTCAAAATCACCCAATCGAAGTTCTACCGTGTATCCGGCGGCTCAACCCAGCATAAGGGCGTGATTCCAGATATCGAAATTCCCTCGCGTATCGACAAAACTCGCATCGGTGAAGATGCACTGGATCATGCCCTACCCTGGGATCAGATCGACTCGGTTCCACACACCCGATATTTCGATTTTAGTGGAATTATCGAGGATCTCCGCAAGCGTCATGAGGATCGTTTTGCCAGTAGCCCGGAGTTCAGACTTCTCCAACAGGAGATTAATTTCCTGAAAGAGCAGCGCCAAAGGAAGACCGTGAGCCTTAATCTTGATGAGCGCACCACTGAGCAGGAACAAATCGAACGCACCAGGCTGACCATCGCCAACGCGCGTCGTGAGCTACGTGGCGAAGATTCTTTTGAGACTTTGGATGAACTTGAAGATTGGCAGGATCAGCAGGCTGCAGATCTCGGGTCTACTGACGAAGAGCTGGACTTTGTGATTCGCGAAGGCGGCGACATTATGGCAGACATGCTTGAACTGGACCGACGGATGGCATCCATTCTAACGCCACAACAATTTGCGGCTCAGGCCAAGGCCAGGTAGTGGTTCAGAAGACCGACAAACAGCGAGCCGGCGAACAAGAAAGCCAGAACAGAGCGCGTGCGCTGCAGGACATGTTGTTGGATGCACTGCATGCCATGCGCTCTCAAGAGGAAGTGGATGAGCTACGCAAACCCACCGCTTCAGAAAAAGCCCCAGAAGGCATTATTGACCGACTAGCCAGCCTGACCGGATCAGCATTCCGCTTCGGAGCCCGCGCTACAGACACCTCCTTGCGTGTCGGCCGCGCGTTGATCAACTCTCAAGATCAACTCCGCGCCATGCTGGCCGCAGGCCAGTCTTTAAAGGACATCCGGGAAGTCGCCGGGCTGACGCTATCGGAGATGAGCGAGGCGCTCCACCTTCGCGACAAGTCCGTTCTTGAAGCCATTGAAAATGGCACGGCTACGCTTTCCTTCGAACTGATTCTTCGCCTTACAGCCTTGATAGCCCGGAACGATCCCATTCCGTTTATCATGCGCACCACCCGCAACTACAACCCTGAAGTGTGGCAGGTCCTGAACGACTGGGGCGTGGCTAGAGTACCGCTGCAGTTTGAGAGAGAACGGGAATTCATCAATATTTTCCGCCGCCATGATTCTGCGCGCACGCTCTCAGATGAAGGCTTTCGCAAGGTGCTGGAGTTCACCCGGCATAGTTTTGAGATGTCACTGCACTTTGTGGAGGACCAGGAAAGACAGGTCGAGGAAATCCGCGCCAGCTTTGAAACACAACAAAGCGAGCTGCCTGACGACAAGGCTCCAACCAGAACCAAGCCCTCAACCAAATAGCCCCTGCATTGCCGTTTTGTTCGGGTTCCGCACGGCCCCCCTCTCTGTAACGATTACGTCAATCAGATTTGCGGGCGTCACATCGAATACCGGATTAAATACAGACACACCTTCTGGTGCCAACGGAATACCGCGAACTTCCCGAACCTCAGTGCCGCCCCGCTCTTCAATGGGAATCTCTGCACCAGACTCTAACGACATATCCACGGTGCTGGAAGGTGCCACCACCATAAACCCAACATTGTGATAACGCGCCAGTACTGCAAGGCTATATGTACCAATCTTGTTAGCCACATCACCATTGGCTGTAATTCTGTCGGCACCAACAATGATCCAACTTACTTCGCCCGCAGCAAGAATAGCCGCCGCAGCGCCATCTGCATTCAGTGTCACTGGAATACCCTCCCGCATCAACTCCCAAGCCGTAAGGCGACTGCCTTGTAGCCATGGCCGGGTTTCATCCGCATACACTTGCGTCAGCAGTTTTTGCTCGTGAAGCCGGCGAATAACACCTAGCGCCGTGCCATATCCACCGGTTGCGAGGGCACCTGTATTGCAATGAGTCAGAACAGAAATAGGCTTAGAGCCGCCAGAGTCTGCAAAAAATCCCATGGCCTCAAGTGCGTGATCGGCCATGGCAAGATTACCAGCAAGATCTTCCTGATGAATGGCGATCGCCTCATCCGCCAGCCGTACCTGAGCTTCGCGAAGTGAGCCACAACCGTGGAACACCCGCTCCATTCGCTGCAAGGCCCAAAACAGGTTAACAGCGGTTGGCCGGGACGCGGATAATTCATGAACAGCTTGTTTAATTTCAGCTTTCCAGCCTCCAGCTCCGGCATGCCGGGCCGCCAGTGCCACACCGTAAGCCGCGCTAATACCAATAGCCGGCGCACCGCGCACCACCATGTTCTGAATGCTCTGCGCAACACCGGAAGCGTTTTCCAAGGTTATCCAGTGCTCCTGAGCCGGCAACAGGCGTTGATCAAGCAGTTCCAGGCTGATGCCTTGCCACCGGAGAGCGACCGTACCGGTGGCACGAAAAGAAGATTCTGTAGGGTTATTCATCGCTTGGCTCTCGTTTCATGGCACATCTAATAACGCGTTTCACGACGCTGAAAACAGCCAGTATAACGGTTATACTTACGGGCTACATTTCATTGTCCGGCGCGTTTGAGCACTTTCTAAGTGCAACCTACTTCGTAGCCGGTACGCAAGGCAGAGTTAATGACGGCAGACACCATCACCGCAGCCGATATTCGCATCAACGCTCGTTGGTTGATCCCCATTGAACCGGCCGGAATCGTGCTTGAGCACCAAGCCGTCATCATTCAGGGCGCCAGAATTGCAGCGGTGTTACCCGTGGCACAGGCAGATCGCGAATTCCGTACCCGGGAGACCATTGACCTGCTCCACCACGTGGTTATGCCCGGGCTGATCAACATGCATGGCCATGCCGCTATGTCGCTGTTTAGAGGCATGGCAGACGACCTCCCCCTGATGACCTGGCTGAATAATCATATCTGGCCGGCAGAAGGCCATTTTGTCAGCGAGCAGTTTATTGCAGACGGCACACAACTGGCCATGGCAGAAATGCTGAGAACCGGCACAACGACCTTCTCAGACATGTATTTCTTCCCCGAGATAGTGGCCCAAATGGCCCATGATACCGGCATGCGTGCGCAGGTATGCTTTCCTCTGCTTGACTTTCCCACGGCATGGGGCGCCGGGCCAGACGAGTACCTGAGCAAAGGCGAGGCGCTGATCGATGCGTGGAAAGGCGACGATTACATCATGCCTGCAATTGGCCCACATGCGCCCTACACCGTATCCGACGGCCCCTTGATGGATGCCGCTGCACTCTCAGAACGCACAGGCGCACGGATTCAAATTCATCTGCATGAAACCGAATTTGAGGTGGCAGAAGCCGTAGAAAAACAAGGTAAACGCCCGATTGAGCGACTCGCTCAGCTTGGCGTTCTTGGGGCCAACACCCAGTGCGTTCACATGACCCAGATTGGCGACTCAGACATTGCCCTGCTTGCAGGCACAGGGGCGCACGTCATCCACTGCCCAGAATCCAACCTTAAGCTTGCCAGTGGCCTGTGCCCGGTGCAGAAGCTGATGAAGGGCGGTGTTAACTTAGCAATCGGAACAGATGGCGCAGCCAGCAATAACGACTTGGATATGTTTGGCGAAACCCGCACCGCCGCTATGGTTGCGAAAGTGGTTGCCAATGACGCCGCCGCGCTAAGCGCCCATGACGCCCTTCATATGGCTACGCTCAACGGCGCCAAAGCTTTGGGGCGAGAACACGAAATAGGCTCACTCATGGCAGGTAAACTGGCAGACGTTATTGCCGTTGACCTTAGCGATCCGTTTATTCAGCCGGTTTACGACCCCGCTTCGCACCTTGTATACAGCAACCATGGCCGGGCAGTAACCCATAGCTGGATTAACGGTGTACCTCAGGTACAGGATGGCAAACTGACGCGTATTGATGTTCCAGATCTTATGCTTCGCGTTGAGGGCTGGGCTGAAAAAATCCGCCAACAACAAGCCGACTAACAGAATTCCGACAGATGGATCAGGCTGAACGTAACATGACAAATCAGAACGTTGACCATAACGAAATCGCCAAGTTTGAAGCCCTTGCCAGTCGCTGGTGGGACCCTACCAGCGAGTTCAAGCCACTACACGACATCAACCCGCTGCGCCTGAACTATATCGACGAGCGTGTATCACTTGCCGGTAAACGAGTGGTAGATGTGGGCTGTGGCGGCGGGTTGCTATCCGAGGGCATGGCCCTGCGTGGCGCCCATGTAACCGGGCTGGACATGGGCGAAGCGCCACTGGCCGTTGCACGATTGCACGGTTTGGAAAGCGGGATACAAGTGGATTACCAGAAAATCACCGTTGAAGAACTGTCCCGCGACCCAGAGCATGCCGGCCAATACGACGCGGTTACCTGCCTGGAAATGCTGGAGCACGTGCCAGACCCGGGTTCGGTTATCAACGCCTGCTCTGCACTGCTCAAACCCGGCGGGCACTTGTTTATCTCCACCATTAATCGCAACCCGAAATCCTTCCTGTTTGCTATTGTTGGTGCCGAATACGTTTTGAGCTTGGTTCCCAAAGGCACCCATGAGTGGAAGAAGTTCATCCGCCCCTCGGAAATGTCCGATTACCTGCGCCATGCCGGGCTGGATGTACGTGAACTCACCGGCATGACCTACAACCCCGTTACCCGCTCTTACAAACTGGGTCGGGATGTGGATGTTAACTACCTGATGCACGCCCGAGACACCCGTGAAGACTGAACAACCCTCAACCGTACTGTTCGACCTAGACGGCACACTGATCGACACAGCGCCGGATTTTATCCGCTGCCTGAACGAGCTACGCCAACAGCACCGGCTTCCAGCACTGCCGGCAGAGCACATTCGCCGATCCGTATCCAACGGTGCCCGGGCCATGGTTCGGGTGGGCTTTGGTCTGGAGCCCGAGCACCCGGATTACCTTGCCAGACACACCGCCTTTTTGGATCTCTACGAGGAAGGTGTCGCCGTTGAGACCTGCCTGTTTGAAGGCATGGACGCCCTGCTTCAGTCTTTGGAACAACGAGGAATTCCCTGGGGCATTGTAACCAACAAACCCGTGCGCTTTGCCGCTCCGCTGGTTCAGGCTCTAGGCTTAGCAGAACGCTGCGCATCGCTGGTCTGCCCCGACCACGTCACCGATCGCAAACCACATCCGGAAGCCCTTTTTCTTGCCTGCACACAGATCGGCGCAGACCCCACCCTAGCGGTGTACGTAGGCGATCATGTGCGAGACATAGAGGCCGGGCGCAACGCCAACATGAAAACCATCGCGGTGCGATATGGCTATATCGAGGAGCCTGAATCCGTTGACCTATGGCAAGCAGACATCATCGCAGACACCGTCAACGACCTCGCAAAGCTGTTACAATAGCGCGTTTAAAATGGATCATTTCTCAGCTTGATACGGAGACAGGTTATGCAAGATTACCAAGCACCCGCTGATCTTCTGAAAGACCGCATCATACTGGTGACCGGTGCAGGCAGCGGAATCGGCCGTACAGCCGCAAAAACCTATGCAGCTCATGGCGCTACCGTGGTTCTTGTGGGGCGCACCGTAAGCAAGCTGGAATCGGTGTACGATGAAATCGAGGCCGCCGGGCACCCTAAGCCGGCCATTGTGCCGATGAATTTTGAAGGCGCTGCGGTAAAGGATTACGAAGAGCTGGCCATGACTCTGGAAGACAACTTCGGGAAACTCGATGGCCTGCTGCATAACGCTGGAATTCTAGGCGACCGCAGCCCAGTGGAAATGTACGACCCGGAACTCTGGAACAGGGTGATGCATGTGAATGCTACGGCCCCCTTCCAGCTAAGCCGCGCCATGATCCCATTGCTGCGCAAATCTGATGCTGCGTCGATCATTTTTACGTCCTCCGGTGTTGGTCGCCAAGCCAAAGCATACTGGGGCGCTTATGCCGTCTCCAAGTTTGCCGTAGAAGGGCTGAGCCAGCTTCTGTCGGAAGAGCTGGATGACGAGCGCACCAACGTTCGGGTAAACAGCCTGAACCCGGGTGCAACCAGAACCAATATGCGAGCCCATGCCTACCCGGCAGAAAACCCGAATCAGAACCCGACGCCAGAAGAGCTGATGCCAGTCTATTTATACCTAATGGGCAAAGACAGCGCTGGCGTAAACGGCCAGAAAGTGGACGCCCAGCCAAAATAATGGAGCTGCTTTTTTACACTACGTCTCAGTGCCACCTGTGTGAGCTCGCCGAAGCTCTACTTGTGAGCACGCCGATGCCAGCGCCGATACCTGTAGATGTGGTGGATATCGCTCAATCAGGAGAGCTGGTAGAGCGCTTCGGCACCCGAATTCCCGTACTCCGGCGCAGCGATACCGGGCAGGAACTCGACTGGCCATTCACTCGCGATCAGTTACTCACGTTTCTGCAATGAGGAATTATCCAACATGTTGATGGTTATCTCACCCGCCAAAACCCTCGACTACGAGAGCCCGCTGGCAACGAAAACCTATACCAAACCAGACTTTCTGGACGACGCCTGCGAACTGATAGATCAGCTCAAAGAGCTTGAGCCGCATCAGGTGAGCAACCTGATGAGCATCAGCGACAAGCTGGGCCAGTTGAATGCCGAACGTTTTCAGAGCTGGCACACGCCCTTCTCCCTGAAAAACGCTCGCCAAGCTGTGCTGGCGTTTAAAGGCGATGTATACACTGGGCTGGGTGCAGACAGCTTCAGCGAACAGAACTTCAGTTTCGCCCAGAAGCATCTGCGCATGCTGTCTGGACTGTACGGCATTCTCAGGCCTCTTGACCTGATGCAGCCGTACCGGCTGGAAATGGGCACAAAGTTCGAGAACAAACGCGGCAAGGATCTATACGCCTTCTGGGGCCAGCAACTCACCCGCGAGATCAATAGCCAGCTTGAGAAAGACGACGGGGTACTGGTAAACCTGGCCTCGAACGAGTATTTCAAAAGCGTGAAGAAGAAAGACCTTGAAGGGCGACTGATTACCCCCCAATTCAAAGATTGGAAAAACGGTAAATACAAAATAATCAGCTTTTACGCCAAAAAGGCACGCGGCCTAATGTGCCGCTACGCCATCCTGAATCGCATTACCAATGTAAACGACCTCAAGGGTTTCGACCTTGATGGCTACTATTTCAGCGAAGACCAGTCCGACAAAAACAACTGGGTTTTCTTGCGAGATGAACATTAGTTAGGCGGGACACTAACCCAGAGTAAGTTCGGAGAAAAACATGAATGAAGCAGTATTTTCCCAGATCGCCATGCTGGTGTTTCTGACAGCACTTATTGGTTGGATGGGCTTCATTGTTTGGGACCTAGCCAAAAAATCCCAAGCCGGAAAGTTTGGTACCATCGCCCTTTTTACAGTACTGGGGGCCGGTGTGGTTGGTTTCATCGTAAAAACAGTACTAGTAGAGGTTATGCAAATATGACAGATAAGGATCAAGCCTGATGTGGTTTCGCAACGCCCGCGTTTTCCGTTTTACAAAGCCGTTTGATATCTCAGCCGAAGAGCTGGAAGAAAAGCTCAGCACAGATGCATTCAAGCCCTGTGGCCCGCAGGAAACGACTCGCCAAGGCTGGGTACCGCCTCTTGGCAAACACGGTGAACTGCTGGTTCATAGTGCCAATGGCTATCACCTGATTGCCCTGCGCAAGGAAGAAAAAATCCTGCCAGGGCCAGTGGTAAAAGATGCCGTTGAAGAAAAAGCTGAAGCCATTGAGATCGAACAGGGTCGCAAGGTTCGCCGCAAGGAAAAGGATGAAATCAAAGAGCAGGTGATGCTGGAAATGCTGCCCCAAGCATTTTCACGGAACCGCCGCAGCTTTGCGTACCTGGCGCCAAAGGATGGTGTTCTGGTGGTTGATGCCGGCTCTGCGAAACAAGCGGAAGACCTGGCCTCAACCCTGCGCAAAAGCCTGGGTTCCCTGCCCGTGCGCCCGCCCGCAGTGGAGCAGGCACCGATCTTTACGCTCACCGGCTGGCTGAACGAAACAATCGACCTGCCCAGCACCGTGGTACTGGGCGATGAATGTGAGCTAAAAGATCCATCGGAAGATGGCGGCGTGGTTCGTTGCAAAGGCTTGAACCTGAAAGCAGACGAAATCCGCAATCACCTGGAAGCTGGCATGGAAGTGACCAAGCTGGCCATAACCTGGGACGACAATGTGTCGTTCATGCTGGATGAAGAAATGGGCATTCGCCGGCTGAAATTTGGCGAAACGCTTCAGGATCAGCTCGACGATGTAGAAGTAGATGACGCGGTGGCAAAATTTGATGCCGCCTTCACCATCATGACCTTGGAATTGTCCAAACTGATTCCAGGTTTACTCGAAGCCCTGGGCGGTGAAGACCGCTCGGCCATCGTCGAAGAGTAATCACTCAGGCGTGTGAGCGCCACTGGAGCCTCTCAAAAAAGGCCTCAGTGGGCGCCCTTCCCCAGCCGCTCCTTCTGCCAGTCGTTTTTCGGCTCGTTCAGCACCAGCCGCAAATCCATCACTTCTTCTTCAACGTTATACTTAATCTCAAAGCCCATGTGCTCCGCCAACTGCAGCATCGGGCGGTTATCGGCCAGTACATTGCCCACCATTTCCACCGTGCCACGGGCGCGGCAGTAATCGATCATTTTCTGCATCAGTGAGATGCCAAGACCCTCACCCTTCATTTTGTCGTGAACCATCACCGCGAACTCGCACTGCAGATTGTCAGCATCGGTCCAGGTTCTTACGGTGCCAAGAGTTTCATCGCCCTTGCCATCCTCTCTGGGAGCATTGGCTATGAACACCATTTCTCGGTCATAGTCGATCTGCACCATTTGCGCGACGTCTTCCCGGGTGAAGTGCTTACGGTACTGAAAGAACCGGTAACGTATGGATTCAGGCGACTGCAACTCATGGAACACCCGGTGGGATGGTTCGTCCTCTGCCAGCGCAGGTCGAATAATCACCCGGCGACCCGATTTCGGCAGCACCAGCCATTCCTCAAGCTCTCTTGGGTACGGCTGAATAATCGGCCGTCCTGGTGTTTCAGAGAGGTTGATAGCGACATTAACGGCTACAGCCCCCTGATCGTTGAACAACAACGGCGAAATTTCCAGCCCCAGGATTTCGGGAATGTCGATCACAATCTGAGAAAGAGTCACCAAGGTTTCTGACACCGCTCGAATATCCGCTTCGGGCTTCAAACTGTGCTCTTTGAGCAGTTTGTACATATAGGTGCGGCGCAACAGCTCCCGTGCGAGAACCATGTTCAACGGCGGTAGCGCAATCTGACGATCTGTCATCACGTTAATATGAGCACCAGAGGCACCGCAAACAACTAGCGGCCCGAACTGGGCATCTCTCGTAATGCCAACGCTAAACTCAATACCACCCACGTGCTGATAAGACCGCTGCATGGCAAAGCCAACAAAGCCACTGGTTGGGAAATGCTTTTCGTATTCCTCCATCAGGAAACGGCAGCCATCTATAATCGCCGCTTCACTGTTCAGTTTCTGCAAGGTTCCCTTATAGCGGCGTTGGGCAACCGTTAGGTTTGCGAACGGGTGACAGCCTTGCTCGTGAACGATCGTAACGTCCACCGGCCGGCGTTCTATGGCGAACGCACCCATAACCTCTTCTACATCGTTGCAATAAACCGTCTCAATAGTATTAACGCCATAGTCTCGCACCACCGCTCGGGCTTCCTGGCTCGACAGGTGGTTGCGCCCGGCCTTGAGCGCATTCACCGCCACGCGCCGGGTTTTCGTATGGTCTGAGAAATGATCGGTGAAGGATTCCGGGGTCTCGGTCAGCAGTCGCTGAACACGCTGATGGCGTATATGCTGCATGAAGGCGACCACGGCTTTCTCGGGGTTAAAAAACGACGGCAGGCCGGCGCGATAAAACTCCTCGCGAGACTCCATCACCGTGCTCTGCCCAAGCCAGCATGTGAATATATTGAGGCGCGTGCCCTTTGCAGCTTGCACCACAGCATCTGCAATCTGCAGGCTGTCTTCCGTCAAACTGGGTGCATACATAACAAGCACGTTGGCGATTTCGGGATCCTTGGCCAGAATTTTAATCGCTTTACCGTACAACTCCGGGGACGCATCGTAGTTTAGATCGATGGGGTTCTTGCGTGTCCAGTACGAAGGCAACAGTTCCGCCAGGCCGTTAATACTGGATTCAGACAGGCTCGCCAGCTGGCCTCCCAAATCGGCCAGCCGGTCGACTGCGAGAACCCCCGGGCCAACACCGTTGGCCATAATGGCAAGAGACTCCCTGCGCAACGGGCGCATGCGAGTGAGCGTTTCGAGCGCATCGAACATTTGCCCCAGACCGTCAACCCGCAGAACACCCGCGCGCTGTAGCATGGCATCGTATATTGGGTCACTGCGCTTGATCCCATCAGGTAATTCATGGGGAAGCCACTCAGATTCTGGCACCCGCCCAGACTTAACCGCAATCACAGGCTTGGTTCTGGACGCCACCCGCACGGCCGACATGAAGCGCCGTGCGTTGGGAATATGCTCGATATGCAGGAGAATAGCGCGGGTTTGGGTGTCTTGGGCCAAGTAATCGATCAGATCATCATGATCAATATCCATACCATCGCCCAGGGTAAGAAAATAGGAAAAACCCACCCCGCGGGCGAATGCCCAGTCAATCACCGAGCTTGCAATGGTTCCAGACTGCCCGACAAACGCTACGCGGCCAGGAAGAACACCCATGTGTGCGTAAGTCGCGTTGAGACTTCTAGCTGGCACCATTAGGCCAATGGTGTTCGGGCCAAGCACTCGAATGCCGGTTTCCTTAGCCGCTTCCCGCACTGAATACATCAAGGGGGTACCGGTTTTACTGTGGGTGCGGGACATACCGCCTGTCATCACAATAGCGGTACGCACACCCGCCTCTCCCAGGCGACGGATAGTCTTGCCAACCGTTTCCGGGGGTGTACAAATAATGGCAAGATCCGGAGAAAAAGCCATCCCCGACACTTTCTTCACGCAGGGAATGCCATGCACATTGTCATAATCATTCCGGTTTACCACCAAGAGCCGGCCAGGGTAGCCGCCACTCAACAGGTTTCGTAATACCATACCGCCAAGGTTGTCCGCCCGCTCCGACGCACCTACCACCGCAATAGAGGCAGGGTTGAACAAACTTTCCAGATACCGGGTGCTCAAGCTGGCTCTCCTTTTCAGTATGTGTTTGCTCTATCTTAGGCATTGAAGTACCGATGTAAAATGCCTATCGCTCCTAATAAGACCAAAGAAACCCGGCACCACCAGATTATCCCTGATAGGATTGACGAAAATACAAGCATAATCGGGGCGTTTCGAGATTTATGACCACTGCATTTTTTTCCCACGATGACTGCATGAAACACGACATGGGGCCGGAGCATCCCGAAAGCCCTGGCCGCCTGGCAGCCATCATCAGCTACATCGCAGACACTGGCATGGCCGACAAACTAGACTGGGTGCGACCCGAGGAAGCTACCCGCGATCAGCTCTTAACCGTGCACCCCGAACGTTACCTGCTACAACTCGATATGATGCAACCTTCCCGCGGCCGGGTATTCACCGATCCCGACACCGCCATGATGCCCGACACCCTTCGCGCAGCAAGGCTGGCCGCCGGGGCGAATATTCAGGCCGTGGATATGGTGATGAGCAGCCAGGTTACCAACGCATTCATTTGCGCGCGGCCTCCCGGCCACCATGCCGAGCGCAGTAAATCCATGGGGTTTTGTTTTTACAATAATATTGCTCTGGCCGCCATGCGCGCGCTCAACTTCCACCACCTTGAGCGGGTAGCCATAGTTGATTTTGACGTACACCAGGGAAATGGCACGGTAGATATCGTAAGCGGAGATGAACGCATACTGATGTGTTCAAGCTTCCAGCACCCTTTATTTCCGAACTCCCATGTTCATCGCCAGGCCGACAACATCGTTAACATTCCCATCGAAGCCGGGTGCTCTTCTGCCGAGTATCGCAGGCTAGTGGAAGAGGGATGGATAAAGCGCTTAAATGCGTTCAAACCCCAGGTTATTCTGGTATCAGCTGGGTTTGACGCCCACCGCCTCGATCCCATGGCAGAGCTCAACTTAGAAACAGAAGACTACCGTTGGCTCACCGAAATGTTGGTGGGCGTCGCAAGCGAACACAGCAACGATCGGATCATCTCAACGCTGGAAGGAGGCTATCACTTGAAAGCTCTGGCAGAGGGCGTGAACGCCCATCTGGAAGTGTTGAATTCAGTTTACTGAAGGTAGTTTGAAAATTGGGTATAGGAGCCGGTCAACCTGCTGACGCACGGCCGTAACCATTAGCTTGCTGAAGCGCCGGGCGCTCACCTTCGCGCTGTAAACGAATGGTTGTACGACGGTTTTCAGCCTTGCGGCGAGACGCTGGATACCGATCGCCATGAGATCTGGTTGTTATCAAATCCGAGGCAACCCCCCTGTATTTCAAATACTCGGCCACCACATTGGCGCGATCCTCAGACAAGGCCCGATTATCAATTCGGCTACCAATGTCATCCGTATGCCCATCAACAAACACCCGCTCAACGGTAGAGTCGGCCATGATGTAGGCCACAATATTATCCAGCCGTGCCATATCTGCCCTTGAGAGTCTCTTGGAGCCTGTAACAAAGTTCACTCTCGAACGCCCTACCTGATCAATATTCACCGGCAAAAGATTTGCGGCGCAAGACCGGTAACGCTGGTATTGTCCGTTAAAATTGATGCTGGAAACCTGCACACGAACCGGGTTGCCGTCGTACCAAGAATCTCTGGTAACGGTCGGACGCATCCCTTCAAGAAGGCTCTGGGCAAGAATGACCGCTTGGCGAGTATCCAGCGACACCGGCCGGCGCCCTTCGGTTACGTTTACCGCACCCACAGGCCGTGGCGCGACACCTGGCCGCCAAGCGGGAGCTTCAACAATCAGCGAGCCTCTGCCGGGTCGCATAAGATGGGCTTCTGATTCCAGGAAAAAAGACAGCTTTTCTCCGGCTCTGTGACGGAAAACCGCCCGGCCGTATCCCGGAACTTCGTGCACCAAAGAACACTCGAAAACGGACTCGGCAAGATACCACTGGCTGTTTTCAATTCCCGCACCATAACTTCCCGCCACGCCAGCTTCCGACATGGCAGCGCCCAGCGCCAGCATTGCCAGGAAATTCAGCGTTTTTTTGTGGAAGCAAATTGCCATTAGAGTTCCATAAGAGCGCTATAAAAGTGCCGCAACCGTCACACCGTTCGTTTACCAGTGTTTAGTCATTACCTTGTTTAACGGCACCCTTTAGCTGTTCTTTAGTCGGCAAGGGGAAAAACAATCACCGGCGCCTTCTGCTATAATCTGCCAAATTTTTCAGGGCCGAAACGCCGTCTAAAACGAAGACGCCTTTCATGCCTATTTTTTCAGCCCTTTGAAGGTACTGCTTAAAGGTACTGTGGAAACCACCTCATGACCGAACAGCTCACTCTTGTGCGCCCCGACGACTGGCACTTACACGTTCGTGACGGCGATGTATTAAAAGATGTGGTGCCAACAACCGCAGCCTGTTTCGGGCGAGCGATCATCATGCCTAATCTTGCCCCCCCGGTGACAAATGCCGCTGAAGCTTCAGCCTACCGAGCACGCATTCTGGAAGCGGCCAAAGGCACGAATTTCGAGCCATTGATGACTCTCTATCTCACAGAGTCCACCACTCGTGGTGATATCCTTGAGGCAAGTGCCGAAGGCATTGTTGCAGCAAAGCTGTACCCAGCCGGAGCCACCACCAACTCCGCTTCGGGCGTGCAGGATATTCGCAATATCTACCCGGTACTGGAAACCATGGCCGAATGCGGCATGCTGCTGCTTGTTCATGGCGAAGTGACCGATACAGAGATAGATATTTTTGATCGGGAGAAGGTATTTCTGGAGCGGGTTCTGACCCCCACACTGGCGGCCTTCCCCAACCTCAAAGTTGTGCTTGAGCACATAACCACCGCTGAATCTGCAGAGTTTGTACGGCATCACCAAGGCGACAATCTTGCAGCAACGCTCACGCCTCAGCACCTCATGTACAACCGAAATCACATGCTGGTGGGTGGCATCCGCCCTCACCTGTACTGCCTTCCAATCTTGAAGCGCAATCGGCACCAGCAAGCCCTGAGAGATGCCATTGCCAGCGGCGACAAACGATTCTTTCTGGGAACCGACTCCGCACCACACTCGAAGGATAAAAAGGAAGCTGCCTGCGGTTGCGCCGGTTGCTATTCAGCCTATGGCGCGATTGGATTGTATGCGGATATTTTTGAAGAACTGGGCATCCTTGACCAGCTAGAAGCCTTTGCCAGCTTTAACGGTGCGGACTTCTACGGCCTGCCGAGAAATACCGATACTATTACCCTAGTGAAAAAACCTTGGCCAATGCCGGATGAATTACCTCTGGCGGGTGGTACCATCGTTCCATTGAAAGCCGGCGAAACCATTAACTGGCGCCTAGCGTAGACCTATCCCAATTTCCTGATAAACGGCCACGACCGGAGTTTTAGTGACTGACGAAAACAGACAATCGCACCCCATGTCCCGCAGATTCCGCGGTTTTTTACCTGTTGTTGTCGATGTGGAGACAGGCGGGTTCAATCCGGATCGCGATGCTCTGCTGGAAATAGCGGCAGTTATGTTAACCATGGACGACGACGGCCGGTTACAGCGCGGTGAAACGCACCTGCAACAGATTGATCCGTTTGAAGGTGCCAATCTGGAGCAATCTGCGCTGGACTTCACGGGGATCGACCCTTGGAATCCGGATCGAGAAGCCGTGCCCGAGCGCGAAGGCTTGAGTGAAATTTTCAGCCCCATTCGCAAATCCGTTAAGGCCCATGACTGCAAGCGCGCGGTTCTGGTTGGCCACAACGCGACTTTCGATCACAATTTCGTATTTGCGGCTGCGCTACGGGCAGATATCCGCCGCAATCCGTTTCACCCGTTTTCGACATTCGACACAGCCACCCTTGCAGGCCTGGCTTATGGCCACACGGTGTTGGCGCAAGCGTGCAAGCTGGCTGGCATTCCGTTCGATAACAAAGAAGCCCACTCTGCAGCCTACGACGCAGAAAAAACAGCGGACCTGTTTTGCGGAATCGTCAATCGCTGGCTAGATCTGGGCGGCTTTCCGCCACCAATGATTTCAGAAGACGCCGAATAATACGGGCCCGATTCCAACACGCGGCACCCACAAAAAACCCGCAGCTCAACTGAACTGCGGGTTTTTTGGTTCCGTTTACAACAAACAATTCTTACCAGTGAATGCCCCGCATAACCGCTGCGAACGCCACCTGTTCCGTGGACACCTTAGGCCTTTCAATGACCTTACCACCTACTCCTGGGGATGAATCGGGGAACATACGGTACCCAGTGTTCATCACGATCTCACCCATCTTCGGGGCCACAGCATGTAGCACCTGGGCAAACACACCAAGGCGGGTCGCAATCCGCTTAGGTCGATAAACAATCGCATCGGCGACCATATCGGCGGCTTCTTCCGGCGAAAGCGTTGGCACAGAATCGTAGATCTTGGTGGGTGCAATCATCGGCGTTTTCACCAAAGGCATGTTGATGGTGGTAAACGTTACGTTTTGATCGGACCACTCAGAAGCGGCACATCGACTGAATGCATCCAGCGCTGATTTAGACGCCACGTAGGCAGAGAATCGCGGCGCGTTGGTCAAAACACCAATGGATGAAATATTCACCACGTGCCCGCCCTTGCGCTCCAACATGGAAGGCGCAAAGCCCATAATCAGGCGCACGGATCCGAAATAGTTAAGCTGCATGGTGCGCTCAAAATCGTGAAAACGATCAAACGCCAACGACAACGAACGTCGGATAGAGCGCCCGGCGTTGTTTATCAGCACATCCACATGGCCGTGGTTATCCAGAACGGTTTTCACAAACTGGTCACACGCTTCCATGTCGGAGAAATCACACTGATAGGCATGCACCTTGCCACCTTTTTCCTCCAGTGATGCAGCCACCTTGTCCAGCGTTTCGCGAGTACGAGCACCGATAACCAGAATGGCACCCGTCTCAGCCAGCTTTTCAGCTGTTGCCAAACCAATACCAGAGGTGGCACCGGTAATCACAACCACCTTGCCATCAACTGTGCCTTTAAGCGTGCGATCTTTAAACAGCTCCGGGTCTAAATGACGCTCCCAGAAATCCCAGATCACCGGCGCATAATCCGGCAAACGGGGCACTTCAATACCTGTACCTTTCAGCACACGCTCGGTTTCACGGGCATCAAAACGGGTTGGGTAATTAATAAAAGACAGCACGGACCGTGGAATACCCATGTCTTCCAATACAGAGCCGGTTAAACGCTTCACCGGTGGCAGGTTTTTTAAGCTTTGGCGGATAAACGGCGGAATAAAACCGAACATGCGGGCATCAATGCGCATAGCCATTTTCGGAGCATGGCCTGCTTCACTGAAGATGTTGAGAATTTCGCCGACTTTATAAGGGTCGGAATCCACAAGGTGGAAGCAATTGCCATCCTCGCCATCCAGATGCGCTATGTGATCCAACGCATTAACCACAAAATCTACTGGAACAATGTTCAGGCGCCCGCCTTCAATGCCAATTGTCGGCACCCATTGAGGCAACGTGCGACGGATCTTCTGAATCATCTTGAAGAAGTAGTACGGGCCGTCAACCTTTTCCATCTCACCGGTGGCTGAGTGGCCAATTACCATACCCGGTCGGTAGATGCGAAATGGCACCTTGCATTCTTCACGGACAACCTTTTCTGACTCGTGCTTAGTCATCAAATACGGATGATCCAGCTTTTCAGCTTCTTCAAACATATCCTCACGAAAGGTGCCCTTGAACATGCCAGCTGCAGCAATAGATGAAACATGGTGGAAATGTTTCGCCCCCATTGCTTCAGCAGCGTTAACTGCGGCTCTGGTACCCTCAATATTTGTAGCTTGCTGAGCTTCCTCATCGGCGCCCATATCGTAAACAGCGGCAAGGTGGAAAAAGTGGTCGACTTTACCTGTTAAAGCTTTCAGGGTTTTGGCATCAATGCCCAGGTTCTTGCTTGTAAGATCGCCGATCACCGCCTTTACACGGGAGTCATCCACGCCCCAGCGCTCTCTGAGTGCATCAAGCTTGCCTTGTGACTGCTCGCGCACCAAAACATGCACTGTACCGCCGCGTGCCAGCAGTTTTTCCATAAGAAAACGGCCAATAAACCCGGTGCCACCCGTAAGGAAATAATTCATTGATAATCCACCTTGCCTGTTGCTCTGTTGTTGTCTGTCTGCGCCAGCCGTATTAGACCAAAGTCTTACAACGGCTTTGAAAGGCCGGCATTGTACTTAATTGCAAATATGATGTATTGGTCTTTATTAGAGCTTTTACTCTGTAACCCATTGTTTTAAATAGAGCTATTACTCTAAAAGTTGTCGAGAATGCCTGTCTTTTTTCCCGACACAATACGATTGAGCCTAGCACAGTATTCGCCACTCGCCTTCCCGTACAACGAATTACCGCAAAGCAATGAAACAGTCTGTCAGCAATGCGATAATCCGGAACTTGCAGCCTCTTCAGGCGTCAATTCTTTTCACAGCCCAAGCGATACCCGGAAGCCCAACAATGCAAAACGACAACCCAAACACCGAACGCTACATCGCCATCGCCCGTGCCTGCCTGAAAGCAATCAACGACACGGCGAAAAATTCCGGAGATCGTGAGCAAAAAATCCAAGCGGTTTATCAGGCCATCGACACCGCGTTCCAAGCAGAGTTTGCAGACTACCGAGAATCCGTCGCGATTATGGCAACTGTGCTTGAGCGTATTGGTTCTGGCGAACTGGATGGCGAAACGGCGGCGGATCTGGCCCGCAAAACCCTCGACCAGCAACCGAAAACTACGAAGAAGGCAATGATGCACTAAAACCCAGAGCATCCTGCCTTGCAACAATTAAACAAGACCTTTCCAGAAGCCCTAAAACGGATGACAGAGGCCCTATGTATACCGGTACCCCAATCAACGCCCGAATACAGATGCCAATAACACATGTATTTGCGCTATTTGTACTGTTGTTTGTCAGTTCCTTTTCTTACTCCGCGCAAACGCCGGAGAAAAGCCCGAACGACAACAATGAATACCGTTTCATAGAGCTGGATAATGGCTTGCGGGCGATTCTGGTCTCCGACAAGGGTGCAGAAAAAGCCGCGGCCTCCATGAATGTGGCCGTCGGCAGCGGTGATGACCCCAAAAATCGAGAGGGCATCTCGCATTTCCTGGAACACATGTTGTTTCTGGGCACTGAGAAATACCCAGAGCCCGGC
The DNA here is from genome assembly GCF_052094685.1 of Marinobacter sp. Lineage (GTDB taxonomy): Bacteria > Pseudomonadota > Gammaproteobacteria > Pseudomonadales > Oleiphilaceae > Marinobacter. The sequence goes on from NZ_JBQDKB010000041.1 coordinate 29,930, forward strand.
GAGTACCAGCAGTTCATAAAAAGTCACGGCGGCAGTCATAACGCCTTTACCGCGTTTCGTAACACCAACTATTTCTTTGATATCCAGGCTAACTATTTAGAATCTGCTTTGGATCGTTTTGCCCAGCAGTTCGGGGCTCCACTGTTTACCGCCGAGCTGGTTGACCGCGAGCGCAACGCCGTTCATTCCGAGTTCAGTGCCAAACAAAAAGAAGATGGACGCCGCTTCTATTCCGTCAAAAAAGCCGCCAGCAATCCTGAGCACGCGTTCCACCAGTTTGCCGTCGGCAACCTGACCACACTGGAAAATACCAAAGAAAATCCTCTTCGGCCTGACTTGATCGAGTTTTGGAAAGCCCGATATTCAGCAAATCTGATGACTCTCGCAGTTTATGGCCCACAGCCGCTGAACGAACTTGAAAACATGGTGCGAGCGCGCTTCAACACTATTGAAAACCGTAACCTTCAGCCTAAAACTCACACTGCCAGTCTGCTTGAAAGCGGCTCGTCACCAGCAAAGGTGACGGTAAAAGCCATCAAGGATGTGCGCAGCCTGTCGCTATCGTTCCCAATTCCATCACAGCAAGAGAACTACCGAACCAAGCCGTCGAGCTACGTTGCCAACCTGTTGGGCCACGAAGGGCCAGGAAGCCTATTTGACGTGCTCAAAAAGAGTGGGCTTGCGGATAGCCTCTCAGCCGGCATTGGCATGGACACAGGCGAGAACGCCACGCTGGACATAAGCATTGCCCTCACACCAGAGGGACTGAGCAAGCACGAAGAAATCCTGTCGCTGGTGTTCCAATACATCGACATCATTCGCGAGGACGGCGTCAGCCAACAGCGTTTTGAAGAAATGCAGCGTTTAGCTGGAATCGATTTCCGCTTTCGCGAACAAGGCGACCCCGTGCATGAGGCCATGCGCCTATCGAGCCAACTCCAGGACTACCCTGCCGATGACATCCTCAGCGCGCCTTGGCTGATGGAGCGTTACGCGCCGGATCAGTACCGAGCGATTCTCGCCAAACTAACACCGGATAACGTGATCGCTTATTTGCTGGAACCCCAGCCAGAGCTGAGCAATCCAAAGCTGACTCAGTGGTATGAAACACCCTGGCAAATGGAACCTTTAGATTCAGAAACACTTTTAGCTAAGGCGCCAGACTCACTGGCTAAGACACTTCGCCTTCCACTACCCAACCCATTTGTGCCCGAAAACCTAGACATGGTGCCAGGCAAAACCATGGACAAGCCTGAACTGCTGAGCGACAACGGCATGGCTATCTGGTTTGCCCGAGATACCCGCTTCAGCACACCAAAAGCCAGCGTGTTTTTCAGCCTGCGTACACCCGCTGCCCGCGTATCTGCACGCAGCCACGTACTAATGCGATTACTGGTAGACAGCATCAACACCAACCTGAACGCCGGGGCCTACTCCGCTCGCCTGGCCGGGCTGGATTACAGCATCTACCCGCATTTGCGGGGCATCACGGTGCGGGTGGGTGGCTACAACGACAAACTGCACACTCTGATGAACCGTATTCTCATGCAAATTTCTGCACCGGATATCACCCGGCAACGGTTTGAAATCGCACGGCAAAACCTAATAGATGGCCTGCAGAACAAAGCCAAAGACCGGCCGGTTGCGCAAACATCGGAGTTCATCCAAACCGCCGTGCTTGAAGACACCTGGAGCACCGAAGAAAAACTCCAGGCCGCCAAAAGTGTAACCCTCGATGAGCTCATGTCGTTCACCCAGGCACTTCTCTCAGAAGTCGACCCGGTGCTACTGGCTCATGGCAACATTACACAAGCCTACGCACTAAACCTCGCCCAGCAGATTAACGCCATCGTTCTGGGCAAAAGTAATTTTGTTCCGGTAGAACGCAGCCGCGTTCGCAAACTGCCAGCAGACGAAATGCTAGTTTCCCTGAACGTAGAGCACCCAGACACCGGGTATACCCTCTACGCACAAGGCAAGAACACCAGCTTTGAAGAGCGTGCCAGGTTCCGCCTGCTGGCACAGATTATAAGTAGCCCGTTTTATGAAGACATCCGCACCACCCGCCAGCTTGGCTACATTGTGTACGCAACACCCTTTGAAATGCTCGAAACTCCGGCTTTGGGTTTTGTGGTTCAGTCCCCCACTGCGAGCCAGAACGAGATAGACTTGGCGGTTCGTGAGTTCACAAAAGGCTTTGAAAAGACCCTTAGCAATCTGGATGGGAAACGGCTAGAACGAGAAAAACAGGCAGTAATCAGCAGCCTTTTGGAACGAGATCGCCAGTTGAGTGAGATTTCCGGGCGTTACTGGCGCGAGATCGACCGAGGTTCTGGTAATTTTGACTCCCGCGAGAAGCTCGCGAAGGCCGTCAAAGCGGTAAGTCTTGAAGAGCTGAAAACCACCTTCACGGATGCGGTATTAAACAGAGGCCGAGCGCTGCGCGCCGTAACCGGAGGTGAAGGGTTAAGCCCTGGTGCAGCTCGCGACCTTATTCTGCAACAACCGCCAGTGCCGGTTAAATAAGCTGAAACCGCGCCCAATCTTCGGGCTCGTCCACATCCCAACGGGGCTCCAGCAAACCAACGCTGAGCCCTAGTTTCTTCAACCGCGCACAGGTTTGTTCGAGAACCGCTTCCGTACCCCATTCAATACCATCAAGCATGTGCGGAACCACTCGGCGAGCGCCAATGAGCACGTACCCACCATCATCGGACGGCCCCAACACCACATCGCATGTCTGTAAATTAGCCACTGCCTGATGCACATACTCCGGTTCAACCGACGGGCAATCGCTGCCCACGATTAGCGCCAAGGCGTGGGATTGAAGGCCGTTTTCAAGTGCCTCCAACATGCGGTCGCCCAAAGTAACGCCCTGCTGTATTTTCTGCTCCAGGCCCCGCTGCTCAATCGTGCGAACAACCTCCTGCGCATCTACCGGTACAGGCTCCACTGCCCTATCCCACCAGAATTGCACCTTTAGCCCCGAGCCACACAGGTTATTCAGAACAGCGAGTGTGAGCGTTAAGTGCGCATCCAGAGCTCCAGCAACCCCAAGCGCAGGAATAAGGCGAGTTTTTACTCGGCCAGCTTCAGGCCATTTGGCGAATTGCATCAACAATGCGTTGGGGGATTCAGTCTGTGCCATTACGAACATCCGAGCGATAGGAATGAATCGGGTAGCCAGGGGTATCTAACCCCCAGCCCCCACAACACCCTGCATGCGGG
>NZ_JBQDKB010000042.1:0-31518 GCF_052094685.1 Marinobacter sp.
TGTACCGCCCAACTGGTTAAAAATTAAGTAGTGCCAACTATCCTGCCAGAGGGGGTTTACCCCGAAATCGTCAATCCAGAAACCGGCGAAGTGCTGCCTGATGGTGAGTACGGCGAATTGGTGTTCACCTCGCTTACCAAAGTGGCCATGCCGGTACTGCGTTACCGCACCCGCGACCTTACTCGTCTGCTCCCCGGCACCGCGCGCCCTATGCGCCGCATCGACAAGATCACCGGCCGCAGCGACGACATGCTGATTATCCGCGGCGTGAACGTATTTCCCACCCAGATTGAAGAACAAGTGCTGAAGTGCCGGGCACTGGCACCTCACTACGAAATAGAGGTGTACAAGAAAGGCAACCTAGACTGTGTGGATGTACGAGTGGAGCTGAAAGCGGGCGCCGAAGGTGCCGATGCTAAAGAGCACGCAGCTAAAGAATTGGGCCACCACATCAAATCCTATATCGGCATCAGCACCAGCATTCTGGTGCAGGATGCTGGCACCCTCAGCCGCTCTGAAGGCAAGGCCAAGCGGGTTTTTGATCGTCGCAAAGAGTAATGGCCGCAGCCGGGGCGATCAACTGCTCGCCCCGGTCATTTATTTTTTCTTCCTGTTTCAGGAAATCAAAAACAATCATTAATAGAAAACGATTAACTGTTATTTTTCAGTCGCTTGAAAGTTCGACAAAAGTCTAACTATCGATACATGATACAAAATACGATTCCTTGATATTTATTCAGTATCATATAGTATGAAGACATTGCCCCGTGATGAGTCGCGGCGCGCTGCTGTTCACGTACAGCAAGTCTAATAAGCCAGATTCGGAGAGAGTTATGTACGCACAAATGGTTGATACCGGTACAAAGCGCCTCAAAACCCTGGAGGAGATGTCTCCCGAAGAGCGAGACTTCCAGGAAAAGGTAGACGCAGAAACTAAAATTGAAGCCAAAAACTGGATGCCAGACGGCTACCGAAAAACCTTGGTACGCCAGATTTCCCAGCACGCCCACTCAGAAATTGTTGGCATGCTGCCGGAAGGCAACTGGCTAACCCGCGCACCCACGCTGAAGCGCAAGCTGCAGTTGATGGCAAAGATTCAGGACGAAGCGGGTCACGGCCTGTACCTGTACAGCGCCATGGAAACCCTGGGCGCCGATCGTGATGACGAAATCCAAAAGCTGCACGATGGCAAAGCCAAGTACTCCAGCATCTTTAACTACCCGACCCTGAACTGGGCAGACATGGGTGCCGTTGGCTGGCTGGTTGATGGCGCAGCCATCGTTAACCAGGTGGTGTTGCAGCGTACCTCTTACGGCCCTTATTCCCGCGCCATGGTGCGTATCTGTAAAGAAGAGAGCTTCCACCAGCGTCAGGGTTACCAAATCCTTCTGGACATGATGCGCGAAGGCACTCAAGACCAGAAAGACATGGTGCAAGACGCCATTAACCGCCTGTGGTGGCCTTCGCTGATGATGTTTGGCCCGCACGACGATGAATCGCCCAACTCACAGCAGTCCATGGTTTGGAAGATTAAGCGCAAGAGCAACGACGAACTGCGCCAGATGTTCATTGACCAGACCATTCCACAGCTTGAGTTCCTAGGCTGCACCGTTCCGGACCCGGATCTTAAATGGAACGAAGAAACCGGCCACTACGATTTCGGCGAGATCAACTGGAAAGAGTTCTACGACGTGCTGAAGGGCGATGGCCCCTGCAACCGTGAACGCATTGACACTCGCCGCAAAGCCATTGACGAAGGTGCTTGGGTACGGGATGCCGCCGTTGCCTACGCCGCAAAACAAAAACAGCGCGCAGCCGCGTAAATAGGAGAGAACACTATGTCTGAATGGCGCCTTTACGAAGTATTTGTACGCAGCAAGCACGGCCTGAACCACAAACACGTGGGTAGTGTGCACGCTGCTGATAATGAAATGGCTATGGAAAACGCCCGCGAGCTGTACACCCGTCGTAGTGAAGGGGTCAGCATTTGGGTTGTCCCGTCGGAAACCATCACCGCTTCTGCATCGGACGAGAAAGAAATTCTGTTCGATCCGTCAGAAGACAAGGTTTACCGACACGCTTCTTTCTACAAACTGCCCGACGAAGTCGGACACATGTAAGGAGCAATCCATGACACAGCAACAAGCATTACAGGAATACCTGCTCCGCCTGGCAGACTCTGACATGATTTTGGGCCAGCGTTTGTGCGAGCTGGTGGGCAAAGCGCCGGCTCTGGAAGAAGAGCTGGCGTCGTCAAACGTGTCCCTCGACCTGATCGGGCAAGCCCGCAACTGGTACGAGTACGCGGCCGAGCTGATCGACGACGGCCGCGACGCCGACAATCTGGTCTTTCGTCGGGACACCCACGACTATCGCAACCTGCTGATGGTTGAGCAGCCAAATGACGACTACGCGGTGACCATCGCGCGCCAATTTTTCTTTGATGTGTGGCACTACTTCACGTTGAAGAGCTTGGTAAACGCCAGCGACGAGCGCATTGCCAACATTGCAGCTAAAGCCGTGAAAGAGGCGACTTACCACTTACGCCGCTCTTCCGAATGGGTTAAGCGCATGGGCGACGGCACCGAAGAAAGCCACCGCCGCATTCAAGACGCATTCGATCGGCTGTGGCGCTTCACCGGTGAGCTAATAACCCCGGATGAAACTGACCACGCCATGTTCAAAGCGGGTATTGGCCCAGACCCTGAGCAACTGAAGAATGATTGGTTCGGTATGGTGCGTGAAGTGGCAGCCCAAGCCACCTTAACAGCTGGCGCTGAAGATGCCTGGATGTACATGGGCGGCAAGCACGGCGAGCACACCGAACACTTGGGTCACATCCTGGCCGTGATGCAGTCCCTGCCCCGCGCCTATCCGGATGCGACTACCTGGTAAGTAGGTGCCACTGATAAGAGGAGTACCGCCGGTGATTGAACGTGAACCATCGTCTGTAGACGTACTGATTGCCAGCGACAGGGTGCCGGCCAACGCCTGCCCGGAACTGCTGACAGAAGACGCCATCTGGGCACTGCTGGATAACGTGAAAGATCCGGAGGTACCCGCAATCAGCGTAGTAGATCTGGGTATCGTTCGCCGTGTGAGCTGGGATGGCAAACACATCAGTGTGGATGTCACCCCAACCTACTCTGGCTGCCCGGCAACCGAGCTGATTGAAGAGCTGATCGAAGAAGCTCTTCGGGCTGCAGGTATTCGCGACCCTCAGATCAACCAGGTGCTAACGCCAGCTTGGAGCACAGACTGGATAACCGAAGAAGGCCGGGAAAAACTCCGGGCATTCGGCATAGCACCGCCCCAGGGCAGTGCCAGCAAAATGAGCCTGCTGGGCGCCGACGAAGTGATTGCTTGCCCACAGTGCGGCAGCGAGAACAGCGAGCGCATCAGCGAATTCGGCTCTACTGCCTGCAAGGCGCTGTATCGCTGCCTTGATTGCCTTGAACCCTTCGACTACTTCAAATGCATATAGAGCCGATACGATCATGAATAAATTCTACTCACTGACCCTCAAAGAGGTCAGGCCGGAAACAAGAAACGCCGTATCCCTGCACTTTGATCTGCCCGAAGACGTGGCAGAAAAATTCAAGTACAAGCAGGGCCAGCACCTTGTGGTACGCACCAAGCTAGACGGCGAAGAAGTGCGCCGCACCTATTCCATTTGCAGCAGTGTAAATGACGAAGAGCTGCGCATTGCGGTTAAGCGCGTGCCTGGCGGCGTGTTCTCCAGTTTTGCGAACGAGCAATTGAAGCCTGGCTCCACGTTGGAGGTTATGCCGCCCCAGGGTAGCTTCTCCGTTGATCTGGATTCCGAGCGCGAAGGCAATTACCTGGCGGTGGCGGCCGGCAGTGGTATCACGCCGATTCTGTCTATCATAAAAACCACGCTGGAAGCCGAACCAAAAAGCCAGTTCACCCTGTTTTACGGTAACAAGGGCACCAGCAGCACCATGTTCCGGGATGAGCTGCAGGATCTGAAAAACGAATACATGACCCGTTTTAACCTGGTGTATATCTTCACCCGGGAAGAACAGGACATAGATCTGTACAACGGCCGCATTGATTCAGATAAATGCGACCAGTTGTTTGACCACTGGATAGACGCCAAGAATCTAACCGCTGCGTTCCTTTGCGGCCCTCAGATGCTCACCGAAACCGTACGGGACTCCCTAGCACGCCATGGCATGGACAAGGCGAACGTACACTACGAGCTGTTCACTCCAGCCGGTGGTGTTCCTCAGGCCCGTAAAGATCGGACAGACGCCAAGGTTGATCCGGCAGCCGTCAGTGTTGTCACCGTTAGAGCCGATGGCCGCGCCCTGACCTTCGACCTGGTACGCGATACCAAGAGCATTCTCCAGGCAGGCAACGACGAAGGGGCCGATCTGCCCTACTCCTGCCAGGCCGGCGTGTGCTCTACCTGCCGTGCCAAGGTGGTGGAAGGCGAAGTGGAAATGGATCAAAACTTTGCGCTAGAAGACTACGAAGTGACCGCAGGCTATGTGTTGTCCTGCCAGTGCTACCCGGTGAGCGACAAGGTTACTCTCGACTACGACGAATAGACTTTCTGGAGTTTTTGTACATGTCAGTTCTTAAAAGCTTTATTGCCGGCGAATGGGTAGGCGAGCAACAAGCTAAAGCCCTACCCAGCGCCATCAACGGCGAAATCGTTGCGCACACTCACGGCGACACGCTGGACTTTAAAAAGGCTGTGGAATACGGCCGCACGGTCGGCGGAAAAACGCTGATGGCCATGGACTTTCAGGAACGCGCTCTGGCTCTTAAAGCCATGGCAACGTACCTGCAAGAGCACAAGAAAGAACTCTATGCGATGTCGATGCACACCGGCTCCAGCAAAGGCGATAATGGCATAGATATCGATGGCGGTTTCGGCACGCTGTTTTCCTACGCCAGCATGGGCCGTCGCGAACTGCCATCGGGCAATGTGGTACACGAAGGCCCGGTAACGCCACTGGGTAAAAACAACCACTTCGCCGGCACCCATATTATGGTGCCCCGTGGCGGCGTGGCTGTTCACATCGACGCCTATAACTTCCCTGTGTGGGGTATGTTGGAGAAGTTTGCACCCACCTTTTTGGCGGGCATGCCCTCCATTGTGAAGCCGGCCACCTCTACCTGTTACGTGACCGAACTCGCCGTTCGCTTGATGCACGAATCTGGCGCGTTGCCAGAGGGCAGCTTACAGCTGATTATCGGCAGCACCGGCGACCTGTTCGAGCACTTGGAAGAGCAGGATGTGGTTACCTTTACCGGCTCGGCGAAAACCGCCCGCATGCTGCGTGTGCATCCGAACATCATCAACCGCTCCATTCCATTCAATGCCGAAGCCGACTCGCTGAACAGTGCGGTTCTGGCTCCGGATGTGACACCAGAGCACGAAGAATTTGACCTGTTTGTACGGGAAATCGGCCGCGAAATGGTCGCCAAGGCGGGCCAGAAATGTACCGCGATCCGTCGAGTGATGGTGCCTAAGGATCAAGTAGAAGCCGTGTGCGAAAAGCTCAAAGAGCGGCTGTCGAAAATCACCACCGGCGACCCTTCCGTCGAAGGCGTGCGCATGGGCGCTTTGGCCTCTCTCGATCAGCTGGAAGACGTGAAAGCCAATATCCAGGAACTGCAGAAAACCAGTGAACTGGTCTTCGGCGGCGACGGCAACTTCAAGCCAACCGGCGAAGGCACCGACAAAGGCGCGTTCATCGAACCGCATTTGTTGATATGCCGTAACCCGGAAAATGGCTGTGGCGCACACGACATTGAGGCCTTTGGCCCAGTTGCCACGATCATTTCTTACAACACCCTAGACGAAGCCGTTGAGCTGGTCGCCAAAGGCCGTGGCTCGCTGGTTACCACAGTTACCACCCGCGACCCGGTAACCATTGCCAAACTGGCACCGGCATTGGCTGCCTACCATGGCCGCCTGCACCTGCTGGATGCGGAAGCCGCAAAAGAGTCCACAGGCCACGGCTCACCCCTGCCCATGCTGAAGCACGGCGGCCCAGGCCGCGCCGGTGGTGGTGAAGAACTCGGTGGCATCCGCGCCGTGTATCACTACTTGCAGCGCACAGCCATTCAGGGTTCGCCCACCATGTTGGCAGCGGTCACCGGCGAATACATTCGCGGTGCCAAGGTGATCGAAAACGACATTCACCCGTTCCGTTATCACTTTGAAGACCTGCAGATCAATCAATCGCTGCTGACTCATCGTCGCACGGTGACAGAAGCGGATATAGTGAACTTTGGCTGCCTGTCGGGCGATCACTTCTACATGCACTTTGATGAGATTGCCGCCCAAAACAGCCAGTTCGGCAAGCGCATTGCCCACGGCTATTTCGTGCTTTCAGCTGCGGCTGGCCTGTTCGTAGATCCGGGCGAAGGTCCGGTGCTGGCTAACTATGGCTTGGACACCCTGCGCTTTATCGAGCCAGTAGCACCGGGTGATACCATTCGCGCCCGCCTGACCTGTAAGCGCAAGATTGATCAGGGCCGTACGTCGCCAGATGGCCATCCGCAAGGTGTGGTGGTTTGGGATGTTCAGGTCACCAATCAGGAAGACGAGCTGGTTGCCAGCTACGACATTTTGACCTTGGTTGCTAAAAAGCCGGAGTAAGTCTTCCGGGCATTAAAAATGCTCATCACAGAGAAGCATCTAAAAGTAGGACGCGGCGGTAAAATCGGTTAGTTTTGAGTTCACCAAAACAACAAAGCTAACTAACTTACCGCCGCCAATGTCGGAGCAGTTACCGAGCAGTAATCACGCGCATCGTCAAATGCCCGTTGGCGTATCGTTGGAAAACCATCTTTACCAGCGGTCAAGCTGAAGGCCGTGCTGTTTGAGGTAATCACCTTCACGCTCCATATAAGCCTCCAGAGCACCCTCGTACCTGACATCGTCGTCGAAAGGCACCGCCTGATAGCGCCCCACTTCGATGGCGGTCTCGGCCCAATTCATAATCCACAGGACAACCGTACCGCCAGGGGCGAGCCCTAGAACCAGAGTGTCGCGTGGCATGTTAATGGTTTTTCCATTTCTCTGGACCGGTGCGGGCTGCTCCATACGTTCACGCAAGGCATCCGGGTCGGGGATGTGGATCAGTCTGGTATAGGACTGCTGTTCGGCGAGCGAATACCACGTTACGTGAATGTAGTCGGGCATAGGTTCCAGTTCCCCCCCCCCTCTTCCCGGACTTTTCCAGCAGCAACTGGTGATTCCAACGGGCCACCACCAAGCTCGTTTCCCCGTTGCTTCAAACTGCAATTGCTGGACCCAAGCATCGTAGTGACGTGGAACAGCCACTTGCACGTCGTACGTTACTGGATAATCCCATTTGGGAGTGCCCGCTAGAGAGCAGCCACTCAACAGGCTGCTCGTGCAGAGCACCACCACAAGCATTACAATTTTTTTTATCATTTGAGCCTCCTGTTTGGATGGATACCCCGTACGCCATCGGGTGCGGGTTTGAATGGGAAAAGTGGCCCGGCAATCTGGTAATGGGCTGAGTGGTGAATGTAACGTTGGCGAAGCAGAGCTTCTTCTTGGATAGACAATTGTAATGGCTGTCCTTCGTTGATGTGATGGGTGATCCCGGTGGCGACGGACTGGAGTTCATCAGGTAATGAAAACTCGGTATCTGTTGGTTTCACAGCATTTAGTGGCACACCCGCATCTTTTGCCAGCCGGTACATCTGCCGCAAGGCTATTCGAGAATATTCGGCCTGTACGCGCCGATCCAGCCAGAGCCGGAATTGTAGCTCGACTTCCCCTTCTTTTAATTGCCGCCGGCGGGCTTCTTCTATTGTTAGTGTGCCATCTGGATTGTACGACCCCAGCCAGCCTTCGCTGGTTATCCGCTTACGGTCCATCAGAATTCTTGTGTATTCATAGCTGTCTTTGGGGTGATAGCCCCGAAAATTGCGGGGCAGGGCCACCTGAATGTGTTCGTGGAAGCTATCAGGGTAGCCACCACCTATGTCGGAGTGGGCACCGGGCAACACCCACTCGTTAAAATGCTCCGGCAGGCTGCCATCCGGTCCTCGCAGGCTGTTGAGGGAGAAGTTGTAACGCCATTCGTCACGAGCCGTCAGGTGTACGGCCCGTTGAACAGCGTCGGCGGCAATATCTATACGCACCTCGCCGTTGTTGGCATTGTGAGCTGAAAAGTCGGCACCCAGTATATCGACAACGGCTGCCACGGTATCAAACAGACCCAGAAAACGAATGGTGACGGTTTTCGGCCAGGCAACGCCCTGCTTTTGAAACACTTGGCCCAACGCACCACTAACACCATCCCGCACTTCGTTCACAAAATGCCGGGCGGTGGCCGCGCCTCGGCTGAAGCCGAAAACGTCAAGAATTAACTCGTCGATTGGGCCGCTTGTTGTGCGGACAACTCGTTCTACCAACTCATTACAACCCAACATAATCTTGGCCAAGATCCCCCGCTCACCCGTACCTGTCCCCATGGCCCAAGCATCGTCCTCTTTACTGGATTTAGTGCCGACGCCTGAGACGTATATGGGAATACGGTGATTCTCTGCGGTCAATGTGTCGGTGGAAAAGGGCTGGTACAATCTATGGAGCTTCGACACATTGGTCTCAGCATTAAGATAACTCCCCTCCATCAATTGCGAGATTTCAGCACTGCAGGCTTCCTCACTGATGGCTCCCACCGCCTGAGCGGTCAGGCATTCATCTACCTTTCGCTCAAAGGCTCCGGTGTTGCCACGGCTGTTGCCGGTGCCATCGAAGAACACGCCAGCTTCAACAGTCACTTTAGGGCGGAGGTCAGACTGGCCTTCTGCATGGCGTTTTGAGGCGTCAATTTCTTCCGGGGTTGCGCCTTCCAGGCCTTCGTCTAACAGTGCACCTTTGGCTTTGGCCCACTCAACAAAGCCGAAAGGGTCTTTGTTCAGCGCTTGCTCAGCCTCGGGGGTTAGTTGGCCCTGGCTGTTCAAGGCACCCGCTTTGGCGAAATCCACCACCGGTGCCGTAAAGGTGGCTACGCCTAAGATGACACGGGGTTTGCCGGTGATGATCTGGCCGCCGTGGGAGGTCAGGCTGCCCATATGTGCCAGAGGGCGACCGTCCAGCAGGGCCAGAGGATAACCCTGAACAATCACGGCGCCGCAACCGCAGGCGTCGCCCACCCGGGCGATGGGTATGCCATCCACATTGGCGGTAGCGCCGTTCGCAACAATGGGGCTGCTGCCGTGGCCGGGAATGGGACAAACGTGAGTGTCGCCAATGCAGGCGACCATGAGGTTGCTCATGAGGTATTCCTTCCATGGATAATGACCGGTTTTAATCCGAAAACCGGTTTGTCTTAAGACAACAGAATCGTATCCATTTTTTTGTCAACATACCATCGCCAACTTGGAAGAGATCGTTTCCAGGCGATGGATGCACTAAATCACATACCCAGGTAGGCCTCGCGCACCTTCTCGTTGCTCAGCAACTCGCGGCCAGTACCTTCCACCACCACGCGGCCGGTTTCCAGTACGTAGCCACGATCTGCAAGCGCAAGGGCCTGGGAAGCATTCTGTTCCACCAAGAAGATGGTCATACCTTCGTTTTTAAGCTCTTTAACGATGTTGAAAATTTCTTCAATGATCAACGGCGCCAGCCCCATGCTGGGTTCATCCAACAGTAACAGCCTGGGCTTTGCCATTAACGCACGCCCCATGGCCAACATCTGCTGCTGACCGCCAGACAGCTCCCCCGCCAGGTTGCGGCGTTTCTGGCGCAGTATGGGGAACTTCTCATACATGCGCTCAAGGTCGTCTTCTACTTCCGGGCTTCGCCCACGGGTGTAGGCGCCTAGCAGCAGGTTGTCTTCAACGCTCAGATCCTTAAACACCTGCCGGCCTTCAGGCACCTGCACTATGCCACTGGCTACGCGCTGGTCGGTGCTGATTTTCAGCAGATCCTTACCCTCAAAAGTAATGCTGCCGCTGTCTGTCGGCTGCAAACCTGAGATGGTCATCAGTAGAGTCGATTTGCCGGCCCCATTGGCGCCCACCAAGGATACGATTTCACCGCTGTTGATGTGGATATCCACGCCGTGAAGGGCTTCAATCTGGCCATAAGAGGTCTTCAGGTCTTTTATCGCCAGCATTTCCTCTGTGGCATTCTGTGCGCTTCTTCGAGGCGCATGGCGCAGGCCTAAACCACCCAAGCGCTCCGGCGTGTAACTTACGATACGATGACGCAGCTCTCGGAATTCATCCCGCACCCGCTCGCCAAACAACGGGTCATTGGCTTGGTCACGGGAGTCAATAATCAGCTGCCAGTCGTCTTCGCTCAGGACTTTTCTGGCCCGTGGTATCACCACGCCTTCTTCTTTTTTGATGTGCTTGCGCAAGGCTTCAGTAAACCGCGCCAAGGCATGACTCAGTTCTTCCCGGCCATCAGGCCAGCGTTCCATACACAGCATCAGCAAATGACGCAGTTCGTTGATTTTCTCGTCGCCAATCACATAACCGTGGGCGAGTTTATCCAGCAACGGTTTGGTTTCGGGAGATTTCTCCCCCAACAACCGGTACAACACAATTTCCTCAGGCGAGCTATGCACCCTGCGGGCAAAGTGCTGAATGTAATCAAAGATGTTGCTGTACAGAGTTTCATCAGGCCGTTGTTCATTGATGTTCATGTCGTACTGAAGCTGATCCAGCAAATCCAGTATGCGCCACAGCGACTGGTGTTCCTGAACAATCGTGCTGATGGCTTGCAAGCTGTAGCTGTCTTCAGGCGAAACGGTCGTCGGTTGTTCGGTCATTGTCTTGATTCCTTCTCCGCTTAGCCGCCCAGATAGGCCGCGATGACATCCGGATTTTCGCGAATCTGCGCGGGCGTGCCTTCCGCCAGTACCCGCCCATAGTTAAGCACCAGCAAACGGTCGGAAATACCCATCACCAGCTTCATGTCGTGCTCAACCAGCATCACGGTAATGCCCTGCTCTGCAATCTTGCGGATCAACTCTTCCAGCGCAGTTGTTTCTACCGCGTTCAGGCCAGCGGCTGGCTCATCCAGCAACACGACTTTCGGCTCTGCTGCCAGGGCCCGGGCAATTTCCAACCGTTTCAGAGCGCCGTAAGACATAGCCGACGCTTCTGTGTCGAGGTACTCTCCACAACCGACAAACTTCATCAGCTCAGCGGATTTTTCCCGCGCAGCTTTTTCGCCTCGAGTGAGCGCCGGCAAACGGAACAACGTGGTCAGAAGATTGCTTTTCAGGGTCAGGTGTCGGCCCAGCATCACGTTTTCAATAGCCGTCATGTTCATGCAAATCTGCATTTGCTGGAACGTGCGACACATACCACGCTCAGCCAACTGGCTTGGCTCAAGCTTCGCGATGCTTTCGCCATTCAGCTTCACTTCGCCGCTGGTCGGCGTGTACAAACCGGTAATCAGGTTAAACAGCGTGGTTTTACCCGCGCCGTTTGGCCCTATTACCGAGTACACCTGGCCGGCATCCACGGAAAAGCTCACACCTTCAACGGCGTGCACGCCACCAAAAGCTTTGGACAGGTTGTTAACTTCCACCAGAGCGGTCATGCGTCACCTCCGGCAGACTTGGAGCGTCGTTTAGTCAGGAAATTGGCCGCCGTGGGTAGCAGGCCTTTGGGCATAAAAATCATCGTCAGCATCAGGATCAAGCCAAACAGCACCATTTCCATCTCCTGAAAATCCGCCAGCACCTGCGGCAACAGTTCCAACACCACAGCGCCAATGATCACGCCGATGGTTGAACCCATACCGCCAAGCACCACCATGGTGATCAGCAAAATGGAAAAATCGAAGCTAGCCACAGATGGCGTAATAAAGCCTTGAAAGTGGCCATAAAGCGCGCCCATCACGCTGGCGTATACCGCAGAGATCACAAAGACCAAGCTTTTGTACTTTGTGGTGTTCACACCCACCACGCTGGCAGCCACTTCTGATCCGTGCACCGAGCGCAAAGCGCGTCCGATAGGCGAATCAATCAGGTTTTGAGCCAACCACACAGCGACCAGAAGCACCACTACTGCGAACAGATACCAAGCAAGGTCACCGCTGATATCCATACCGAACAGCGAGTACTGGCCAAAGGCACTGAGCTCCCACCCAAACACATCAAACGGGGGCACCGGCATGCCGTCTGGCCCGCCTGTTATTGCCCGCTCGTTGTTCAGAATAATGGCTATAATGAAGCCCACAGCCAGAGTGGCCATGGAAAGATAGTGGCCTTTCAGGCGCAGAATCGGACGCCCAACAACCCACGCGATTATGGCCACCACCACGGCGCCGACCACCAGGGCAGGAATGGCAGACCAGCCATAGGTGCTGGTCATGATGGCGCTGAAATAAGCACCTAGCCCAAAAAAGCCCGCATGGCCCAAGCTAATTTGGCCAGCAAAGCCCACCAGCAGGTTGAGACCAACCACCGCACCGGCAATCAACGCGATTTGAGTCGCCAGGCCGTAATGGAATGGATTAGTGAGAAACAGGGGCAGAGAAAACGCCACAACGGCCAGGAACACCAAGCCTCTGAGACGAAATTGCGAAAGTCGAGCCATCATCACACCCGCTCCACAACTTTGGCGCCAAATAGGCCCCGGGGCATAAAGAACAGCACCAGCAGAATCATCGAGAAGGCCACTGCGTCTTTGTAGTCAGACGACAAGTAACCAGCAGCCATGGCCTCAACCACACCCAGTGCCAAGCCACCAACAACGGCACCCATGCCGCTACCCAAACCACCAATGGCGGCTGCCACAAAACCTTTCAGCCCAAGAATGATGCCTATGTCGTACGAGGTGAAGGTAATCGGCGCCACCACAATGCCGGCTATGGAACCCAACAGGGCAGACACCATAAACGCCAGCATCAACACCACCTGGGTACGAATACCCACCAGGCGAGCGGCGTCTTTGTTCATAGAGGTAGCAAGAATGGCCTTGCCCGTCAGCGTGCGGGTAAAGAAGTACACCAGCACGGCGACAAGGACCGCGCCAACACCCAGCACCCAAAGACTCTGACTGTTCAGCACGGCGCCAAAAATTTGAATCGGCTCGTCGCTGCTGAAGTTAGGCATAACGTGGTATTCCTTGCCCCAAACCAGCTGGGCCAGGCCACGAATAAAAATAGACGCACCAATGGTGATAATAATCAGCGTAACCACATCGGCGTCTTTAGCGGGTGCAATGGCAAGGCGCTGAAGAGCAATACCTAACAAACCGGCCAAAACGACAGCAAGCACAACCGCGAGCAGCATGGGCACACCCATGGCGGTCAAAGATACGGTCGCCATACCGCCAATCATCAGGAATTCACCCTGGGCAAAGTTGATCACATGGCTGGCGTTGTAAATCAGGGTAAAGCCCAAGGCAATAAGGGCGTAAGTGGCACCAATAGTGATACCAGTAAACAGATACTGCAGAAATTCAGAGAACATAATCGGGTCCGCTCGCGCAGCGGCTTACAGCCACCCCTGAGGGCGACTGTAAGCCTATGGTACCGATGGGAATGGCTTAGTTAATCAGCTTCCAGCCACCATCCTGAACTTCCAGGATGCGGAAGGAATCGGCGCTAAGACCGTTGTGATCGTCGGCCGACATGTTGAACGTACCGGTAACACCCACATGTCCTTGAATGCTCTCAAGGGCATCGCGCACAGCTTCTTTATCTGTGCTTCCAGCCTTTTTGATAGCTTCAACCGCCAGATTCAGGCCGTCATAGGCATAGGCACCAAAGGTAGATACCTTGGCATCCCACCGAGCCTCATATTCGCTCTTGTATGCCTCAACAATAGGCTTCTGCGGATCAGAGCCTGGCAGTGAATCTGGTACCAACAGCGGTGACGCAGGCAATCTCAGGCCTTCTGCACTGCTGCCGGCCAGGTCAAGAAAGCCGTCAGAGGCAACACCATGAGACTGGTAGAAAGGAAGCTCAATGCCTAGCTGCGCATAGTTACGGGTAACAATCGCCGGGCCCTGGCCAAAGCCGAAGTTAAGAATAGCCTGCACACCGTCGGCACCGCGAACATTGGTCAGCTGTGCCGTCATGTCGGTGTCTGAGCCGCCATAGGTTTCATCAGCAACAATCTCGATGCCACCCATCTCTTTGGCCACAGCAAGGGTTTGCTCGCGTCCGGAGCTACCGAAGCCGCCGGTGCCGGAGATCAGACCAATTTTGGTCAATCCGCGCGATTTCATGTCGTTAAGAATGCGCTCGGCCGCCATGCGGTCAGATTGCGGGGTTTTGAAAACCCACTTTTTGACCGGAGTGGTAATAACGACAGCGCCCGCCAGAGAAATGAAGGGAATCTTCGCCTGCTCAATCATCGGCACAGCGGCCATGGTGGCGCCTGTGGTGCTGCCGCCTACGATAATATCTACCCGATCTGAACGGATCAGCCGGCTTGCAAAATTACGAGCCTTGGAGGCGTTGCCTGCGTCATCGTAATGAATAAGTTCGAGTTGACGGCCTAGGACACCGCCTTCTTCGTTAATTTTTTCAACATACATTTCTAACGTCTTCAGCTCCGGATCGCCCAGAAAAGAGGCGGGGCCGGTAACTGCTAGAAAGGAACCAATACGTATAGGATCAGCTGCCTGAACGCTCATTGCCAACAGACCAGCCGCTGCAACGGCCGCAAACTTACTGGCACGACGCGTGATTTTATTGAACATTGTTGTTGTTCTCCCAAGTGTGGTCAGGGCGTTTTGGTTTTATGTGCCCTAGAATTTTCGAAAAACAGAACGAACTTTTCTGCAAAGGCTGAAACTTTTCGTATCACATCCCCCTTTACAACACTCTGCATTCAGCACCGCGCGGCAGAAATTACTCTGTCGTCACCATTACTGGCTATCCGCCACTCTAATAATACGATACCGTTGACGGATATCAATGGAAAATATTGTATCACTACATCAGTGTCAACTGAGGAGTGCATTCAGATGCACAACTTTTAAAACAATCTATACCAATGTCTTAGTACATCTGTGCCGTTTTGGCACTTCATTGTGGGCATCTGGTATATTCCGCCACGAACAGTTTGACGGAAAGCCCTGAAGAGATAAGAAATTCATGTCTGCAAAACAACAGCTCGAGAGTCTGGTCAAAGACTTCCAGAAAAAACGTCCTTTAAGGGCAGGGTCTCTGATCATTACAACCTACGGCGACATCGTTCACCCGCGCGGCGGTAACGTTTGGCTGGGCAGCCTTATGAAGCTGCTGACGCCCATGGGGGTAAGCGAGCGGCTCGTGCGCACCTCGGTTTACAGACTGGTTCAGGACAGTTGGCTACAAACTGAGAAAGTGGGCCGGTGCAGCTATTACAGTGTAACCGGCGCGGGCCTAAGACGATTTCAGCAAGCATTTGAGCATGTTTATACACTCGGCACAGACGACTGGAACGGCAGTTGGTGTTTGGTTTTTCTCAACCAGCTGGAAGCCGAAACCCGGGCCAGAGTGCGTGAGGAGCTAAAATGGCTGAGCTTCGGCAGCATGGCCGCAGGCGTCATGGAGCACCCGCGTTTTACACGCCACGAGCTGGTGCCGTTACTGCAGGAATGGGGCGCGTTGGAAGACACCATTGTGATGCAGACCCAGCCGCTGGAACAAAGAAGCCCACGAGCTTTGCGCAGGCAAGTGAAAGAAAGCTGGAACCTGGACGAGTTAGGCTTTCGCTATAAGCGCTTTCTGGAAAAGTTCCGTCCGCTGTGGCGGGAGCTCAGCACCAACGACAATTTAAGCCCGGAAGACTGCGTAACCGTCCGCATTTTGCTGATTCACGAATACCGCAAGATACTGCTGCGCGATCCCCTGCTGCCAGATGAGCTCCTGCCCGGCGACTGGGAAGGACGCAGCGCCAAGCAGCTGTGCCGCAATCTCTACCGAGCCATATACAGCCGCTCTGATGAGCACTTGGCAAACGTTTTAGAAAACGCTTCAGGCCCTCTGCCGGGGCCAAGCCAAGGCTTTTATCGTCGTTTTGGCGGTCTCGCAGACGAAAATACAGCCAACAACAATCCCGCTATCGCAGAAGAATCTGCCTAAACACCATGAAAACAGGGCGCCTTACGGGCGACCCTGATCGGGGCGGTTGTAGTCACAAACACCGTTAGGGAATATTTCATCCAACCGTGCCTCGTCGTCGGCTGTAAACGAGACACTGGCGTAAGTGCCGTCTTCCAGCGCCCTTGCGACGGGCTTCAAACTGCACTTGAAAACACTGCCTTCAATCGGCCCGCCAGCCACCATGCGCGAGGTGGTGTATGTCTCGAACTTTTCGGTACAGGCGCCATCAGGCTGGTCGTCGAGAATACCGTTCCAGACGTCATCCCCCGCAGCGATCACGGCACCGTAGGTTGCATAGCAAGTATCCACGGCACTTGAAGGTTTGTTGTCCGCAATACTCTGGTCGGGATTCGCACGAATGTTCATCAACCACTCATGCAACACGTCCAGCGCGGCCCAGGTGGGGTTTGATTTCTCCAGCGGCTCTGGCTCGTCAGAACCTGAGATGCCAGTCGGGCGAGTATCGGTAAACCAGATAACCTGGTTGTCGGCATTGCCCATTTTGTTAATGATGCGCTGGCGAACAGAGAAGGATTGGTGACTGTTGTGCATATCCAGCACCTCCTCCAGATAGTGTCGCCAGTCTATAACGGGCATGTTGAGCTGGCCGTCAAAGACCATACCAGACTCATAAGCAGCCTGAATCGCTTTCAAATCGCCTTCTGTGCGCGGCGCAGGCTGTATACCATCCGGGCTCAAATTCATGTTGCGGGCACTCCAGGGATCGAATTTTCTAGGGTCGGCCTGAACATCTTCAAATGAGCCAGTGAACGGAAAACCCTCCTGCACCATCTCGGAGGGCTGTTTCCAGCCGCCAATCTGGGCATTCAGGTGCAAAAACTCGTCTCGGGTAATATTGCCGTCGCGCAACGCTTCCAGTCCGTATTGCACACCCACGTTGTCATACAGAGTGCGAGGGTTGCCGTTGTCATCGACACCGTAGATGTTCCTCAGGTCGTCGTAGTGCGTCCATTGCACGGCATTCATTACACCCTCCGGCTGCATCAATTCCTGATTATCAGCACCCCCGAAAAATGGGTTCATCACCAATGGAGCCAAGCCTCGCCATGCGGGAATGCACTCGGTCATTCCCGGGGCCGTACTGAACCCCAACATGGTTTTCGCCGGGGCAAGCGGATCCGAATAGGCATCGGTCGCATTCATACCCACCAGCCAACTACGGTTACTGGTTGTTTTCCATTTGTCGTTATTTCTGTCGGTGGCGTCCATGTAGTACTCCAGCAGTTCACAGTCTCCGACGTGAATGACCTGGGTCACCATGTCCGGATACGAGTACTGGGGCACACCCGCGTCCAGCAGGTCTGGATGATTCTGGGAGTAAACATACTGCTGAATGCCGCCTCCGGAGCCGCCAATGGCCACGGTATACTCGGGCACGCCAAAGCGCTTGATGAAGTGTTCCTTCACCATGAGGGCGGTTTCACCCCCTACCTGAAGGTTATAGTGGGTATCGGTCTTGGTGCCGGTAGAATAAATAACGGCGTAACCCTTCCCAAGGGTCTCTGGCTGTAGTGCACGACTGTCGCTGACACTTCCCTGTGCATGCCCGATGGCAACGCCGCCCTGAAAGTGGAACAGCAAGCGACCGTTCCAGTTAGCAGCCGATGTCTCATCAGGCCCATCCCCTAGCTGCGCGAGGGTGGCAAAACTGTAGATGAAGCGATTAATGGTGCCTCTTTCCTGGCGCACAATGAAATCGACGACACTACCGTCGCTAAGCTCCGTTGAAGCCAGATCTTCGGGCCGCGAACTATCGCCAGGCAGGGCTGCCCAGTCACCTTCGGTGGTACGGTAGACAAACTCCACATAAGGTTCGATAGAGCAGTCTTTACTCAGCCCAATCTGGTTGCCGCCAGCATCCAGAACCGGAAAGCCGGTATCACCCTCGGTGTCTACCAGGGGTTGCTTGCCCAGCTCCTCGGTTACGCTGCAAACGAATGGATACTGATGCGGCCCAGAGAAGATTGGCCCGGTTACTGGGTAAGCCTTCAACGTAAGGTCACTTAGTGGCCCATAGTCAACATGATGAAGCTCTAACCGGTTTTCACCCTCCAAAAGCCCTGCCACAAGAATTTCCGGGCCATTGCGTCCCTCTCGTACCAGGGGGCTGATTTTGGCGTCATTAAGCCAGAATTCCAGGTTATTCCTTTCTGCTGAAACCGTAGTTCTCTTGCCTTCAAGGCCAATCAGAACAGTATCACCACTGACCTGATCCGGAGCGCTAGACAGGCTGGTGAGATCGAGTTCTGGCTGGCTATTGGAACCACCGAAGCAGCCGCTGAGTAGTAACGTTATCAAGCCTGCAGCCAGGCCAAACCGCGCTGTTTGACTATTACGCATAACAATCCCTTCCATGTTGTATTGTTGTTGGGCGTATCAACGAGTATAGAAGCGGAAGGGATATTTCGACAGAAACAGATTGAGGAAAAGGGCCCAATATGCGTCACGCTTCATCAAGCATTTGGCGCATATAATCAACTACTGCACAGCGGGTTTCAGTAGCATCATTCAGCAGTAAAAACCGACTCATCAGTCCCGGAGATTCGTGCGATGAAAACCTACAACCACGTGATGATTACTGGCGGCGGCAGTGGCTTAGGCTTAGGCATGGCGCTGAGGTATCTCAAACGAGGCTGCCAGGTGTCCGTGCTCGATCTCACTATGTCTCATGAAAGCCATGGCCTGCTAGATGTGACTGCCAGCGTTGGGCAAACGGCCTGGCAGTTCCTCTCTGCAGATATTACGGATTTTGAGCAAACCCAAGCATCCGTTCTGGCAGCTGTAGATGCCTTTGGCACCCCGGATCTTGCGATCAACTCCGCCGGGGTGGTGATCAATAAAGCGTTTGCGGATATGGAGCCCAGTGAGTTTCGTCGGGTTGTTGATATCAACCTCAATGGCAGCTATCACTTTGCTAAGGCCGTGTTGCCAACCATGCAGCCTGGCAGTCGACTGGCGTTGGTGGCATCCATTGCCGGCCTTACCAGTAACTACGCGTATGCGGCCTACGGTGCATCCAAATTCGGCGTGGTAGGCCTGGCCACTACCCTGCGTTATGAATACGAACCCCAAGGCATTCACATCAGCTGCGTCTGCCCACCAGAAGTCAAAACGCCGATGGTGGAAAAGGAACGTACGGATGCCAACCCAGTGTCTCTTGAGCTGAAAGCACTGGCCGGTTCTCTGGAAGCAAACAGCGCCTGTGACCAAATTGTTGCAGGCCTGGATGCCGGGCGCTGGCAGATTATTCCTGGTTTATCCGGCAAGCTGACGGCCTTTGGGGCACGTTACCTTCCTGGGCCGTTTAACGCAGTTATGCTACGCCTGATCGGCAAGGCCCTGCGTAAACACGGGATGCACAAAGACACAGCTTAGCTTTTCACCCAAACAGGCAGCTTGCGCCGAGTGACCAGCCGGCGGGATGACCTATTAATACCTTCATCTTTACGCCACTGTCTCGGGCTTTTGCCATACCACCGGTGAAAAGCCCGAAGGCGCTTCAGCCATCATTACTTGATTTAGAACAAGCACCACCATCGCCCCACCCTCTCAGTCGCGTTACTGTATTGCAACTCTTCGCTATCTCCTCAAAACATGTAAATACAGCCTTAAAGCCTGCAATCATTTTTACCTAAATGGTTCCCTCTACTAAGATGTATTTACAGTGAATCAAATAGGGCGGCCCATGACACCTACCATTGCCATTCTCTTGATCATTACCTTCGTGCTTTCGACGGT
The DNA here is from genome assembly GCF_052094685.1 of Marinobacter sp. Taxonomy (GTDB): domain Bacteria; phylum Pseudomonadota; class Gammaproteobacteria; order Pseudomonadales; family Oleiphilaceae; genus Marinobacter. The sequence goes on from NZ_JBQDKB010000042.1 coordinate 19,850, forward strand.
GGGTCTGTTGCTGCTGATTTGGTCTATTGCCAATAATCAGTTCAGCCATGGCCAGTCAGCCGCACGCACCATCTTCTCCCCCGGGGAAGAAGGCCACAGTGAGGATCCAGCGCTGGCGGACAAGCCGGCTTTTACAGGTGATACCACAGCACAAGCAAGTGCCATCAAAGCTCGCTGGACAGCAGATCAGTCGTCCAAAACAGCGGTGCTAACCTGGCTGAGTTCGGCTGTTTTCTGGCTGCTTTTAGGTTCATTTTTCGGGCTGATCACCTCTTTGAAAATGCACCTCCCTGAGTTTCTGGTATCCAGCGAGTTTCTAACCTTCGGCCGGGTGCGCCCAGTGCACCTGAACGCGGTCACTTACGGCTGGGCCTCCATGGCTGGCATAGGTGCGGCGCTATTTTTGATTCCCCGGCTGTTCAAAACCGCTCTTGCCGGTGGGAAATATGCCGTGCTTGGGGCGGTTATCTGGAATATCGGCCTGGTAATGGGGCTGGTTGCCATTACGCTGGGCTATTCCGACGGTCAAGAGTGGCTCGAATTCCCGTGGCAGATAGACATTACGTTTGTCTTCGGTGGTGCTCTATGCGCCATTCCCTTGCTACTGACCGCCGCCAACCGTCAGGTAGAACACCTTTATGTGACCAGCTGGTATTTGATGGCTGCACTGGTGTGGTTTCCGATTCTGTTCCTGATTGCCAACCTGCCCTTTACCTTTCCCGGCGCATCTGGCGCCACGGTTAACTGGTGGTTCGCCCACAACGTTCTTGGGCTGTGGGTAACCCCCATTGGCATTGGCATCGCCTACTACATGATCCCGAAGATTCTCGGCCGGCCGATTATCTCCTACCAGCTGTCACTGATTGGCTTTTGGTCTCTGGCACTGTTCTATAGCCAGGTTGGCATTCACCATTTGATTGGCGGCCCCATACCAACATGGCTGGTTACCCTGTCGATTGTCCACAGTGTGATGATGTCGATTCCGGTGATTACCGTCGCCATTAACCATCACGGCACCATGATGGGTAATTTCAAGCGTCTGAAAGACTCGCCCACCCTTCGTTTTGTGTGGATCGGCGCACTCATGTACACGGCGTCTTCGCTCCAGGGCTCTATGGAAGCGCTTCGCAGCGTTAACGTAGTCACCCACTTTACCCACTACACCGTGGCCCACGCCCACCTTGGTATGTATGCGTTCCTGAGTTTCATTCTGTTTGGTGCCGTGTACTTCATTATGCCCCGCCTCACCAATTGGGAATGGCCATGGCGCAGGATGATCAGCCTTCACTTTTGGTTGGTGAGCATAGGCATATTGATTTACTTCCTGTCGCTGACGATTACTGGCTGGAAGCAGGGCTTGGCCTTGCTCGATGCCGCAATGCCCTTCATGGATATTGTTCGCATGACCATTCCGGGGCTTCAGGCCCGCACCGTAGGCGGCGCTCTGATGACGCTGGGGCACATAGTGTTTGCGATCCATTTTGTTGCGATGTTGACGCACCGCGGAGCCAGCAATGAGCAACCAACCCTCTTCCGTCCTGCTGTTAAGGAGCCCACTCAATGAAACGTGCTCTCGCAATTATGGTCGGTGCAGCCCTTATTCTGTTATTGGCCACGCTTACGCTGGTGGTTATGCCGTATCTGCAAATGTCGGCAGAACAGATTCCACCCGATCTTAAGCCATACACTGAAACGCAGCAGCGCGGCCGGCAGCTATATATAGCCAACGGTTGCGTTTACTGCCATAGCCAGCAACCCCGTGACCCAAGTTTTGCGCCGGGTGACAGAGACCGGGGCTGGGGCCGCCCTTCCGTACCCGGCGACTACGCCAACGATCAGCCGCACTTGCTGGGCACCATGCGTACCGGCCCTGATCTGTTCAACGTAGGCGCACGGCTGCCCAGCATCGACTGGCAACTGCTGCACCTTTACAACCCAAGAACAGTTCACAAAGACAGCATTATGCCGTCTTACCCGTTCCTGTTTCGCCATGTAGACGAGCCGGCAGAAGGTGACAAAGTGGTATACCTGCCAGGGCCTTATGCCCCTGAATCCGGGCAGATTGTTGCCACTGAAGATGCGCTTGCGCTCGCCGAGTATATACTCGCGCTTGACCATACTTATCCGGCACCTACTTTGCCGAAATCCGATGAACCCAAGGAGTAACGTGCGCCATGAACGAACATGATCAGCGCGCTCAGTTTCGCGAAGCGCCCGAACCGGAAGAAGGCACTCGCGCCGCTCCAAAGATTGTCTTCGCCTGGATAGCCATCCTTATTGTTTGGGGCGTGGGCTACTACGCCTGGCAGATCGGCAAGCCTTTGCAGGGTGGCGATAGCCGCACACCCGTTGCAGCTGAGCATCAGCAATCCAAGCCGGCAGAAGTTGCAAACTCAAGCAGCACTGACGCTTCAGAAAGCGTCGACACATCTGCCGAGGAGGCGTCAAACGCTGACGAGTCAGGTGAGCCAGGCGCGACAAGCCCAGAGGGTTCAGACACTGCAGAAACCGCGGACACTGGGGATACGTCAGACACTGCGGCCACAGAGGATTCGGGGGTAGGTTCTAGCAGCACAGCAAGCGCAGACGTAGATGGTGAAGCCCTCTTTAGCGCCCATTGTAGCTCCTGTCACCAGGCGACTGGCCAAGGCATTCCCGGCGCGTTCCCACCGTTAGCGGGAAGTAAATGGCTGCAAGCTGACCCCAATATCCCTGTCGCGATCGTCCATGACGGTCTGCAGGGTGAAATTGAGGTTGCCGGCAATACGTTCCAGGGCATGATGCCGCCACTTGGCGGCCAACTTTCGGACGCAGAAATAGCGGCCGTGCTAAGCTATGCCCGGAATGAATGGGGTAATGATGCAGGCGAAGTCAGCCCAGACACCGTAGCCAAACACAAAGAGCGTTTCGGTGACCGTGGCAGCTGGTCTGCAGAAGAGCTGACGGAGGTTTTCGGGGAGCACTAAGATGCCCGACAGCAACACAAATACAGCGCAGGAGCCCGAGCATCAGGACATCCTGATGATTGAGGGGATGCGCTGTGGCAGCTGTGCTATCGCCGTTGAAGCTCTACTGAAGAAGCAACCCGGGGTCAGTGACGCCGCCGTTAATTTTGCAGCCGATGTGGCTCTCGTTTGCTGGGATAAAGAAAAGCCGCCGCTTGCCAGCCTCCAAAAGGCCGTTGCCCGCTTGGGGTATCGCCTGCACGGGTCGGTTGACGCTGAGCGAAGCAAATTTCAGGCAGAATCCGTGCGCAAGCATCTGCAAAGACGACTGGCGGTTGCGGTGGTCTTTGGCATGTGGAGCATGATGCCGGCTCTGCTGACCTATTTGGCGCCGCTCGGGGTAGTAGAACCGGAGGTACTCTGGCCGCTCGCTTTGGCCAGTGGGCTATTCGCGGTACCAGTAGTGCTCTATTCCGGCTCGCATTTCTATCGAGTCGGGTGGCGCACGCTGATTGCCGGTGCTCCCGGCCTCGACAGCCTGATTTTTATTGCGGTATTTGCCGCCTGCATCATCTCGGCCTGGCAACTCGCCGCCGGCAATCACCACGTGTATTTCGACGCGGCGGTTATGTTGATCACCTTCCAACTGATCGCCCGACTGCTAGACACCAGCGTACGCCGGCGCGCCTCAGAAATTATTCGACGCTACCTTCAAGATGTACCAGCGCAGGTTACCTTAAAAACCTCCAGCGGCCATTACGAGGCCCGCCCAGCCAGCGATGTTGAAACCGGTGAATGCATTGTTCTAAAGGCAGGTGAGCAGCTGGCTCTGGATGGCCAGATTATCCAAGGGTATGGCCAGGCGGATCTGTCGATGCTGACGGGAGAACATCTGCCACAAGCCCTGGGGCCGGGTGCGGAAATGCTGGCAGGTTGCCAGCTGGTGGAAGGCGAGCTTGAACTGTCGGTAACTGCAGGCATTGGCCAGCGCCGCATTGACCGCTTATCCCGATCCATCAGCGCCCTGCTTAGCCGAAAAACCACGTTGCAGCGGTTAACAGACCGCATTGCCCGTATTTTGCTACCTATTATTTTGATCGCCGCCGTTGTGGCCGTGATGTTGGCTCTTGTTCAGGGGGTACCCGCCCCAGAAGCAGCAGCTCGCGGGTTGGCAGTTATGATCATTAGTTGCCCATGCGCCTTGAGCTTGGCCATTCCGTTAGTCATCACCATGGGCCACGCCCACATGGTCAACCGTGGCATCGTATTACGAGATCCTGCGGCGCTGGAAGCTGCCGCAGAGGTTGGCGCGATTGTCTTCGACAAAACAGGCACTCTGACCACGGGCGAACCAAGCGTCGATAGTATTGCGCCAGCCGAGCAATGGACCGAAAAAACACTGCTGCAGTTGGCGCAGATAATTCTCAGCGAGTCCCAGCATCCTGTGGCCAGGGGACTTAGAACAGCTGCCGCACCCTCACCCGCGAATACACCCGGCGGCACCCGGGAAAGCATCGCAGGCGCAGGCACACGCTGGATCAACGGAGGGGACACCGCATTAGCTGGGCAAGCAAGCTGGCTTCGGGAACAAGGCATCGAGGTGCCAGCCACCGAAGATAGCGGGATGAACATCCACATAGCCTGCAACGGGCGCTATGCCGGGAAGATCGGTTTTCAAGAAACCCTCAGGCCAGAAGCCGCCCCTACCATTCGGCGACTGGCACGCCAGGGCCACGCCATTTACCTGCTCAGCGGCGATACTCGAAACGCCTGCTTAGAATTAGCCGAACGTCTTGGCATACCCGCAAAACACGTGCTTTCCAGCTATTCCCCTGAGCAGAAGCACAGCTTTATGGAAAACCTGGAAAAACAGACCAACGCCGTGTTTGTGGGTGATGGCCTGAACGATGGCTTAGCGCTGGCAGGCGCCAGACTTGGCATTGCCGTTGGCAATGCGGCCTCCGCCACAGGTGCAGCAGCCGCGGTTTATCTCACTGAAAGCATTGCCAAAGTGCCGGACACCCTGCTGCTGGCCCAGCGAGCCCGCAAACTCATGCGCCAGAACCTGTTCTGGGCCGTAGGCTATAACGCCTTAGTTGTCCCGCTCGCGGTTATCGGTTGGGTGCAGCCTGTTATTGCCGCCATCGCCATGTCGCTTAGCAGCTTGTGTGTTCTGCTCAACAGCCTGCGCATGCAAAAACAGATGCCTGACGACACGCCGCAACTCTTGCCAGACACTAGCGTTACAACTTTGCCGGCCTAAGCGACCGCAAAAGCCCAAAAAAGGTCACCGACCAGGCGAGCAGAGCAACGTAGAAAAAACTGATGGGTATAAAGTCGAGGAAGTGAAACCCCAGCGCACCCGCCATCTCATGGGTACTGGCAGCGTACATCCCCAAAGGAAAGACCGCACCCCAGTACAAAGGGTCGTATTCCAGCGGGAACTTCTTGTACACGTGCCGCCATATGCCAAGGATAAGCAGCATGGGTATCCACCAGGTTCCCGTCGCCCAATAGAAAACAGAAAAGCCTTTTAGAAAAGGCAGCAAGGAATCCAAAAAAGGCGCGTCTTTCACGTTAACAATCAACAGCGAGCCCGCCAGTGTTGAAATCGCCATGGCGCCCATGTTGATCCAATACGGAGGCGCAAGATCACCGGGAGAGAATTTGAAAAACGTATAGCGGTAGAAGATCAGCGACATCATCCAGATGTACAACATACCGCCCCATAGCCACATGGATAACGCGAGAAAGTTAACGCCAAGCTTGTAGGGCTGTGGCATATCCACCGCGATTAATGCGCTGAGCACCGCAATGGACTGAGTTGCGACCACCGCCAGCAGCCACCCGCCGGTAATACCCTTATCTAGCGTCGGCTTTTCCTCTTTAACCGTGAACGCCGTAAATATGGTGTAGATCAGCCCCAGCCAGAGAATAATTGCAAACACCCAGAGCACACGACCGGCCAAAGTGAAATCCGTCAACGTAATAAACTGACTGCCAAGCACGCTAGAGCCGGCGGGCAGGGTGAAAAAGCCGGGGCCACGAAGGTGATCTATAACATCGAGCAGAAATTCCCGACGATAAATCAAAAAGCGCGCAATCGTGGCGATCCATAAAACGCCATAGAAACACAGGTTCAGATAAAACAGGCTGTGCGCCACCAGATCAAAGCCCAGAAAGTGCGCCGTCAAAGAGATGATACCGGTGGCCATCACCATACCGAAGTAGGCCGGTGACAGGCCTTTCAAATCATGTGTCATACCTGCCCGCCTACATTTATATGCCTGGTGCCGGTCCACTCTGGAAACAACGTACAGCTTAGCCGACCGCTGGATCCGTTCAAACCTACCTTGTTACTACCTACTAATCGATTTATCGGGATTGTTTTATACAGTTTACCCATTTCACAGATTATTTATTCCAGAGCATTCTATTCATATAGCGATTTACATGGAGCAAGTCATCATGTGGAAAGGGTTAGGAGTATGCACTGCGCTTACCGTCGGCGGATTTACCCTCGCAGACATCCCTGTTATCCAGCAAAGCGGAATCAGCCCGCTGGTCTTCGCACTGCTGCTGGGAATGTTTGCAGGAAACCTGCCTTGGGCTCGTAAAGCCGAGGGCCTGGCGCCTGGATTGAAATTTGCCACACGCTGGTTGCTGCGCGGAGGCATTGTTCTGTTTGGTTTCTCCATCACTTTCGGCCAAATCCTGGCTCTGGGCCTAGGCGTCGTTGCGCTGGATATCATGGTGATGAGTACAATACTCGTGCTTGGCTACCAACTAGGCACCCGTGTATTCAAACTAGATGCCGAGACCGCCCTGCTGACCAGCGCCGGTAGCGCCATTTGCGGCGCTGCGGCCATTCTTGCGACGGAAACAACCATACGTCCCAAGCCCGCAGCAACGTCTATGGCCGTCGCCACTGTTGTGCTGTTTGGTAGCCTGGCAATGTTTGTATACCCCGCGTTGTATTCTGTTCTTGGCTGGGACGAAAGCCTGTATGGCGTGTACATAGGTGCCACGGTGCACGAAGTAGCACAGGTAGTCGCCGCAGGCGAGGCTATCGGCGCCGATGCGCTGGCCAACGCTGTGATCGTCAAACTTGTGCGGGTTATGCTGCTGGTTCCGTTTTTACTGATTGTTGGTCAATGGTGGGTAAGGCGTGACAAAACCGAGCAGCCAGCACAAGCAGATGGTAGTCGCATAACGATCCCCTGGTTCGCCTTTGGGTTCGTGGCTATGGTCGTTGTAAACAGCGTTATTACACTGCCGGCAATGGCTCATGAAAGCCTAATTCTGGCAGGCCAAATTGCCCTTGCGATGGCTATGGCAGCACTGGGTTACGAAACCCGGATCGACAAACTGCGCAGCCTGGGTTTCAAACCCTTCTTTCTAGCGCTGATACTGTTTGTCGTATTGATTGGTGAGGGCCTATTTCTTACACCGCTACTGATGGGTGCATAACCTCGACGGAGGCGCTTGCGCCTCCGACCGCAATTGACATGGGCACGCTCGAGTGACATGTTTGAAGCCGTTTAACGCATATAACAATAATAGCGTCGAGTATTCAGTTCATGATGATCCTGACCGGTTTTGGCCTGGCTTGCCTGGTGATTCTTCTGATCGCAACAACCCGCGAACTGCGCCGCTCATCTGCCGCGCGCGTATTTGCTGTATTCCTTATTGCCTCCTGCGGTTTTTTGCTTCACCCACTCACGCCAACGCCTTGGCAGTGGCTCACACTAAACCTAGAAGTCATGCTTCCAGCCTTATTCTGGTTGCTCTGTCAGGCCACCTTTCGCCATCGCCTGAACCTTGTATCTATCTGGAGCGTTATGGCGCTCTACAGCGTACTCGCCCCCTGGATCGCCCGTGTTTTTTACAGCCATCACAACGCCAGCGGGCTGGCACGGTTTTTTGGCTGGGAGCTGGGCGAAGTATTTGAGCTTCTTATTATTGCCAACGGTTTCTGGATTGTTCTTGCAGATTGGCCGACCGACCTTGTAGAACCCCGCCGAAAGCTACGGGCGCTGGTGCTGTTTGTCGCGGGCACCGCCGTGCTATTGGTGGCTTTGGCGTTCAATCTCAACATCGCCTATGCAATCAACCGGGCATTGGTGGTTTCCATTGCTGGTGTGGCAGTCACTACCTTTCTTTTGCAGGGCAGGTTCGGCGAGCTATCGTTTAAAAGTGGCCTGGCTCCGCTTTCCGATATAAAACAACAAGAACAATCGACGCCCCCTCCCCTCCCCCATGTCGATTTTCAAAAAGAGCACGCAGACAGGCTTGCCAACCTGATGGCTGCTGGATACTACCGAACAGAACATCTAACGCTGAAGATGCTGGCCGAAAAGCTCAACCTGCCGGAGTACCGCACCCGAGCATTGATTAACAAACAGCTGGGATATCGTAACTTCAACGATTACATTAACCAGCTTCGGATTGCTGAGGCGTCGAAGAGCCTGGTTACCGAACCAGACACTCCGATCCTCAATATTGCACTGGACGTCGGGTACAGATCTTTAAGCTCATTCAACCGCGCATTCCGGGAAATTCAGCAGTCCACTCCCACCGAATTTCGCCAAAAAACCGAGATTACCTGACCCCTTCAGCCCAACAGAACCCAAATACCTCACAGCTCACTAAGGCACTGATGAACAACTTGCAGAAGGCAATGCATCGATCCAGCTACGAATAAGCTCCGTCCCTTCCTGGTGCATAGTGTTGCGAGCAAGTTCCGGCATCTTATGACGGCTATCATCTGTCGTCATACGGAACAACAAGTAGGACTCATCCGGATTGCCTGGGATTACATCGAATGGATAACCATCTTTGCCCCCCGCAGCAGCCTCCTTACACACGCCAAACTTGCCGGGAGAATCGGCATAAATTCTATTGTATTCCAACTGCACACCGCTACTGCCAGCAGGCCCTGCGTAATCTGTCGGCAGCGTCAGATCTGAGCGATGACAATGGGCACAGTTGATATCCAGATAGGCTCGCGCAGCAGCATTCAACTCGTTGTCGTTGAGGGAGGCGAGAGACGTTTGATCGTTGAACACCGGCGCCTGTTCGACACTCTGGAGATCAAACGGCAAGCCGGTCAACAACTCGCCTTCAGCCCAGTATTGAAGCTGGTTGTATACCGTTCCATCCGAATAAGTATGGTCTTTATTCAGATAACGCGCTTTCGGTCCAATAGGCAGGAAGATCTGTTCACGGTCGTCATCCGAGTCTGCCAGGTTGGGCACCACTGAGTGACAAGAGGTGCAGTCCGCGGCTTTGGGAACCGCATAGTCAAACGTAATTTCCTGACCTTGATTATTAATGGTAGTGAGATCGCTAAGGCGTTTGCCAGCAATGGCCAAGGTCGCATCTGAATCGGAAGACCAGTAATAAGGGAAGGCAACCCACCCATCAGAGCGGTGGATCAACAGTCGGGTCTCAATGACCAGTTCTTCACCCTCTCGCAGGGCAGTATTTTCGGGCAGTGCAAACGTCTTGGTGATGACGGTCCCCACCGGAAAATCTAGAGCCTCTGAAGTGTTATAGCCGACCGTTTTACCTTCGGGCACAAATACGAAACGGTACTTACTGGTGTAATCCGAGAACAACGCGGTAGACAGGTCATAGGGAACACCGCCGCCGGTTGGGGCAGCTGTCGGATCACTGGCATCGGCAAACAGATTGTAATCAGAGAGCTTAGGGCATGTCTCAGTCATCAAAGCATCCCAGTTGACTCCAGACGTCGTCGCGCTACAGTTGCCTTCTGCGCCCGTCGGCGAACCGGCGCCAGCATTCAGGGCGCTGCCCGCTGGTGGAGGTGTGCCGCCACCAGAGTCGCCTCCATCACCCCCCCCGCCGCCACACGCTGCCAGAAAAAGAGACGCCGATAAAATTGCTGCTGTCGTTTTGTTTTTGTTTCTCATGAGTATTGCTCTCGTGCAGCGATATGAGCGCCGGGGCACACTGCCCCGACGACACACCGATATTGACTAGTACACTGTAAATAACAGCTCAGAAAATCTGATTAAAGCGAGCAGGCCGCTTCCGCCAAGTCATCCCCGGTACAGCCATAGATATTGTTTCTGAAGTTCACTACTGCGGGCGCCAGGCGCGGTTGGACGCAGTTGAGGTAGGTGTTGTTGACCATCTGGTCGATCAGCAGCTGTGGTACAGGATTACCATCGCCATCGACCGTCGCGGCCGCTGGATCAGTCGGATAGACCAGGCCAGTATTGACTTGGTCATACTCAGGCGCCGGATTCCCGTTGATATTGCTGTTCACACAAATCAGGTCGCCGGGGCCGTATGCATCATAGTTCACTCCGTCAGCCGCGGCTTCTGGCCCTACAATTCCGTTAAATGCGCCCAAATCACCGGTATTCGACAGCAGTTCGCCAATACCATCGTACAAAATGGCAGGGAAGGTCTGCGGCATTCCTGTACTATTGCCAGCGGACGTATAACCACCAATGATAGGTGCAAGCAGATCGCCACGCGGGTTGCTCCCATTCCGGGCAATGGTGTTGTTATGCAGGTAGACGTTTTTCAGCGTCGGGCTCCAGCCATCCGCCATGGTCGCGCCAAAGGTGGCGGGATAGCTAGCCACATCATCGTTGATCAGGAAGTAGCTGGTAATTGCGACAGCGGTGGTGTCGTTGTCAGTGATCTGATTGTTATAAATTTCGACGTCACTGGATGCGAGCGCTATAACACCGGTACCTGGCGGCACCTGCCCTACAACGTTGGCACCAACGTTGTCCGCATTGTTGTTATAAGCTTGGTTGTTAAAGATCCGCACATTACCGCCATAGGCTTTTACCAGCCCAGGCAAATCGAACACCAAAATACCGCCTGAGTTACCAACCGCAATGTTGTTGTACACATCGGCCATGCTGGAGTTTTCGATTTCAATTCCGGCAACGTTATTCTTGGCGGTATTGTTACGCACCACGATGTTTTCTGACTGGCCAACGTAAATCCCAGCGTCCGCCGAGCCGTAGGCGTAGTTGTTCTCCATCAGTACGTTCTGGCTCTTAAGCGGATACAAGCCATAGGCGCCGTTGTCTGCTTCAAGCTCGCCTTCCCACACAGTGGCGGTGTACGTTATGTGAATACCGTTAACGTTGGTCGTTTTGATGCCGTTCTTAGGCGCCTCGTAAACGCCTAGGTCGCGGATGGTAATGCCATTCCCGCCCTGGAAACGAAACGCGTCGTCGCCATTGGATGTACCGAAATCCAGGATAGTTTCATTGATGCCGTGACCGGTAATCGTAAGCCCACGAGCACTGTTCACAACAATGCCTTCAGTCACCAAAAAGCGCCCTTTCGGTAGCACTACCAGTGCATCCTCTGGAACCTCAAACAATGCAAGAGAAAGGGCTTCGGTAATGTCATCGCCATCAGCCGCATCAGGCGCAACAAAGATGGCATTTTCAGGAATGGTAAATCCGGAAGTGGTTGAGGCTACGACACTCTGGCCGGCATTTCCGTCAGCGCCATCTTTGCCATCCACCCCGTCCTTCCCATCTTTGCCGTCGTCGCCACAGCCTGCTAGCAACAACCCACTGGCTATTGCTGAAATAGTGAAGAGTTTTGAGAGCTTTGTTTTCTGTCGCATGGTGTTCCCTGCTTGCTTATTGTTAGTTTTGCGCAGGCACGTTCCTAGTACGAAGGACGACGAGCCTCCAAAAACACTATTCGCGAGCAATAAGC
>NZ_JBQDKB010000043.1:0-30507 GCF_052094685.1 Marinobacter sp.
AAATGGCAATAAAAATGGTGGAAATCAATTTATGATTTTGCTATTCGGTTTTTTTGCCGGAGTTCAGTCGCTATAATGCGGCAACCAAAGATTATAACGCTCAAATGCGAGGTGCATTGTGAAGATGAAGAGAGTCCTGGCTGTCGTATTGCTCGGTTTTGGCATTACTGCCGGTGCCGCTATGGCAAGTGTTGAAGATGAAATCCGCGCACGTATCCAGCCGGTAGGTGAAGTGTGCCTGCAGGGTGATGAGTGTGGTGAAGCGGCTGCAGCCTCAGAAACGGCCAGCTCTGGCCCTCGCTCTGGCAGCGAAGTGTACGACTCCGTATGCATGGCATGTCACACCACGGGCGCAGCAGGCGCACCGGTAATTGGTGATGCCGGTGCTTGGGCGCCGCGTATCGACCAAGGCATGGACACTCTAATCAATCACGCGATTAATGGCTTTAACGCCATGCCGGCTAAAGGCGGGTGTGCTAACTGCTCGGATGAGGAAATTGAAGCTGCGTTGGAACACATAGTGGCTGAGAGCAAGTAGCGTACCGTACTTGTCGACAAAAACCCCGCGCTTGCGGGGTTTTTGCGTTTAAAGCAGCTTTTACAGCCCTAAGTCACCAAGCAATGCGCTCAGTGTAGCCTTGCCCTTTTTCTGATTGGCTTCAACGTCAAGATCTCCCGTGCCCTCCCAACGTATATCGTCTTCTGGAAGCTCATCCAGGAACCGACTGGGAATGGTTTCAATTTTTTCGCCATACTGCCTGCGCTGGGCGGCATAGGTCAGGGTTAGCGTTTCTTTGGCGCGGGTGATTCCCACATACATCAGCCGCCTTTCTTCTTCGATATTACCTTCTTCAATACTGGAGCGGTGGGGAAGGATCTCTTCTTCCAGCCCAAGAATAAACACATGCGGGAACTCCAAGCCCTTGGACGCATGCAGTGTTAGCAGCTGCACCTTGTCACTGTCGTCTTCCTCTTCCCGTTGCTCCATCATGTCCCGCAGTATCAGCTTGGTGATGGCGTCTTCTATGCCCAGCTCATCTGCAGTACCCTTGCCGTCTTCCAGCATCCGCTGAATGGACTCCACCAGATACCAAATGTTTTGCATACGCCGTTCAGCCTGCTTCGGCGTACCGGAATGCTGGTGCAGCCACTCTTCATACTCAATGTCGGTGAACAGCTGTTTGATAACCGGCACAGGATCCTCGCCATGTAGGCGCTCACAGGTGGCATCCACCCAATGGGCAAAGCGCCTTAGCCGGTCCAGGCCTTTCTCAGTAACGTGGGTTTCCGCACCCATATCACTCAGCGATTTAAATAGGCTGACGTTGCGCGCGCGGGCGTAGTGGCTGAGCTGTTCAAGAGTGCGCGGGCCAATTTCTCGCCGTGGCACGTTCACCACCCGCAAAAATGCGGCATCGTCACCCGGGTTAATTAGCAGGCGCAGATAGGACATGGCGTCTTTGATCTCGTTCTTCGAGAAAAACGACTGGCCACCGGAGATGTGGTAGGGGATTTGGTACGCCTGCAGTTTCATTTCCAGCAGACGGGCCTGGTGGTTGCCCCGGTAAAGTACGGCAAAATCCCGAAACCCCAGCCCCTGCTTTAGTTTCTGGTCAAGGATCTCTGTGGCCACCCTCTCAGTTTCCGCATCTTCGTTGCGGCACCGGACAATGCGGATCTCGTCGCCAGTGGTGCGATCACTCCACAGGGCTTTTTCGAACACGTGGGGGTTGTTTGCAATAACTGTGTTGGCGCTGCGCAGAATGCGGGACGTGGAGCGGTAGTTCTGCTCCAGCTTCACGATTTTAAGACTCGGAAAGTCTTCCTTTAGCTGCACCAGATTTTCTGGCCGAGCGCCCCGCCAGGCGTATATCGACTGGTCGTCATCGCCAACTACCGTAAACGCAGCACGTTCGGCGACCAGCATTCGTACCAGTTCATACTGGCACAGGTTGGTGTCCTGGTACTCATCCACCAGCATGTAGCGGATTTTTCTCCGCCATTTTGTGAGCACGTCGGGGTTGTCGCGATACAATTGAACCGGCAGTAAAATCAGATCGTCAAAATCCACTGCATTGTAGGCTTTCAAGTACTCGCTATAATACTTGTACACGATGGCAATGCGTTGCTCCCGCTCGTCTGCGGCTTTGCTGTATGCTTCGGCAGGCCCGCGCATGGCATTCTTCCACGATGAGATGGTCATCTGCACATCGTTGAGTTCATCGCCGGCGTCGGCGCTGGCCTCTCGAAGCATCAGATCCCGTAACAGGGCCTTGGCGTCTTCTGCGTCAAATATTGAGAAACCGGGGTGGTAGCCCAGATGGGTATGCTCCTCCCGGATGATGTTCAGCCCAAGGTTGTGGAAAGTGGAAACAATCAGCCCGCGGGTTAGCTTGCGGTCTACAATCTTGCTCACCCGTTCCTTCATCTCGCGGGCAGCCTTGTTGGTGAACGTAACGGCCGCAATATGCCGCCCCGGAATACCAACGTGCTCAATGAGATAGGCTATTTTTCGGGTGATTACGCTGGTCTTGCCGCTGCCTGCACCCGCGAGCACCAGTAGCGGGCCATCGGTGTAGCGGACTGCTTCATTTTGTCGCGGGTTGAGTTTGCTCACAAATACACTGCCAGAATGGGTTGAGACGGGAGTTTTCCGGAAAGACAATAGTCTACACCAGCCAGACTTTCTGTACCTTGTCGATCTATCAGCTATCCTTTTAAGAGAACAGATTTGTTGCTCACGCACCCATGGATTCACGTTTAATGACCTTGCCACTGGAAACTGTCGGACACGACCAGCTTCGCCTTCTGGTTCTAACACCGGATTACGCGGATTTTCTCTGGCTCACGGCACTGCTGGCGAATGACCCGGAAACCAGCCCAGATTCAACCTGGTGTCCGGATTTGGTGGATTGTGACGATCTTATTCGCAACGCGACTTTCGACGTTATTGTCTGGGATTGCGTGTTTCATAGTGGGTCAGAAACCGCGTTTTTGCAGTATTTGGCTGTTGCCAGTGAAGGTCGCCCCGTTCTGGCCTTGAGCGCTGAAGCTTCCCGTGATCGAGCGCAGGAGTTGCTGGCCAGTGGCGCGGCAGATTACTTGAGCCGCCAAGAACTTGATCGCTGGAGCCTTCGCCGAGCAGTGAAGTTTCTCTGGTATCGGGAGCAGTTGGCGAACTCTGCCCATACTCAGCTAGGCCGCGGGGTGGCAAGCGGCTTTATTAACCGGGATCTATTCTTCGACCGCCTGCAGCAAGCCCTGCTCAGAGCCCAACGAGGTAGCTACCGGCTGGCACTGTTACACCTGAATATCGATGACTTTCGCAGCATCAACGAGTCCTTTGGCTACCAGAAAAGCGATCAACTGATGATCAAATTAGCCTCACAGGTTCGGCACGGGTTGCGGCGAGTGGATTCGTTGATGCGCATCGGCGGTGATGAGCTGGCGATTATTGTTGAAAAAATTGAAGACTCGCTGGATATCACCCAAATTATACGAAAGGTTGTTGGGGCGCTGGATGAACCCATATCCATCGATGGCCAGAGCGTGGTTGTCAGTGCAAGCCTGGGTGTGGCTACTTACCCCGAAGCCGGAGATAGCCCCGAAAACCTAATGCGACGGGCTAATCGGGCGATGTTTGAGGCTAAGCGAGACCCGGGCACCAGCTATCGTTTTTACGATCGCCAGCTGCATATTTCCGCCGGCTACCAGCTTAGGTTGGAGGCCGACCTGCGCAATGCACTCAGGGGTGACGAGCTAGAGCTGTATTATCAGCCAAGAATTGATCTGGCCAGCGATGACGTGCGAGGCGTGGAGTGCCTTTTGCGCTGGAATCATCCGAAGCGAGGCCTGGTCGGACCGGACGAGTTTATCCCTGTTGCGGAGCGCAGTGGTTTAATTGTGCCTATTGGTTATTGGGTAATAGAGCAGGCTTGTAAGCGCTTGAAAGAGTCGGCTGAGCTTGGGTTTCCCGGGTTGGTATTTGCGGTTAATCTATCATTTCGACAGTTCCACGACCGCAAGATGACGGAAACCATTTTCCGCATTATCTTCAACGCCAATGTCGACACCAGCCTGCTAGAGCTGGAGCTTACAGAAAGCGCCATGATGCATGACCCCGAGTATGCCAAGCGGTGTTTGCGTGAGCTGAATCAGTTGGGTATCAGTTTTGCGCTTGATGATTTTGGTACGGGTTTTTCTTCTCTTAGTCATTTGCAGGACTTGCCTATTTCGTTGGTGAAAATCGACAAATCGTTTGTACAGGCTCTAGGTGAATCTGCGGGTGCAGAGCACATTATTCGGGCGATTATTAGCCTGGCTCACAGCCTCCAGATTAGTGTGGTGGCCGAAGGGGTCGAGACCGAAAGCCAGCTGGAATTCCTGCGACAGCAACACTGTGATGAAATCCAAGGCTACTATTATGCTCGCCCCATGCCTTGGGCCGACCTTGTGCAATTCCTGAACAAGCGTGGCCAGTCCGCTTGCCTGCAACTGTAAGCCGCTGTACCTTTGCTGCTTTATCAGACACGTATAAGACAGAGGTTGCATGAACAGTATCTCCAGGCGCATCGCAGATGAACTCGGCGTACGCGAGCAACAGGTAAATGCCACCGTCGCCCTGCTGGACGAAGGTTCCACCGTTCCGTTTATTGCCCGTTACCGTAAAGAGGTCACAGGCTCTCTGGATGACAGCCAGCTGCGTACGTTAGAAGAGCGCCTGCGTTATCTTAGAGAACTGGAAGACCGTCGCGGTACCATCCTCAAAAGCATTGAGGAGCAGGGCAAGCTGAGCGACGAATTACGCGCCAGCATTCAGGATGCACAGACCAAGAACCGCCTGGAAGATCTTTACCTCCCCTACAAGCCCAAGCGCCGAACCAAAGCCCAGATTGCCCGGGAAGCGGGCCTGGAGCCCCTGGCCGACGCGCTGTATGGCGACCCGACTCTAGAGCCAGAAGCCACGGCCGAAACCTATATCAATGGCGATGCCGGCGTTGCCGACACCAAAGCTGCACTCGACGGCGCTCGTTATATCTTGATGGAGCGTTTTGCTGAAGATGCAGAACTGCTGGGCGAGCTTCGAGATTTTATCTGGCAACAAGGGCAGTTAAAAGTTTCTGTGATCGAAGGCAAAGAGAACGAAGGCGCTAAATTCCGGGATTACTTTGATCATGTAGAGCCATTGAAGAAAGTGCCTTCACACCGGGCGCTGGCCATTCTGCGAGGCCGCAACGAAGGTGTTCTCTCTTATGCCTTGGTTGTGGGGGATGCAGACGCTGACCGCCGCCAGCCGCATCCTGCCGAGCAGCGTATTGCTGCCCGCTGGCGCATTCGCGATAACGATCGCGCGGCCGACAAGTGGTTGTCAGAGGTGGTGCGCTGGACTTGGAGGGTGAAACTCTCGACTCAGATCGAGACAGATCTTATGTCTCAGGTGCGTGAAGCCGCTGAAACTGAAGCCATCAACGTATTTGCTGCCAACCTGAAAGACCTGCTGTTGCTAGCGCCTGCCGGCCCCCGGGCAACTTTGGGGCTGGATCCTGGCCTGCGCACGGGTGTAAAAGTGGCCATTATTGATGACACCGGCCAGGTTGCCGGCCACGGCACTATTTTCCCTCACGCGCCTCAGAAGCAATGGGATCGTTCGATTGAGCAGCTGGCAGTTTGGTGCCGTGAATATCGCATTGAGCTGGTTGCGATCGGCAACGGCACTGCCTCTCGTGAGACAGAAAAACTGGTAGGGGAGCTCAGCAAACGTTATCCCGAGCTAAAGCTGGCGCGCATTATTGTGAGCGAGTCTGGAGCTTCAATCTACTCCGCCTCTGAGTTTGCCTCCAAAGAATTGCCCGATCTGGATGTGACCATTCGTGGTGCAGTCTCCATTGCCCGCCGGCTGCAAGATCCCTTGGCTGAGCTGGTTAAGCTTGAGCCAAAATCCATTGGCGTTGGCCAATACCAGCATGATGTATCCCAGGTTCAGCTTTCTCGCAGTTTGGATGCCGTGGTTGAGGACTGTGTAAACGGTGTGGGTGTTGATCTGAATACCGCCTCCGCGCCACTGTTATCAAGGGTGTCTGGTCTGAACCAAACCATCGCGCAGAACATCATTGAGTACCGCAACCAGAATGGCATGTTCCAAAGCCGTAAACAGCTGTTGAAAGTTGCTCGGCTGGGTGCTCGAACATTTGAACAAGCGGCCGGCTTTTTGCGCATTGCCAGCGCCACGAATCCGCTGGATAGGTCATCGGTGCACCCGGAAGCCTACGGTGTGGTAGAAGCCATTGCAGCCAAGAGCAGCCGGAAAGTGGAAGGTATTGTCGGTGACGCCGCTTTTTTGCGTGGTCTGAATCCCCAAGATTACGTAACAGATCAGTTCGGTGTGCCAACGATCAAAGATATTCTCTCTGAGCTTGAGAAGCCCGGCCGGGATCCGCGCCCGGAGTTCCGCTTTGCGAGCTTTGAGGAAGGCGTGGAGACGTTAGGTGATCTTGAGCCAGGTATGGTATTGGAAGGCTCCGTTACCAACGTGACCAATTTTGGCGCGTTTGTAGATATCGGCGTTCACCAAGACGGGCTGGTACATATCTCTGCGTTGTCGCATACCTTCGTTAAAGATCCTCGCGAAGTGGTCAAAGCCGGGGATATCGTGAAGGTTAAAGTGATGGAAGTGGACATCCCTCGTAAACGGATTGCGTTGACTATGCGTATGGATGACCAACCGGGTGAAAAAGCGGATTCAAAGCGCCCCGCTTCTGGGCGCCCAGCGAGTGGGCACAATGCGAGTAATCGCGGGGGCCAGGCTTCAGGTAAACCCTCGCCTCGAGGCCAGAGCAAAGAGTCAGGGCAGGGGGCGATGGCAGGGGCGCTAGCTCAGGCGCTCGCGTCGGCTCGTAAAGATAAGCGTTAAGCGTTTTTAACTATTTCCACCAGCCGGCACTCGCTCAGAGGGCAAAGCCGGTTGCAGCAGGAGTCAATCATGGCCGAGTCCCGCCATTCTGTGTTCCGCCAGTTCGCGGCTAGCGACTGGAACGGATTTCTGAAAGGGGTAGAAAAGGAAGGTTTGCGCGTTGACCGCAACGGGTTCATCGCACAGACGCCGCACCCGGAGGTCTTGGGCTCTGCGCTCACTCATCCGTCTATTACAACAGATTACTCCGAATCCCTGCTTGAGCTGATTACGCCAGTGTGCAGCAGCACTCCCGAGTTGCTGGAATCCCTGCGCAATACCCATCGTTTCGTTCAGCAGAATTTGGGTGATGAGGTTTTCTGGGCGGCCAGTATGCCCTGTGAGTTGAATGGCGACGCCAGCATTCCCATTGCGGAGTATGGCTCGTCTAATACCGGTCGGCTAAAACATGTGTACCGACAGGGACTTGCGGTGCGCTACGGCCGCATGATGCAAAGCATTGCCGGCACTCACTATAACCTCTCGTTGCCCGACAGCTTCTGGGAAAAATGGCAGAGCATGCTCGGCGATCAGCAAAGCATGAAGGATTTCAAATCCGAGCAGTATTTCTGGTTGATCCGCAATTTCCGACGCAGAAGTTGGTTGCTAATGCTGTTGTTCGGCGCTTCCCCAGCGCTGGATGCCAGCTTTGTTGATGGCGTACGCCACGATCTTGGCCGTTTTGATGATGGTAGTTGGTTTGGTAAGCACGCCACTTCGCTTCGCATGGGCGATCTGGGCTATCACAACAATGCTCAGTCTTCGTTGAACATTTGCTTCAACAAACTCAGCACCTATACCCAGACTCTGGATAGAGCCATCCACACCAATTGGCCAGCCTATGAAGCGGTGGGTACCCAGCGTGACGGTAAGTTTATCCAGATCAACACCAGCGTGCTGCAAATTGAGAACGAGTACTACAGTGCAGTGCGACCTAAGCGCACCGCCCGAAGTGGCGAGAAGCCTATTCAGGCCCTTGAAACTCGCGGCGTAGAGTATGTTGAGGTGCGCTGCCTGGATCTCGACCCATTCTCGGCCGTAGGTGTTAGTGAGGCACAGGTCGATTTTCTGGACCTGTTTCTGCTTGACTGCTTGTTGTCAGAATCGCCGCGAATTGACGATGACGAATGCGAGATGCTGGACGACAATTTTAAGGACGTTGTCGCCAAAGGGCGGAACCGCGAGCTTACCCTTTGCCGAGGGGGTGAGCGTACGCCTATCGGTGAGGCTGCTAAGGTGCTTCTGGACCGGCTTGAGCCCCTGGCAGACATACTGGACGGCTGGAATGGTAGTGATGTTTATCGCAAGGCATTGTCAGCCCAGCAAGGCGTTCTATCTGGTGATAGCCAGGTGCCGTCAGCGCGGGTTATCGATGCCATGCAAACTTCTGGGCTTGGGCATCGTGATTGGGGTATGGAAATGGCGCTCAAGCATCAGAATGCACTCCGCGAAGAAGGCTTGGAAGCCAGTGAACAGGCTGCGTTCATCGCTGCGAGCAAAGATTCTCTGGCGGAGCAGAAGCGAATAGAAGCCTCAGACACCGTGGGTTTCAGTGATTTTCTTGAGCAGTACCTGCGCTCCTGAGGGGACGCTGGTACTGCGTCTGGTTTGCGCTGTCTCTGCCAGTTCGCATTGCTGGCGGGCCTGTTTCACAGAAGCCGAACAAAAGTTTGTCACTTTCTGACGCTGGTGCTAACTTCAAATGCATCAGTCAAAGGGAGAAGTGGCATGGCAAGGGATATGAAGCTCGGCTGGGACGTGGAGGCGCTGAAAAAAGCCTATCGCCAAGGCTATATGGCTGCTTCCATGGGCATGGATAAAACCCGCTGCCCTTATCGCGGTGAAGTCGTGGTGGCGGCCTGGGAGGCCGGCTGGGATGATGCAGGTGAGATTATCCAGGAACAGCGTGCCATGGGTGACGATTTGTTTTCCCAGATCGCCTGAAGCCTTCTACTCTGGTTTTGATCTACTTCTGCACTATTTTTGCACGACGAATTCGGTAAACAGCACGCCGGTAATAGCTTCGCCGGTTTGCTGCTCTTCCAGTACTCCGTTTATTCTTAGTTTTGCCTCATTACGCAACGCCTGCTGACCGTCCATTGTGGTCAGCTTATCGGTATCCGTTTGTTCGCCAAACAGCATGACGAGTTCGTGGCGCAACCTTGGCATGTGAGCTTCCACCGCTGGCCGCGTGGTTTGCTGCGAGGCCCGGAGGCTGACTGCTGCTTTCAAGTAGGTCAGCTTACCGCCGGGGCTACCAACGTGGGTTACAAACGAGGGTTCCATGGAAATATAATCAGTGATTCCTGGCTCTTTCGAGCTTTCCTCTTCAGCTTGGGCGGCCTCTTCTGCCCACGCGGCAGGGGGCAGTGAAAACAGCAGGAAGAGACTGAATAAAAAGAACTTTGGCTGAGGTGTCATAAGCTTGCAGTTAGTCATGGTTTAGGGTTTAGTGACAAAATCAGCAGCGTTTCCGCCGGATAAACCGAGAATAGCAGGCCCGGCAGCGCATTTGTGGAAAACTGAGGAAACTTTGTGAAAGCACGAGCAATCTTTGCCTGTATTTTTGTTGTTTGCGCCGGGTTGTTGGGCGTGGCCTATTACATGGAGCACGTGATGGGGCTGGAGCCTTGCCCTTTGTGCTGGCTTCAACGTTTCGGCTTTATGGGCGTGGGGCTGGTGAGTTTTGTAGCCGCTTTGCATGGGCCTGGGCAGTTTGGCGTGCGTGTCTACGGGTTGTTGCTAGTGGCAACGGCCGGTGCCGGCTTGGGCACGGCAGGGCGACAGTTGTGGTTGCAGAGCTTACCGGCAGATCAGGTGCCTGCATGCGGCCCCTCGGTGGAATATATGCTTGATGTTCTGCCTTTGGCAGAAGTGCTCACTACGGCGCTTAGAGGCACCGGAGACTGTGCTGAAGTTGTCTGGCGGTTCCTTGGGCTGAGCATTCCAGGCTGGACCGCTGTCTTTTTTGCCTTGTTGGTGCTTACAGGTTTTGTCATGCTTTTTCACCATGGAAAAGCAAAAGACAGGATAGCTGACTGAAACGGTTGCGACTGGCAGCGAGCATGGGGTAAGTTGATTCGGACGTAACAAATATCAGCATCAGGGCTGAATGGCCGGATTATTAAGCGGAGAGCAGGCGTCATGTTGGAAAATTGCCGAAATGCAAGGGAGCGCTGGGGTGGTGTTAGCGAGCTCATCGATCGTTGGCTCAAGGGGCGTCAGGAACTTCTGGTTCATTACTGCGATTTATCCGGGGAAAATGATTTCTCCCAAACAGGTTCCCTGAAGCAGAAGTTTGTACAGTTTTGTGAGGTTCTGGTGGATTACGTGTCTACTGGTCATTTCGAAATATACGAGCAGCTAGTCAGTGAAGCTCGGGAATTCAATGACGGCGGGCTGGAGTTGGCGGCCAAAGTATACCCGCGTATTCAGAAGACCACAGAAGTGGCTCTCAACTTCAATGATCAATTGGATAACAAGGCGCTTTCTGAGCAGGATGTAAAAGCGCTGTTCGAAGAGCTTTCACACCTTGGTGAAAGTCTGGAAAGTCGTTTCGAGTTGGAAGATTTTCTAATTGAGCATCTCCACAACGTGCATGGGGATAAAGTAGCTCCCGTCTGATCTTATTCAAGCTTGGTCAGCATATACAAAAAGCCTCAGCAGCGGTATACGCTAGCTGAGGCTTTTTTTATCACTTCAGACGGGCCGAAGTGGCTGATATGACCGAAATTATTCGGCAGTGTCAGCGTTGTCGTCTGGGTTGATAGCCAGTAGCTCTACATCAAAAACCAGAGTTTCATTCGGGCCGATGGCGCGGTTTCCGCCTGGGCCGTAAGCCAGATCCGACGGAATGTACAGCTTGTATCGGGCGCCTTCACTCATCAGTTGCAGGCCTTCCGTCCAGCCTGGAATAACCTGGTTCAGGCCGAAAGATACTGGCTCGCCCCGTTCGCGGGAGCTGTCAAAAACCTCACCAGAAAGCAACTCGCCTGTGTAATGCACCTGTACGGTATCGGTTGATGCTGGCTGCTTGCCTTTGCCTTCTTCCAGCACTTCGTATTGAAGGCCAGAATCGGTGGTCTTAACACCGTCGCGTTCCGCATTCTCAGCAAGGAAGGCTTCTCCGGCTTCCACGTTCTTCTGGGCCAGCTCTTCTACCTGTTTGCCTTGCTTTTCCTGCAGTGACTTCTGGTATTCCATCAGAGCTGCTTGGATTTCCTCGCGGTTCATGCGCTTGGTTTCTTCATCGCCAGCATGGCCATGCTGAATGCCTTGAAGAAATTGATCCATCTGCAGGTTCGGTAAGTCGTTGTTCATCCGCTCGCCCAATACCAGGCCCATGCCATAGCTGACCTTCTGGTCAGTGGAATCCAGCTTTGGATCTGTAGGGGCCTTTGATGGGGTCGAGCAGCCGGCAACTATGCCAGTCATCGCCAGTGCAAACAGCGTTTTTTTCATTACGACGTCCTTTTGGGTCAGTACAAAATGAGCAATAGCCCATGTATTGGGTTTGTCAGAGGGGAAAAGGTAACGGGTTCAGGGCGCAGATTCCACTGAACATCTGTTAAGGCGCTACAGATTTCGCGTTTCAGCCACAAAGCGACCGTCAGCTTCCGTTGCTTGCGGGGCTTGGGCTAAGGGAAAATGGCGCATTGTAAGGCGACTGCCAGTCGTTTTCTGGGGCGCCTGCTCTGGTGGATGACCTGCTTTTGTCGGTTCTTTCAATGGCCAGCGTGTTCCAGCGACCCTGTTCAGGTGGCTGGTCGGCGTAATGCCAGTTACCGTCGGTGTCCTGCCATTTGAAAACAATGTCCGGTCCATCCGTTGGAATCGGAGAAGGCACCAGGCCTTCAAAGGCAGGTATTTCAGGCTGAGTTTCCTCGGCAACCGGTTCAGAAACCTGTTCCGGATCGTTCAGGCCAAAAAACATCAGCAGCAACAGAAGGCCTAGAGCTGGAAATGAGAGGCGGACGAGCCATTTAATCATCATGGCTGTGAGTATCCCTGTTGAAGGGCGAGGAGATGATCGCCCAGAATGCTGAGAAGCTGCCTGGTGCCCACGGTGGAGCCAGGTACCGGTGCTGCAGCAGCGAGATTGAGTCGGATCAGTTTGTCACGTTCGTCCATTGTGCTCTGTTCCGAGTTAGGCGCTGTTAAACTTCGCCAAGCTAAAGCCAGTTCAATGCGCTCTGCCTCCAGCTCAAGGCTGGCCAGGCTTGTACGCAGAGCATTATATGAGGTCTGCGCTTTTGGCACAGACGTGCGAATGGCACGCAAGCCTCCGGTTACACGATCGCGCCACTCTGTTACGGTAGCGTCTTCGATTCCAGTGTATGTCCTGCCGTTCAGTGCGAGCCATCCAGCACATAAAATTCGTGTTACGCTCCAGCCCTTATTTTGAAGGGCGAGGCAAGATTTCTGCACCGGCAGGTGCCGCCAGAATGTCAGTGCAAACTGCCAAAGCGGATTGTCCGGTTCCAGATTATCCGGCAACTCCATGGTTTTTAAAGATAAATCTGGAGCTATTTTCGAGTTTAGCGACATTGGCGCTGAACCGTCCCTGACAATTCTACGTTGATTATATGACAACATGTTAACGATAACAGATCTTAGTTTACAACGGGGAGGCATCTGGTTACTAGATTCCGTCTCTCTGACGGTGCAATCGGGGCAGCGTGTAGCGATTGTTGGTGCTAATGGTGCGGGTAAATCCAGTTTGTTCCAGCTGCTACTGGGCGAATTGTCGCCTGAGCAGGGTAGCGCGTCACTCCCTGGCGGCTGTCGCATAGCTCAGATGGCCCAAGAAGTTGCGGCGACCAGCCGAAGTGCCAGAGATTTTGTGCTTGATGGCGATCTTGATTTGCGCCGGCTTGAGGGAGAGCTGCAGCAGGCCGAAGCTCGGGGTGACGACAACGCCGTGGCCCACATTCACGGTGAACTGGATGTGCACGAAGCCTGGTCTGCGGCCAGGCGCGCTGAGTCGCTGTTGCGAGGGTTGGGGTTTCAAGATGGAGATGCCGACCGGCCCGTGTCGGCATTTTCAGGCGGTTGGCGTATCCGGCTGAACCTTGCCCAGGCGTTGATGCGGCCTTCCGATCTTTTGTTATTGGATGAACCAACCAACCACTTGGATCTCGACGCCTGCCTGTGGTTAGAAAACTGGTTGCGTCGGTACGAAGGTACCCTGCTGTTTATATCTCACGACCGGGATTTTATGGATCGGGTGGCCACCCATGTGGTTCATTTTGATCGCCGCAAGCTGGAGCTATACACAGGCAATTATTCTGCGTTTGAGAGTCAACGTAGTGAGCGGCTCGCACAACAGCAGGCCGGCTTCGAGCGTCAGCAGGCAAGAATCGCGGAGATCCAGCGCTTTATTGATCGCTTCAAGGCGCAAGCCACCAAGGCCCGTCAGGCACAAAGCCGGGTGAAATCCCTGGAGCGGATGGAGAAAATTGCACCGGCACACATAGATTCGCCGTTTAGTTTCGAGTTCCCGGTTGCCGATAAAGTGTCTAGCCCGCTGTTGTCTATTCGTCATGGCCGGGCAGGACACGGCGAAACCGTCATTCTCGAAGGCATCAATTTAAGCCTTCTGCCGGGCAGTCGTATTGGCCTTTTGGGGCCAAACGGGGCGGGTAAATCCACTTTGATGGATGCGTTATTGGGGCAGGGTGAGCAAGGTGCGACAAGCACGCTGATCTCGGGTGAACGGACTTGCGGTGAGAATCTGGCCATTGGTTATTTTGCTCAGCATCAGTTGGAATCTTTGGATCTTGCTGCCAGCCCCTTTTTGCACCTGCAGCGGTTGTCACCAAGAGCTTCGGAGCAAAGCGTCCGGAATTTTTTGGGCGGGTTTGATTTCCATGGCGATGAGGCGTTAAGCCCCATTCGCACTTTCTCCGGCGGTGAAAAGGCGCGTGTTGCTTTGGCCGTGATAGCTTGGCAGAAGCCCAACCTGCTTCTGTTGGATGAGCCGACCAACCACCTTGATCTGGAAATGCGCCAGGCGCTGACCATGGCTTTGCAAAACTTTGAAGGCGCCATAGTGGTGGTCTCCCACGACAGGCACCTGCTGCGCAACACTGTGGATGAGTTCTGGTTGGTGAATGATGGCCGTGTTGCCGAATACCAGGGCGATCTTGAAGATTACGAGCGCTGGCTGGCGGATCGTCGCAAGGACGATTCCGAGGCGCCAAAGCGCCAGTCAGTGGGTGCAATGAATTCCGAAGGCGGTGCTACGGTTTCAGAATCAGATGTTGGAGAAAGCGCAGAAGACCGGAAAGCACGCAAGCGGGCGGAAGCGGCACTCAGGCAGAAATTGAGCCCATTCAGGAAGCGGCAAACAGCTTTGGAAAAGCAGATGGAGTCCTTGCATGAAACTCTGACCAGCCTGGAGTCTGAGCTTGCCGACCCAGGATTGTATAGTGATGGATCGAAAAGCCGGCTGAAAGAGTTGATGGGCAAACAGGCAGAGGCCAAGGGCCAGCTTGAAGACACCGAGGCAGAGTGGCTGGATGTCAGTGAAACGGTAGAAACGATGGAGGCGGAGCTGACGATCTAGTCAGCCGCCCGCGAGCTCAAGCACAAAGTCCTGTTTGGCAAGATAGTCTTGCTCGTTCTTAAGATCTGCAAATGTCAGCGGGCGCTCGTCGAACCAGGCTTCGGGAAAGGTCATTAAAAGGCCGTTTTCCCGTGGCTCCAGCGTGAAGGCCGGTGGTGGTTCCAGGTTGCGGGAATGCTGGATTAACACGGCAAGGCGAACCAGAATACAGAGGTGGCGCAGGCGGCTCAGGTCGGTTGGGTCGGTTCCCTCGAAAATGGACGCGGAAAATTTGCGCCGATGGCCACGCACCAGAATAGCCAGCTCACGCTGAGCCTGCTGAGTGAAGCCTGCCATGTCGGAATAGCGAAGCAGGTAGGCGCCGTGTTTGTGGTACTGGCTGTGGGATATGGCAAGGCCAATCTCGTGCAGTTGGCAAGCCCAGCGCAGCACTTCTTCATCGGCAGCCGTATCCAGCCCCCAAGGGGCAGCAATCTGCTCCCACGCGGCAATTGCGGTGGCTTCCACCGCGGCTCCGTGGCTCTGCTCTACGTGATACCTCTCTAGTAGCGCCGAAATACTGCGCTCCCGCACATCCTCATGTTGGATCCGGCCGGCAATGCCATACAACAGGCCTTCCCTGAGAGCACCGTCGGTAAAGGTCATTTCCTGAATATTTAGAGACTGAAAAGCCCCCATAAGAATCGCGAAGCCAGCAGGAAAGATATTCTGGCGATCCGGGCGCAACCCCAGCTCTCCCAGTTTTTCTACACTACCCATATCCACCAGTCGCCGGCGCAGCTCGTCCATGGCACTCCAAGTAATTGTGCCATCGGTTATCTTGAGGGTTGCCAGCACCTGGCTGATGGCTTTAATTGAGCCAGATGCGCCCACGGAACTCTGCCAGCCCACCGCGCGGAAACGGCGGCGAATACTCAGCAACTCCTGTTCTGCATGCATAATGGCGTTGTCCATCTGCTTTCGGGTAATTCGGCCATCTGCAAAGTACCGGTTCCGGAAAGACACGCAGCCCATATGCAGGCTTTCGAGCTCCTGTGGCTCAAACCGCTCGCCGATAATCAGTTCTGTGCTGCCACCACCTATATCAATCACCAAACGCCGCCCAGCGTCGTCTGACAGAGTGTGGGAGACGCCCAGATAGATCAGTCGGGCTTCTTCTATACCGGCAATAATTTCAACCGGATAGCCCAGAACTTCCTCGGCGCGTGCTATGAATTGATCGGCATTGCGTGCCA
This sequence comes from Marinobacter sp., assembly GCF_052094685.1. Taxonomy (GTDB): domain Bacteria; phylum Pseudomonadota; class Gammaproteobacteria; order Pseudomonadales; family Oleiphilaceae; genus Marinobacter. Next base: position 15,752 of record NZ_JBQDKB010000043.1, read on the forward strand.
TTCGAAGCGCGTTGGTGCCTACTATTTGAACACCTTCTGGCGGCGTGCCGTTAAGCCTTTGGGCAAACCGACGCAAACAATCCAGTCCGCGCTCTTGAGCTTCCTCGGTTAGGTAGTTCTCCGAATCAAGGCCGTCGCCTAGCTGCACCTTTTCGCCCATTTTTTCCATGGTGCGGATTTCGCCGTGCACAAGCCGGGCTGCAACCATATGGAAGCTGTTTGAGCCCATATCAATCGCTGCCAGCATATCCGGTGGATGGGAAGCATTTTCGGCGGAAGAGGTGGCCGTCACAGTGGTTAGAATCCTATGGCATGAACGTGCGCGTACTATAAGCGATAATCCCCAGACCTGTCAGTAAGTGGTCGGGTTTGAGTACCGTCCAAAACCGGTTGAATTGACTGGGGTCAGAAGATCGAGGATTCAAGCTGGTGGATCTACTGCTTCACATACGCGGGATCAATCGCGTAAAGTAGGCGCTAATGTGATGAGAGTGAAGGGTTGCCTCCCGAACAACGGCAACCTCTAGCAACAGTCAACTGCACGTGCATGCAGGCATGGGCTCAAAGCCCGAAAGCCTGTTGTGGTGCATGAATCAGGAAAATGAAATGAGCGGAAATATCGTAAACGTAACGGATGCATCCTTCGACCAAGACGTACTTCAGTCTGACGTACCTGTACTGGTAGATTACTGGGCAGAGTGGTGCGGCCCTTGCAAAATGATTGCCCCCGTACTTGAAGAAATTGCTGACGAATACGATGGCAAACTGAAAGTCTGCAAGCTCAACATCGACGAAAACGAGCAGACACCGCCTAAGTTCAATATCCGCGGTATCCCGACGTTAATGCTGTTCAAAAACGGCAACGTTGACGCGACCAAAGTGGGCGCACTGTCCAAATCCCAGCTCGCGGCATTCCTGGACAGCAATCTCTGATTGCATCCCGATTGCCTGAAAACCGCCCCAGGGCCTAGCTCTTGGGCGGTTTTTTATTATCGGAGGCTCTAAACAGCCAAACGTCGGCCTTGAGACCTGCAATGATCAAAGCACAGCCCAAGAATGCCTGCAGCCTGCTCTTGGCCGGCGGTGCCGGAACCCGTATGAACGGCCAAGACAAAGGCCTGATACACTGGTGTGAGCGGCCAATGGCCCACTGGGTAGCCGATGCTTTGAGGGCGATTTCATCGCCATTGCTCATCAGCGCTAATCGCTCCCTGGAAGAATACCGTCTACTTGGCCACGTACTGGAAGACTCCGTTGAATTCAAAGGCCAAGGCCCCTTGGCCGGCTTGCTGGCTGGTCTAACCGAAGCCCAAAAACGCGGCTTTGATGCCGTGCTGGTATGCCCCTGCGATACCCCCGGTATACAGCCAGAATTATTCCGAAGGCTTTTCACAGCCTGGCGCGAACAGCCAGATCTGCCCGTTATCGCCCAGTGCGACGGCAGAGCTCACCCGTTGCATGGCATCTACCCAGTTTCACTCGCAGGCCTGCTGGAAAATCAGCTAAGAAACGATAATCGTAGGGTGATGGTGTTTGCTGAAATTGCGGGTGCAAAAACATTGAATTGCCTAGATGCCGCAGACTCGTTTAAAAACAGAAACAGACCAGAAGATTTGTTGAGCTAAGCTAAAACTACTCGCCCCAAGCCTTACCTCGAGCAACATCCGAAGCCTTCTGCTCCACCCAGTGCTCCCCGTCCTCAGAAAGTTCCTTCTTCCAGAACGGCGCGGACGTCTTCAAAGCATCCATAATAAACTCACAAGCCGCAAACGCATCACCCCTGTGGCCGCTACAAACACCCACAAACACAATTTGCTCCTGCAGCAGCAACCTGCCAACCCGGTGAATCACCCGAGCCTTACGCACATCCCAGCGCTGCGTAGCCTCCTCAATAAGGCCCGTAATTACCTGTTCTGTCATTCCCGGATAATGTTCCAAAAACAACCCAGACACACACTGAGTATCGCCGCTGTCCCGCACCAGGCCCGTGAACGTCGCAATCGCGCCCGTGCCAGCACCACTTTCACGTAGCGCGGCATACTCTGCACCCGTATCAAAATCTTCAGTTTGGATGCTGATCATCTTAACCCCCGGTTACCGGCGGGAAAAAAGCCACTTCATCCCCAGGCTTTACAGGTGCGCCAGGCTTGGCCATTACCTGGTTAATCGCAATCATCACCGGCTGGTCGCCCTGCAATTGTGCCCAAGGGCCGCCACGGCTGGCCAGTGCTGCAAGCAGGTCACCAGCTGTTTGATCTGTATCTGCCGGCAGCGTGAGTTGCTCTGTATCCAGTTCCTCACGGAGTCGGGCGAAAAAACGGACAGTTAGGGTCTGGTTAGTCATATCAGCTCAATAACTCGGTGAATGGAAAATAGGTGAGCAAGCTGCCCTCCGCAACCATGGAGTGCTCTGGAACCACCGCCAAGCCGCCGGCCCAGCAGGCAGAGCTCAACACGCCAGAGCTCTGGTTCAGATAGGCGCTGACCTGGGGCTCGCCATTTACAGATTCCGTGCGCGCACGGACAAACTCTCGGCGCACAGAGGGCGAGGTAACGTTAAAGGCCGCGGGCAACTGCTGCCCCACGGGGTGAACCTGCAAACGGCCTTGGCAAGTGCGTATGTAAGGCATGCCTACGACTAAGAAAGTGACCAGCACAGCCGCCGGGTTGCCGGGCAGGCCCAGTACCGGCGTGTCCTTGATCGACCCGAACGCCAAGGGCTTGCCGGGCTTGATCGCCATGCGCCAGAGCGAAAGTTCGCCGGCCTCTTCCAGCACAGCGCGCACATGGTCTTCCTCACCCACGGAAACGCCGCCACTGGTGATGACCAAATCGGCCTGTGCTGCGGCACGTTTCAGTGTTTCTCGGGTAAGGTCACGCTTATCACGCAATGTCTCGCACAGAGCAACTTCGCACCCCGCCTCCGCCAATAAGCCGAGTAGGGTGAAGCGGTTGGTGTTATATATTTGCCCTGGCTCCAAAGGTGATCCTGGGTCGACCAATTCATCGCCGGTGGACAGAATCGCTACCCGCAGCTTCTTAAAAACCGCAACCTCAGCTACGCCCATAGACGCCAGAAGACCCATCTCCTGAGCTCGGATTTTCGTGCCTTTTGCCAGTGCTAAACTTCCTTCAGCGAGATCCTGGCCGCGTCGGCGGATGTTTTGGTCGGTTTTTACTTCGGCGCTAATCAGAATGCCGTTATCCGTAACCTCAACTCGCTCCTGCATAATTACTGTGTCGGCGCCGACAGGTACTTCCGACCCGGTAAAGATGCGGGCTGCCGTGCCCGGTTTGAGTGGGCTCGGAGCCGAGCCGGCCGGAATTCGGTCGGAGATAACCAATGGCTGGCCCGGCGCGTAATCCTTGGCGCGCAAAGCGTAGCCATCTACCGCACTGTTATCCGCTGGTGGCACATCCGCAGGAACTTGATAGTCCTGCGCCAGTATCCGGCCAAGGCTTTCAGTGAGTGGCAAAAGCTGGGTGTCTGATATCACCGGCGCTTTGCCCAATAAGTGGGCAATTGCCTCTTCTACCGGCGTCAGATTAGCGGCCATGATGTCTCTCTCCGTAGTCTGGATTAGCGAGCGGCGCGTGTGCCGATAACCTGCTGAAGGCGCTCAACCGCGCGCGTCGGCTTGCGGCCAACCAAGGCTGAGAAATTGCACGGGCCGTGCCGGCTGTCGAGTTGCGTGTTCAAAATGCCATGCCAGCCAGTCCGGCAAGCTCCGGTGGAGCCGGGCAGGCAGAAGATCGCCGTATGGTTGGCTAGGCCGCCGAAGGCCCTGGACTGAATCGTCGATGTGCCGATTTCTGCAGCTGAAAGGCGCCGAAACTCTTCGCCAAAGCCTTCGATGGTCTTGTCTAGCAAGGGAGCAACGGCTTCTGGTGTGCTATCGCGCTCGTGAAAGCCGGTGCCGCCGGTAATGATCACCACATGAACATCTGGCTCTGCAATCCAAGAAGACATGGCCGCGCGCACCAAGTACACATCATCCGGCAGGATGCGTCGAGAAATCAGCTGGTGCCCAGCTTCTATAACACTGTCTTCAAGAAACTGGCCTGAAGAATCTTCTTCGGGGCCGCGGCTGTCGGAGATCGTTAAAATCGCGATACTGAGAGGTTTGAGTTCACCTGTGCGTTCACTGCTCATGAAGAGGGCTCCGAAAATCACGTAGAAGTTTGTCTGTCAGTATCCCCATGAGCCGCCAGAAATGGAAGGGAGTAACCCATCAGGGGGAGGCGTCCAGGCTTTTGAGACCACCATTTGGTCGCAATATCGGTGTTAATTTTGCCTATACGCTTGACATTGGCGGGCAAGGTAGCAGATTATCAGTCCTGCCCTACGAACGGTTGTTCCCACTCTACTGGCTTCAGTTTTTATTCCGGATTTTATCCGCACCGGTTGTGCTTCATCGGCCAGCATCTGTTTCGACAACGATTTGAAAAAAATGTTCAGGGGCACCCCCGTCATTCCAATGTCCGTTTACTTCCATTCTTGAAAATCTAATAACTTATGAATCTTACCGAACTCAAGCAGAACTCCATGCCCGAATTGCTCGATATCGCGCAAGAGATGGGCCTCGATAACCTGGCACGTTCACGCAAGCAGGATGTCATCTTCACCATTCTGAAGAAGCATGCGAAAAGCGGCGAAGACATTTACGGCGATGGCGTACTGGAGATTCTGCAGGACGGTTTCGGCTTCCTCCGCTCTGCCGACGCCTCCTACCTAGCAGGGCCAGACGACATTTACGTCTCGCCTAGCCAGATTCGCCGTTTTAACTTGCGTACCGGTGATACCGTTGCCGGCAAGATCCGCCCGCCCAAAGACGGTGAGCGTTATTTTGCGCTGTTGAAAGTTGCTGAAATTAACTTCGACAAGCCGGACAACGCCCGCAATAAGATCCTGTTTGAAAACCTTACGCCGCTGTTTCCTGATGAGCGTATGCAACTGGAAACTGGTAACGGTAGCACCGAGGATCTGTCATCCCGCGTGTTGGATCTGGTTGCGCCCATCGGTAAAGGCCAGCGTGGTTTGATTGTATCGCCACCCAAGGCCGGTAAAACCCTGCTGATGCAGAGTATTGCCCAGTCCATCGCTCGCAATCATCCAGAATGCCACATTATTGTGTTGTTGATTGATGAGCGGCCGGAGGAAGTGACTGAAATGCAGCGCACCGTGCGCGGCGAAGTGATTGCCTCTACCTTTGATGAGCCACCTGCGCGTCACGTTCAAGTAGCCGAAATGGTGATCGAAAAAGCCAAGCGTTTGGTTGAGCACAAAAAAGACGTAGTTATTCTGCTGGACTCCATCACCCGATTGGCTCGTGCCTACAACACGGTGATTCCTTCTTCAGGCAAAGTATTGACCGGTGGTGTAGACGCCCATGCCCTGGAAAAACCCAAGCGTTTCTTCGGTGCAGCCCGTAATGTAGAAGAGGGCGGAAGCCTGACAATTCTTGCGACGGCTCTGGTGAACACTGGCTCCAAAATGGACGAAGTGATCTACGAGGAGTTCAAGGGCACAGGTAACATGGAAATTCACCTGGATCGGAAGATCGCAGAGAAGCGTGTGTACCCGGCTATCAATATCCGCAGTTCTGGCACGCGCCGTGAAGACCTGCTGATGAGCGAAGCGGATATCCAGCGGGTATGGATTCTGCGCAAGCTGCTGCACTCTATGGACGACGATACCGCCGCCATCGAGTTCTTGCTTGATAAGCTGAAAGACTCCAAGACCAACGACGAATTCTTCCAGTCAATGAAGCGTCGCTAAGAGTTAGGTGCGCATCTTTATTGGATGACAGTTAAGCTTTGGTGGGTTTTGGCCTCGAGTTGACTGGTGAATTGTGAACGCGGTGAGGGCCTGCTTTCCCAGACTGTGTCTTGCCAAGGATGGCAAGACCAAGCCCCCAGGGATGGGTTCACGGCGTGTCTGGAAAAGTAGGCCCTCATTGCGTTCTGGCACCGGGTGAGAAGTCTGAAAGGCGAAAAACTCCGAATTAGAAGCTAACCGGAAACGGAGCCAAACATGAAATACAATGACCTGCGGGACTTCATTGACCAGTTGGAGGCGCTGGGCGAGCTGAAACGCATCTCAGTTGAAGTAGACCCCCATCTGGAAATGACCGAAATCTGCGACCGCACGCTGCGAGCAGGTGGGCCAGCGTTGTTGTTTGAAAATCCTAAAGGCTACGACATGCCGGTGCTTGCCAACCTCTTTGGCACCACCAGAAGAGTGGCGCTGGGCATGGGACAGGAGAACGTAACCGCGCTTCGGGACGTTGGAAAATTGCTGGCCTATCTCAAAGAGCCAGATCCCCCCAAGGGCTTTAAAGACGCCATCGAAAAACTGCCGCTGCTCCGGCAAGTCATGCGCATGAGCCCGAAAGTACTCCGCTCTGCGCCCTGCCAAGATGTGGTCATCGAAAAAGATAAGGTCGACCTTTATCAGATTCCAGTACAACACTGCTGGCCCGGTGATGCTGGGCCGCTGGTTACCTGGCCGCTGGTGATTACCCGTGGGCCTCATAAAGAACGGCAAAACCTTGGAATTTATCGGCAACAGGTGATTGGCCGTAACCGGTTGATCATGCGCTGGCTAAGCCATCGCGGCGGAGCGTTGGATTTTCAGGAATTTCAGAAAGAGAATCCTGGCAAGCCTTACCCAGTAGCCGTTGCTCTGGGTGCAGATCCCGCCACCATTCTCGGCGCCGTAACCCCAGTGCCCGATTCGCTATCAGAATATGCGTTTGCAGGTTTGCTTCGGGGCAGTCGTACCGAGCTGGTGCAGGCGGGCCTCAGTGATCTGCAGGTTCCAGCCAGCGCCGAGATTGTTCTGGAAGGCTTTATTTACCCAGACGATCACGCGCCTGAAGGCCCGTTTGGGGATCACACCGGTTACTACAACGAAGTGGACGAGTTCCCGGTGTTCACGGTTGAGCGGATCACCCACCGCAAAGACCCTATTTATCACAGCACCTATACTGGTAGGCCGCCCGACGAGCCAGCTATTCTGGGCGTGGCGTTGAACGAAGTGTTCATCCCCATCTTGCAGAAGCAGTTCCCAGAGATTGTGGACTTCTACTTGCCTCCGGAGGGCTGCTCTTATCGCCTTGCAGTGGTGACTATGAAGAAGCAGTACCCTGGCCATGCCAAGCGGGTAATGATGGGTGTATGGTCGTTTTTACGGCAGTTTATGTACACCAAGTTCGTGATTGTGACGGATGACGATGTGGATGCTCGTAATTGGGAGGATGTGATCTGGGCCATTACCACCCGAATGGATCCTGCCCGCGATACCATGCTGGTAGAAAATACGCCCATCGACTATCTCGACTTTGCTTCGCCTGTGTCTGGCCTGGGCTCCAAAATGGGAATGGACGCAACGAACAAATGGCCGGGTGAAACAACCCGTGAGTGGGGCGAGCCTATTGCCATGACCGATGCCGTAAAACAGCGGGTGGACGAGCTCTGGGATACTCTGGGGATTGAAACTGCGCCCGTTCGCCCCGACTAATATGAACAACAAGCCTTGGCGGGTAGATCTTTCCCCTTCTGGGCTAAGCTACACGGTAGCCGCGGGTACAGATTTGCTCAGTGCAGCTGGCAGCGCGGGTATTGCCGTTCCGTCTGCATGCAAAAATGGCGTATGCGAGCTTTGCGAGGCGCGGCTGCTTAGCGGCTCTGCCATGAACACCCGAAACCAACAGATAATTCCGCCCGGCGTACGGTTGATGATATGCAGAACCGACGCCCTTGGTGATATTGAACTGGAGATGACCGCCGTTATGGCCGCAGGAAACAACCAGCCCAAAAAGTTCCAGGCAAACATCGTGGATGTGCGTTCTATCAGCCACGATGTGTATCGGGTTGAGCTTCAGTTGCCACGGCGGCGAGAGCTGTCTTTTCATGCGGGGCAGTATCTGTCGGTCAATCTGCCCGACGGCGAGTCTTGTTATTTCTCCATTGCCAGTAGCCCGGAAGAGCAGAACATTGAGTTGCATATCCAAGCTACTCCAGAATGGGTATCCGCGCAAAAAGTCATTGATGCGCTGACATCTGGTGAAACTGTCAGTCTGGAAATGCCCCATGGCAAAGCTTGCCTTGCCTGTGCTCCGAAAAAGCCGTTGTTGTTGGTTGCCGCGGGTACTGGCTTTGCTCAGATGAAAAGCCTGGTGGATTATTTACGCGGTACCTCCTTTGCTCAACCGGTAAAGCTGTTCTGGGGCGTGCGTCGCCATGAAGATATGTACCTGAGATCCATGGCCCGACAGTGGGCGCAGGATTGGGCGGCGTTCACCTTTCACCCCGTGGTGGGTGATGATGAAGATAGCGAGTGGAGCGGACATCACGATCAATTGGTGCGCGCTGTGCTTGCTTCAGGCATGGACTGGAAGAACGTGGAAGTGCACGCCAGTGGCTCGCCAACGATGGTTTACACTCTGATGGACGCTCTGGTGGAGGTCGGGTTGCCGACTGAGGGATTCTTTTCTGACGTGCTGGAGTATGCTCCCCGGAACTGAGCTAACACAGGCGCCAGAACCCTGTTCTGGCGCCTGTGTTAGGCTTTGGGCATGGGCAGTTTCGGAAGGCCGTTGTCTTTTGCCAGCCCTTGCATCATCAGCTTGATACTCGCTTCTCCGTTGCCCATGTGGGCGTTCAGGCGGCTCAGCTCTGCCAGAGCTTCGCGGCTGCGACGCAACCCCAAGCTGGTCTCAAAATATTCCCGGGCTTTGCCCCACAGCTCGTTACGCAGGCTCAGTCGGCCAAGTGCCAGTAGCAGTTCCGCGTTGTTCGGCCGATCTTTTAACCACTGCTCTGCGGTAAGCAGCTGCTCGTCTGGTTTGCGCCCCTCTATCCGACCATAAAGATTGACCAGATCATCACTCCAATGACTGTGCAGAACCTTGCGTAGCAAGATTTCGGTTTGGACTTCATCGCCAAGATCGGCCAACAGCCGGGCATAATCCCCGATGGTTTCCTCGTCTTTGCGCAAAAAACCCGGAAGCTCATCCCAAAGCCGGGTGAGGGGTTCCAGCGATGCAGTCGGATCTTCCTTTTGCTGGCGGCGGCAATCTTCTGCGGCCCGCTCTAAAAGGTTGTGCCATACCTGCCGCTCAATCTCTCCCAGCTCAGATTCCGGCAGCACGCTACGTTTGCGCAGTTCTGGCAGCAGCTTCGATAGCTCGCGCCAGTCTTCCAGGCGAAGGTAGGTGTTTTTGAGCAGCTTGAGTACAAACGGGTGGTGTGGAGATTGTTTGCGCAGGCGCACCAGAGTTGCGAGGGCTTGTTCCAAGCGGTTGCCCGCAAGCTGAAGCTGGGCCTGAGTAATGCCTACGGCCATATCTGACCCAGGAGTGCTTTCAAAGGCTTTTCTCAGCAGCTCGTCCTCGGCTTCGTGGTCACCACACTCGAAGGCTGCCTGGGCGGCTGCCAAATAATTAATAAGGGGGGTGTCTGCATTGTCGGCGGCCGAGGTAAGCATCTTGCGGGCTCTTGGCCAGTTGCCCTCTGCCAGTGCCAGTAAGCCCTGAGTGGTGCGGCGTCTTGCTCGGCGTTCTTTGCCGCGAGAAACCCAGCCAGCGATTAACCCACTACCGTGCCGCACACGGCGGAACAGGTTGATGGTTAAAACAATTAACGCGATAACCACTATAAACAGCGCAAGGCCAACCCAAAAATTGGTTTCGACCAGGTAGGGACCCAAGCTGATGCGAATGTAACCCAAGTCGTATTGCAGCCCCAGGGAAAGCCCTGTGCCAATTAACAGGGCAAACAGAACGATCAAAAGAAGGCCGATCATGAATCATCGCCTCCGTTGGCTTCAGTATTCTTGTTGCTCTTGTCTCCATTCTCTTTGTTGAGGCGACCTGCGAGCCGCTCTTTGAGAAGATCCAAGGATTTACTGATGTCTGGCAGATCTGGGGCAACGTTGTTTTCGGCTAGTTCATTCAGGGTGTTGGACAGTGCATCTATCCGTGGATTGCTGCCGTCGTACCAGTCCGTAACGGCCGCCTGTGCTTTGGCAAGCGCGCGCTCATATACAGGTTGGTTCCCTCTGAGTACGGCCATTTCGGCTTCTTCCAGCATCAGTTGCAGGTTCAACCGAGCATAAGCGCTTTGATCTGGCGACAGCAGTGGCTTAACCGATTCATCCAAACGGCGAACCACAACAACCTGCGTCAGTGTGGATTTAAATTTCTGCCAGCCTTTAGTCAACATGCCTGGCTCGCCGCCTTCGGGTGGGGCGTCGTCCGATTGTGAGTCGCCCACAAATCCGGGTGCCTGTTCACTGATAAGCGCTTGGTCGGTAAGCTGGTGAACGCTATCAATGGCGGCTTCGAGGGTGAGGTAAAGGCCAGTTCTGTCGACACCGGTTAGGCTTTTAAGTGCCAGTACCTCCTGGGCCAGCTGCTGGCGTACGGGGTATACGCCAATATCATCAGACTCGGTGAGTACATCGTCTGTCGCTTCAAGAGCGGAGAGGGCACCTTTAATATCTTTTTCGATCAGCAGACGCTGGTTGGCAATGCGAAGCAGATACTCTGCTTCTGCCAAGAGCCAGTCGGTGCGGGTGCGGTTTCCGGCTTCTAGCAGTTCGCGAGCGTTGTGATCAATCTGTCGCTGCTGAGTGGCGATCAGCTCCCGCTGGGAGGAGAGCTTGTCCTCCAGAGACTGCAAGCGCTGGCCTTGCCGGTTGCCACTGTCGCCATAACGATCCTCAAACTGAGCGGTATCCTGTTGTAGGTTTTTCAGTGTTTGCAAGGTGGCTTGCTGACCGTTCCATTGTTGCCAGTTCCATAGCGCCAGCACGGCAACACAGATCAGAGCAATGATGGCAATAATCCACAGTGGCCAGATTCTCTGACGAGTGGGTTGTTTTCTTTCGATCGCAGCGGGTAATTGCTTTGTTGTCTCAGTCACGGGCGTCCTTACTTGGCTGTTCCGGAGCCACCGTCCTGGCCGGCCAGTTGTTCTGCGACGGCGGCCACAATGTCATTATCGGCAAGGCTTCCTGGTATAACCGGTGCATTGAACCCCGCTACGCGAGCCTGATCGGCGATACGCCGGGCGGGTACAATGACAGGTCTATCGTATAGATTATGGCTGCAATTCGCACATAGTGCGATGAGATTGTTCAGTGTTTCCCCAGAGAGCGCAATTATGGCCTCTGGTGCAAACTGATCTAGAGCTAGGTCGACTTGTACCGAAGTGTAATCCGGGCAGAATCTTCGATAAAGCGGCATTATGGTGACTCGCGCACCGCGGGCTTCCAGGGTTTTTCGGGTCAGCTCGCGTCCTTCCTCTCCTCGGGCAACCAGTATTCGCTCCCCATCTAGGTGCGACAGAGACGGCAACTTTAACAGTGCTTCGCTGGTCCAGCCTTCGTCGGGTTTGCGTGGGCTTAGCCCGTATTCGGCAAGTGCTTTGGCCGTGCCTGCGCCCACGCCGTACCATTTCAGCCCGGCAGGAAGCTGGGGCCACCAAGTGTCCAGCTCTTCCAGTAAAAGGCGCGCAGCATAAGGGCTGACGGCGATAATGTGAGAAAATTCATCGAGGCTCAGAATGGTTGTGCGACGTTCCGGGGTCTCTGGCAGCGGCTCTCGATCAACCAGCGGAAACACGTGCGTCTGGGCGCCAGCAGACTGAAACTGCTGGGCTAGCCGAGACGCTTCTGGCTCTGGCCGGCAAATCAGAATACGCCGGCCAGCCAGGTTGGGTAGATCAGTGCGGAGTGTGGCCATAAACTTCTGCCAGAATTTTGTCTGCGCCCTGAGCCAAGAGCTCTTCTGCCAGTTCGCGGCCCAAGCGCTCGCCTTCCGCTCTGGGTGCACGGCCTTCAGCGCGAAGGATTTTTGTGCCGTCAACCGCGCCTACCAGTGCCCGCAACCACACGGTAGTGTCGTTGTCTTCTAGCAGGGCATAGGCCGCGATAGGCACCTGGCAACCACCTTCAAGGCGGCGGTTGAGCGCACGTTCCGCTTTTACCCGGTCAGCCGTGTCGTGGTGGTTCAGGGGCTCCAGCATGGCACGTAGTTCGTTGTCACTGAGCCGGCATTCTATTCCAAGCGCGCCCTGGCCAACGGCGGGCAGGGAGAGAGTGTCTGGCATGGAGTAGCGGATGCGGTCGTGGAACCCCAGACGTTTTAGGCCGGAGCTGGCCAGTACGATGGCGTCGTGGTCACCGGCATCTAATTTGGCCAGGCGGGTGTTCACGTTACCTCGCAGAACCCGGATTTCCAGATCTGGCCGGTAGGCTCTAAGCTGAGATTCCCGGCGTAAGCTGGCGGTACCAACCACAGAGCCCTGCGGAAGAGCGTCCACGTTATCGTAGTGATTACTCACGAAGGCATCTGTGGGGTCTTCTCGCTCACAGATGGCAACCAACCCAAGGCCTTCGGGAAAAGCCATGGGTACATCTTTCATGGAGTGCACCGCCAGATCTGCTCGGCCATCGATCATGGCCTCTTCCAGTTCTTTTACAAACAGGCCTTTGCCGCCGATCTTGGCCAGTGGAACATCGAGGATTTTGTCCCCCTGGGTTTTGATCTTGACCAGCTCCACAATTACGTTGTCGTGGAGTCTTTCCAGTTCAGCCTTGATGAATTCCGCCTGCCATAACGCCAAGGCGCTGCTGCGGGTTGCGACACGAAGAGTTCGTTTAGACATGGTGCTCACTGCCGGTTCTGAAAATGTTTGCCAAGGTTACCCTGTGGCGCCGTAAAAGTCCCGTGGATGGCTGCTATGAGTGGTCTACAGCAGCAAGGCTCGTTGCGAGCGATCGCGCTTAGCCGGGTTGTTGCCCCTGCAACCATTGGCGCACGTTGCTGGTGTGCCGACGGCTTACCTGGAGCTCGCCCAGGCTATCCCTGAGCAGTACCAGATTGCCGCCATCCGGCGTGCGCTTCAAAGCCTGGATAAAACGGACGCCCACCAGCGTGTTGCGGTGAATTCGGAGCAACTGTTGCGGATAGGCGTTTTCCAGTTCTTTCAGTGTGTAATCAGACACAGTCTCACCACGGGCATGGTGAATGGTCACGTATTTCTGATCTGCCTGACAATAGCGGATCTCAGCTATATCTATTAGCTCGGTGCCTCGGTGGGTGCGAACCGCCAGTTGTTCGTCCTCGGCCGCCTCGCGGCTTGCGTTGTTGCCAATATGGTTGCTAGAAACAGCTCGTAATTGTACCCGGTTAACCCTCCCGGCACGGGCCAACGCTTCTGCCAGTGCATCTTTGCGCACGGGCTTAAGCAGGTAAGCCACGGCCTGCACATCGAAAGCCTGGATCGCGTAGTTGTCGTAGGCCGTGCAGAAAATAATAGCCGGGGGATTGCTGAGATGGCTCAGGCGTGCGGCTGCCTCCATGCCGTCAAGGCCCGGCATGCGTATGTCCAGCAGCAGAATGTCTGGCTGCAGCTCGGCAACCTGGGCAAGGGTTGCCGAGCCATCATTGGCTTCGCCGCATACCAGGTATTCTGGCAAGCTCTCGGCCAGTCGTCGGAGGCGTTGCCGGGCCAAAGGTTCATCGTCGGCGATCAGAATCTTCTGTTTTGTCATGAGTGTTGTGTGGTTTTTGGCAGCCTTAAAGTCACTGTGTAAACGTCTCCTTGGTGACTGTGTTTCAGCACTGCAGCCTCGCCAAACAGTGCCTGCAACCGCGCCTGTATATTGCTTAGAGCCATGCGGTTGCCGTTGTGTTGGTTGCCGTTGCTTTCCGGTTTTGGGTTTTGCACTAACAGGTATACAAAGTTGCCGCGCGCTTCCGCTTCTATGCGCACCGTACCACCGCCTGGTCTAGGCTGTATGCCGTGATAAACCGCGTTTTCTACCAGCGGCTGCAGGGTTAATGGTGGGATGGCTTGGCGTTTCAGCCCGTCGGCGATGCGCCACTCCAGCTTCAGGCGCGGACCTAGTCGCAGGGCTTCTATAGCAAGATAGCGCTGACACAAGTCTAGCTCTTTTGCTAGCGGGATGAGCTGGTCGCCGGTGCGCAGGCTGGCGCGAAAGAGCTCGGAAAGATCCAGTACAGCTTCTTCAGCCTGCTCTGGGTCAGAGGCAATAAGGCTGGCGATGGTGTTCATGCTGTTAAACAGAAAGTGCGGCTGTATGCGCGCTTGCAACGCTGCCAGGTGCGCCTGCATTTCTGCTTCCCGTTGCTGTTGCCACTGGTATTGCAGATAAAAATAGCGCAATACCATCAGCACAATCAGCAGTGCCAATAATAGCTTTTTGGCAATGGCTTGCCAGTCGATGATGCCCGGTTGTGGGTGCAAAACACTGTCGGCAAACAGGCTGAAGGCGAGTACATCCAGCAGCACGATGACGGCAATGGCAAGGGAGGCCTTAGCCACAGATATTTTGGCCAGCCGATCTCGTAGCAGACAAATCAGTGCGGCGCTGGTGAGGGTCGTCCACTGCACAAACAGCGACAGGAGCGCGAAATAGTTCCAGTCGATCCAGCTGTTACTGGCCTGAACAATGGCCAACACAAGTACCAGAAGTTCGCTGGTGATTAGCAGCATGAAGACAGAGCGCACTCGGCAAAGATCCGGTACGAAAAAACTCTGTATCACCGCCGCTTTGTCCCCGCTCAGGGGAGTCTCTTTTCTACGGGTCAGAATGCTATACTCCCGCCATATTCAATGTACCCAGTTCCCGCCAGATAATGCCGGGCTGCCAGTAGGAAAGATAGACCATGTTTTGTACCACAGCTAATGTAACTATCCTGTTGCAGTCTTAAATAACTCCT
>NZ_JBQDKB010000044.1:0-3340 GCF_052094685.1 Marinobacter sp.
GCTAGCTTGGCGGATTATCGACGGCGTAATCGGTTTGATGATGGCGGCCATCGCGCTTCATCTTGCGTTCAACGGTAGCTTGTAGCTTTAATCAAAGCGTCTTGCGCCGGAGAAACGGTCTTTCCAGTAATAGCCGTTGAGCTCCGACATGATAACGCCGGAAGATGTGGATGCGTGGATAAAGCGGTTGTCGCCCATGTAAATACCCGCGTGCTGGTCTTTCCCCGCAATTCTAAAGAACACGATATCACCGGGTTTAACGTTTTCAGGCTGCACCACATCACCGTAACGCAGCATTTGCGACGTTGTGCGAGGCAGTGTTTGTCCTAGGCCTTCGCGATAGGCGGTGGTGATAAACCCCGAGCAATCGAAACCACGGCCTGTGGTGCCGCCGTATTGATAAGGTGTACCTTCATAGCGCTCAAAGGCCTGCCACAGTTTTTCTGCTTTTGCAGAACCCGGTGCAGCTTCAACGGGTGAGTAGTGAGCGCGCGCAGTGTCAGGCTGCACGCTCTGATTGCTGGCGCAGCCACCCATCACAAGGGATGTGAAGACTACAATGAAGGCATATTTAAAAGTCTGAGCCATGCAAAATCCTGAGCGGTTGTTCTTTATCCCACTTTATTATCGAATCGCCGGGATGTCAGGTTACGGTTTGCGGGATTTGTTATCCTTGCACCATGCTAAAAATATCTAATGCTGTTGAAATCGCTGATTGGGAGCTGGAAATTACCCAGATCCGGGCCCAGGGCAATGGTGGCCAGAACGTTAATAAAGTGGCTTCGGCCGTGCACCTGCGCTTCGATATTCAAAATTCTGCCCTACCTCCTTTCTATAAGGAGCGCCTTTTGGCGCTTCAGGATCAGCGCATAAACAAAGACGGCGTTATTATTATCAAAGCCCAGTCCCATCGTACGCTGGAGCTTAACAAGGACGACGCCCTTGAGCGCCTGAAGGAATTGATACAAGAGGCTGTCAAAATTCAAAAGGCACGCCGCGCAACCCGGCCCTCAAAATCTGCCCGGCGCAAAAGAGTGGATCACAAGACACGAAAAGGTAAAACCAAAGCTCTGCGGGGTAAGGTTCAGGTTTGAACTAACCCAGGTTACGCTTTATGAGGCTAGAGTTTGCCAATAAAGAACTCTATATCGGCGAAGGCGTCTTCGGCTTCTGGCAGCATCGGGGTGAAAATCTGCCAGACATGAACCATGCCGGGCCAAGTGTGTAGTGTTACCGGAGAGCCCGCAGCTTTTGCTTTCGCGGCATACCGTCGGGCGTTATCCAGTAGCATCTCCGTATCGCTGACTTGAATCAGTGTTGGAGGCAGGTTGGTGAGGTTGCCTAAGAGTGGCGATGCGACTGGGCTGGTCGGTGAAATACGGAATGCTGCAAGTGTTGCCCACCAGATCACCGGCCGGGGGATTTTTGAAAGACCTCCAAATGCCGGGCCTAACAGGGCATCTGTCGAGATATTGCTGCGGTTGCTGGGAGCCGAGAGAGTGAGATCTGTAGAGGGGGAGAGTGCAACCGCACCGTTAGCCTGGCGCAGGCCGCTTTCCCGAATCCAGGCCAGAAGACCCAAGGTATGGCTACCACCCGCTGAATCGCCCGCCACCAGAATAAATGTAGCTTCACTTGGGCTGTCTGGGCCGTTTTCTATCAGCCAGGTATAGGCTTTACGGCAATCACGCACGCCATCCATAAACCGGTGCTCTGGCATCAGGCGGTAGTCCACGGCAAAGACGGCTGCGTTGGCTGCATGAGACAGGCGATCCGTAATGGCCCGATGGCTGCGCGGGCTGCCCGCTGCCCAAGCGCCGCCGTGAATGTAAAGAATTCGCCGCTGGGTATCAGTGCCTGGCGCAATGACCCATTCACCATTCGGATTTTCGCAATGCCGGATCTCCGATTTCAATTCCAGGCCATCACTCAGGCCGTCCATGTGCTTTCGCACCGCCATTAGCCGCGCTTTGCCACGAAGGCCTTTAGCCGCCCGGCCCATTTCCCCGATGCGATCCAAAACGTCCTGATTTTCTGCACTGGGTAGAGTATCCCTCACGGAATATTCTTCTTGATCCAAATAGGACAAATCTTCAATTCGAAACAGGAAAAGAGTTAGTGCAGCGATGAGCAAAACAACAGCGGCAACAATCCAGACCATAATTTGTTCGTACTCTTAGGGGTGGCGAGGGTTGGCCCTGTTAGCTTGGGCACACTATGCTTTAGGTAGATTACATCGAATTTCTGCGATGAATGCCTTCAAATGTCACAAAAGGGGAAAGGCTTTGCAAATTGCATATAGGGCCAAGGACATCACTGAGGCGCATATTGTCGCTGGATTACTGAAGGCCAATGACATTGAAACCTACGTAGGTGGTGACTACTTGCAGGGCGCAATGGGTGAGATTGGTGCCGCCGGTTTCAGTAATATCCATGTAGAAGATGAAGATTTCTACTCCGCCCGACAGGTGATTACGGAATATGAAGCGAGCAGCCGTGTAACCCTTGCCAAGAATAGCGACG
Organism: Marinobacter sp.; assembly: GCF_052094685.1. GTDB lineage: Bacteria > Pseudomonadota > Gammaproteobacteria > Pseudomonadales > Oleiphilaceae > Marinobacter. The sequence continues at coordinate 2,524 of NZ_JBQDKB010000044.1, forward strand.
AAAGTAAGCCAGATTCTTATGCGCGCTGGTTCTTACTGGTTTTAGCAGTGCTGACATTGATCTGGCTGAATCTTTGATAAGCACAAGCACATAAAATTTAACGGATAAATGGAGCGTAAAATGTATGTCAGATAATCCCGTTATGCTGATTACCGGCGCATCATCCGGCATTGGTGCCGCGACGGCCCGCGCGGCCGCCAAAGAAGGTTACCGCCTTGTTCTGGCAGCGCGATCTGCAGACAAGCTGAAAGACTTGCAGGCGGAGCTCGGTGGTGGCAGCGAAGTGCTGATTGTTGAGTGCGATGTGCAGAAGGGTGACGATCAGAAGTCTATGATTGAGGAGGCTCTGAACACCTTCGGGCGGATTGACTCTGTATTTGCTAATGCCGGCCGCGGCGGGGAGCCGGGTGGCTTTAGCGAAGCCGATCCGGATGTTTGGAAGGATATGATTCTCACCAATATTTACGGCGTAGGCCTGACCGTTCAGCATTGTCTTCCGGCCCTTCGGGAAAGCAAGGGGCACTTGCTTCTGACAGGCTCCGCCGCAGGCAGGGTGACCATTCCCGGCTCAATGTACAGCGCAACCAAGTGGGCTGTTTCGGCGATTGGTTACGGTGTTCGGGAAGAGTTACGTGGTTCAGGGGTGCGGGTGACTTTGATAGAGCCCGGTATGGTAGATACGCCGTTTTTCGATAAGCCGCCGGCTCATGCACTGATGCCGGAAGACATTGCTCGTGCAGTGATCTATGCGGTGTCCCAGCCTTCCCATGTGGATGTGAACGAAATTCTGGTGCGGCCAACGCCGGCTGAATAGCAA
>NZ_JBQDKB010000044.1:3440-30225 GCF_052094685.1 Marinobacter sp.
TTCCCATGTGGATGTGAACGAAATTCTGGTGCGGCCAACGCCGGCTGAATAGCAAAGGCAGCCTTGCCGCCTGTTCAGCTTTGCCTATCGCTTAGTGCTGCGTTGCCGTGGTTTTCCAGCTTTTGGGCGCTTTGACGATTTGGGTTTTTTGCCTGTTTCTGGCCTGGCTCCGGGCATTTTAGCCCTGCCGCCAGGTGCTTTGGAACCGGCTTTGTGGCTAGATCCCGGCGGTCGCGGTGTGTGTTTGGGTTTGCCGGTAGGTTTCTTTCTAGCGGGTGCTGGCTTATCTGGTGCGCTATCGGAAGATGAATCACGAATCGCATCGAACAGACCCGCAAGTTCTTTCTCTGTAAGGTCGCGCCACTGCCCTACAGCCAACCCTTTCAGGTTGACGTTCATGATGCGGACGCGTTCAAGCCGCGTTACTTCAAACCCGAAGTGCTCGCTCATTCTACGAATCTGGCGGTTCAGCCCCTGCACCAGAGTTATACGAAATACAAAACGGCTTTCCTGCACCACTTTGCATTTTTTGGTCATGGTACCAAGGATGGGAACGCCGCCAGCCATGCCCTGAATAAACGATTTGGTGATCGGTTTATCCACCGTCACCACGTATTCTTTTTCATGATTGTTGCCGGCTCTCAGGATTTTATTCACCAGGTCGCCGTTGCTGGTCATAAAGATCAGCCCTTGTGAATCCTTGTCCAAGCGCCCGATAGGAAAAATACGCGCACCATGGCCAACAAAACGCTGAATGTTGTGTTTCTCTGCGTCATCGGTGGTGCTTACGATGCCAACCGGCTTGTTTAGTGCAATAAATACCAGATCTTCTTCGGCGCGGGGTTCGATAACCTGGCCATTTACCTTAACGGTATCTGTGGGTAATACCTGGTCGCCCACACTGGCCCGCTTGCCATTAATAAAGACATTGCCCTGCTCAATGTAGCGATCCGCCTCCCGGCGGGAACACATACCGCTTTCGCTGATGTATTTATTAAGACGAGTGGAGAGTGTGCTGGTCATCGGTTATCCGGTTACGTATCAAAGTTTGGGCATGATACCAGCCAGATTTTCTTTCTGCGCCCTTGGGCCGTATAAAAAGGGGGAGTTTGTTGCAGGGAGGCCTCCGAAATGCCGGAGGCCCGGTTGGCCTTAGTGGCCGTATATTCGCATAGCCGTGTTCTGCACGGAGAGGTTGTCCAGAGCAACTGAGCCGATGGACGTGCCACCAATAAGAACCTGCCCAATGGACATGTCGGCCTCAAAGGTGTTCAGGTCGACTGCCAGAGCTGAATTGCCGTTCGCTCTGGTGCCATGGTAAATGTCCATGTCTACTTTGGCGCCGAGTTTTGTGATTAGAGGGTTGTCCGGATCAAATTCTGCGCCGGTCAAGTGCAGGTCTCGGATACCGAGAGCCAGGAAATCAACGTCAACATCCAGATCATCGATTGCAAACAGAGTTTGCACGTTCATTTCATCGGTTGCAGTGTCGACACGGATTTTAAGTTCTGTCACCACACCGTCCATCGCGAAATTATTCGCCAACACCGTGGAGTCGGTGTGTCCTTGTAGTGCCCATTCGCCGGTTTTTACAGAAAAATCGATTGGAGCAGCAACCAGTGGGAATACGTTTATCAACGCATCACCGTCATCTGCGATGTCGATTTCTACTTTAATATTGTCGATTAGTTCGCTGGACTCGTTGAACAGAAACCCCCGGATTGCCGGATCAGTAAATTCAGCAAACATGTCGGTGCGATTGGCACCGCCAATGAAAATATCTTTCACGGAGAGTGAGCCTTCATCCGTGTAGATGAATTCGCCAATATTGACCTGGGTTTCCAGTTCAATAGTGACACCCGCCTGGCCGGTAATATTGCCCATATGGGCGTCTTCAAGTGGCTTGAGTTCTGCGTGTGCTGCGAACGACAGGCTTGCAATTGCCAGCACCAGTACTGATTTCTTCAGGCTTTTCATAGTAAATCCTTTTTTGCTTTTGTTATGAAGGCCAGCCGGATATGAGACCGGCTGGCGGGGCGAGGGCTTCTTCAGGCAACCCTCTTTTCCTTAAAGTTCCGGGGTCAACGTCAGGTTGATAGTGTTGCCGGAACCGGACAGGAACTGATTAAGAACGTCAGTCAGCAGGCCGCAGTTCTCAAGAGGTGGCAGATTATACTCACCGCTCACATCACCGCCGGTTGCAGGCGAGAAGTTGGAGCCTTCGTTTGAGGCCAGAGTGATATCCACAGGCTGGATCGACTGACACTGGTCGCCACCGCCAACGCGGAAGGGAATGCCCCACAACTTGAGCTGAACCTTAGGCACCTTCACATACAGGTGAGAATTAGCAGTCAGCTTTCCGTTAACCAGCGTGCCGGTGGTGATTTCGGACTGCTCGAATTCTACATTCGCTACACCTTTCAGGCGGCTGAACAGCAGCTTGATTGAGAAGTGACCAACCGTTGGGTCGATAGCCAGATCTGCCTCAAACGTGCCGCTTGCCAGTTCCAGCAGGGTTGCGATGCTGCCGTTCAGGGGCAAGGTGCTGTCTGAAGACTTGATGAAAGTAGAGCCTTTCAGACCTAATAGAAGTTCGATCGCATCGCTCGATGCTTCGAAGCCCTCTGCACTGACTGGAACGGAGATTTCCGGGCTCTCTGCGTCGTTGGATGCGATCACCAGCTCGGCGTTACGTACGCCTGTAGTCGCGGCTGTGAAACTCACATCAATAGCACAGGTTTGCCCAGGTGCGACCGTGGTGCAGTTGTTGGTCTGCAGGAACTCACTTGCGTCTGCGCCGGTAAGGTTGATGCTGTTGATCAGCAGGGCTTCGTTGCCGTTGTTGGACACAGTGACCTGAGCAGACTCGCTCTGGCCTAACTGAACCTGGCCCAAGCTTACAGATGCCGGTGTAACCGCAATTTCAGGAATCGGCGCAAGAACACTGCGACCACTCAGTGCAACGTCAACAGAACTGTTGTCTGCATCGGTTGAGTTGATGGTTAGCGTTGCACTCTGGGTGCCTTCGCCATCAGGGATGTAGGTAACATTTACGTCACAGCTTTCGCCAGCTGCGATAGTGCTACAGTTGTTGCTCTGCATGAATGCACTGGCGTTTGCGCCAGCAATAGAAACGCCGTTAATGCCCAGTGCGGCATTGCCCGTGTTGCTCAGGGTAACGGTCTCATCTTTGGTTACACCGGCTTGTACATTGCCAAACGCTATCTCATCACGGTTTACCGCAATGCGTGGAGTTTCGACAACGTCACCTTCCACGGTAACCGTTTGCAGTAAGTTGTCTTGGCCCTCGAGCAGGGCACAGTTTGTTGTAATCTCACCGATAGGGGCGGGAGCGATCTCGCCGTTGGCAGTGCGTGCAACCAGGTTCAGTGTGAGTCCGCCAACGCGGATTTCTGCATTGCCCACATCCTGGTCGGTAAACACGAATTCTGGCGCCTGGCCATCGGCCGGAACAGTGAACGCGCCGGATTCTTCCGGGATCGGGCTTTGGGGGATGGTGAGCGTAACAATCTGCTCAACAGTTCGGCCTGGCGTGATGATCTGGTTGGTGTTTACCGCAGAACCTTCAACGGTTGTTGAGCCGACCAGTTTCAGGCCAGTGCGTGAGTCGTCGTTTACCAGTGTCATCGCGGTTACATTAAACCCTGGTAACGGGGTGCCAACGGTTGCGTTTGTAGGGATGTCTGCGCTGATCTCTGCGCTAATGGGCTGGTCGCCGATCAACGGAAATGGGCAGGTGAATTGCAGATTAGTAGAAACCGGGCTGGCGAGAGCGCTTCCGGCGCCAGACATTAATGCCGCAGCTGCCAGAGCGGGCGCGAGGATGCGCGCGCGGGGATTGGTGTTCCTGAGTTTCATGAGTTCGTCCTCTGTAAAGCTTCGTTGTTATAGGCGGGCGCGCAGACAGCACCGACGAGGACTGCTCAATCGGACTTGCAAAGACCCTTTAGCCACGCGTTTAAACGCATGTGTGCAGGACCATTAGGCCTTTGACAGCTACGGTGGGTCATTGCCGTTCCCGGCATGGTTTTTGTTTAAAGCGGCGATAGGGTGCAGAGAATGTTGAAACCGTGACCGGCTTCAAATTGCTCTGCAGTTCATCATAGAAAAAAACGATTATGGCGTTTTTCGGGACTGTCTGCGGACATCTCCAGGTGTCTGGCCGGTCCAGGCACGATAGGCTTTGGTAAAGCTTGCCTGGTCGCTGAACCCAAGCTTTTCAGCAATAGAATCCAGCGGAACATTGGTGTCGTTCAGATAAAGGGAAGCAAAGTTTTCGCGAATGTCGCTTCTTACCTCACGAAACGATGTGCCTGCACTGGCAAGATGCTGGCGTAGGGTGCGAGTGCTGATATCTAGCCGCCGAGCAATGTTGCTGGTGGTGCACGACCGACCAGGCTGGCTCATGATCATCTCCCGAACCTGCATCAGTGTTTCGTCGGCAAGTCCGACGGTTTCCCCTGAGCTTTTTCGATTCCGGGCCAGCAGAAACTTCAGGCTGGTATTGTTTTTTTGGGTGGGCTGGCCGTTGAGCGCCATAGTTATTTGGTTGCAGGGCGCATCAAAGCGGAATTCGCAATCCGAAGCCAGCGACTGCCATGAGCTGGCGCCCCGTCTTGTAGGGAAAGCAAACTGGATGTCAAAGTGTCCGCAAACCTCGGCAGATATACGGTGAATGCTACCCATATACATTTTGGTCACGCATGGGCTTAGCTCGCCAAGCCCCCAGGTATCGAGCAGGCGTATATGAAAGGTTGATCCGTTTGAATTCAGCTCCATGTCCATCAGCGGAAGACCAACACGGAGATACTGGACAATCATGCTAATGAGTTGTCTGGGATTATCCTGGCCGAGCACCGCAAATCCCAGCAAACCATGGCTGGGCAAATCCAGCTGTTGTCCGAACTGGAAAGCAGCCCGTTCGTCGTTCATTAGCCAATCAGCCTTCTGCAACACGGAGGTTATCTGCTGCATACAGATGCTTGCGTCAGGATCATTCAGCACGTCTTCAGTTATATCGGTATCGTTGAGAAGAGCCGCCCGTTTCACGCCTCTGCGCTCCATAAATTCAACGAAACGCCGCGCGTAGCGTGCAGATATGAGAGGCACCTCAAGGGCCATGCGATTCGAAATGTCCATATTCCTGTCCCTGGAACGGGCGTAGCCCGCAACATCGTCATGATTTACGATTGTTATTGTTTGAAGCTCTATACCGCAGGCTTTCCTTAGCAGGCAGTATAAGCAGGTCGAGCCTGTGTTATTTTCGGGGCCCGTCACGAAATGGCTGTCATGGCCGGATATGACAATGAAACATTCGTCAGGTTGAGCCTATGAGGCAGGAGAGTGCTTGCAGAAACCGTCTGTAGTATCCGTTAGTGAAGAATCACTCTGCATCGTATGCGAGCAGGGTGTGCTGGCCCGTTTTCGGATAGTGAGTGGTCGGGAATACCTGCGCTGCTCGCATTGCGAAGGAACGATTATGGCGCAAAAGAGCTGGCTTGCGCCGAATGAGGAGCGGGCTGTTTACGACCTTCACAACAATGATTCAGATGATCCGGGTTATCGGGCTTTTCTCGAGAAGCTGGTCTCACCCATGTTTGATCATATTCAGTCGGGCGCATTGGGGCTGGATTTTGGTTGTGGGCCTGGCCCAGCGCTTGCGGAAATGCTGCGTGAAGCGGGGATGAACGTGGTGCTTTATGACCCCTTTTTCTATCCAGAGCAATCAGCGTTGAGTCACCAGTACGATTTCATTACCTGCACAGAAGTGGTCGAACATCTGCATCGTCCGGCAGAAGTGTTTCGTCAACTGGATGGTTTGTTAAAGCCCGGCGGCTGGCTTGGCATAATGACTTGCTTTCAGACCTGCGATGACCGGTTTGATAACTGGCATTACCGGCGGGACCCTACACATGTTGTGTTCTATCGTGAGGCGACACTGGGGCTTATTGCTAAGCGCCTAGGCTGGACAATGAGTGTGCCCCGAAAGGATGTGGCTATTTTCCATAAGTCCTTATAAAAACCGGGAGCAACATGCTCCCGGTTTTTTACGAACCTTTATAGCCAGGTAAGGCCCACGCTGATGATCACGCCAGTGATGATTAGCAGCATGAGGCAGTACCCCATAATGTCCTTGGCTTTAAGCCCCGCAATAGCGAGTACTGGCAATGCCCAGAAAGGTTGCAGGAGGTTTGTCCACGCATCACCCCAAGCAACGGCCATGGCTACACGAGGAATGCTTGCACCGAGTTCTTGAGCCGCAGGTAGCATGACAGGAGCCTGCACGGCCCACTGGCCACCACCGGATGGGACAAATATGTTTACCAGCCCGGCGCTGATAAAGCCCCAGAAAGGCAGACTTTCTGCCGTTGCCATAGAGGCAAAGCCCGAGGAAATACTCGCTGCCAGTCCCGAAGCGGTCATCACGCCCATGATTCCGGCATAAAATGGAAACTGAATAACGATGCCTGAGCCACCTTTGACTGCCTCATGCAGGCTATCGAGTAGCCGCTTGGGCGTCTGGTGAAGAATGATTGCCAGGAACAGGAACATGAAGTTTACGATGTTCAGGTTTAAACCGCCGCCGTCTATAAAGTACTGGAAAATAAACGCCAGGCCGCTAAAGCCAGCTAGCCAGGCCAAGGTTCTGCTGTTTTCGAGATGATCTGCTGGACGTTGGATAGAAATGCTGGTGTCGGGCTCGTCATCAAGTACCGCAGGATCTACATAGGTGCTGTCTTCTTCTTTGGGCAGCATCATGCGGTTTGCCAGCGGGACCACAATAAACAGCGCCACAATGATTGCGAGGTTAAAGAAGGCAAAAATGGTTTCGCCGGTGCCGATAACGCCAATCATGTCTGCGGTAAAATGCCCTTCAGTTGCGATAACCAGTGGAATTGAGCCCGCAAGCCCGCCATGCCATACGATAAAACCGGAGTAGGCGCTGGCGATCAGCAGTGGATAGTGAACCCTGATTTGCCGTGCTAGAGCTTTCGCGAAAAGAGCACCGACTACGAGGCCAAACCCCCAGTTAATCCAGCTCGCGGTAAGCGCTACGAAGGTTACCAGTACAATAGCTTGGCCTGGTGTGCTGGCCAGCGCTGCAATCCGATTCAGTATTCCCCGGACAAACGGCGTGCTGGCCAACATAAAACCGGTTACCAGAACAAGCAGCATCTGCATCGAGAAAGTAAGCAGGTTCCAAAAGCCGTCACCCCACATGTCGAGCACTGCCAGCAGGCCATGACCTTCGAATGCCATGGCTGCGATGATCGAGACTAGGGAGAGAATCAGTACAAAAATATAGGGATCTGGCAGATATTTATCCACCAAACTGACCATTGGCCGGGCAGCTCTATCAAGCATTGCTTACTTCCTTATTCTTGTTGCATTTGGTTCATGTCAGCTTAGATGGTTGAGGGATGAAAGCCAAACTAAATGGAATAAGCAGAAGGTATAAGAAGACTTTTGATAGATAAGGTGCTTGCGGCCAAAATCACGTGATGGGCTGGTTCAGAATGTTGAAAAACCAGTTGCTTCCATCAAGCGATAGCGCCAGTAACGCAGTATCGAATCGTCTGCCCAATGTTCATAGGGCAGGCTCATGACGGGATCGCTGTCGGGGCCGGATCGCCACTGTTGTTCAAAGAAGTCAACGGCTTTTGTGGCTACCGCAGAATCTGGCGGCACGGAAATCCACACATCGGTTTCAAGATTCAAGTCGTCCAGATTGCGCCGAGTAAAGTTGGCTGAGCCCAGCAGGAGTTCGGTGGGGCTTACTTTCGGCCGCAGAATGAGCGATTTGCTATGGCATTGCTCACCGGAGGTATTGCACCAGCGAACAGGAATGCCAGCATTGTTAAGCTCCAAGGCGACCTGCCGGTTGGGGATGCCGCTTTTTTGGTGGCCAAAGGCTTCGTTGTTGGCGTCAAGAAGCACCCGCAGGTTTGCGCCACGGTCGTGGGCGTCGAGCAGGGCGGCAACGATGTCCCGGTGTGAGAGATAGAAAAATGCGAGATCCAACCGGCTTCCGCTCTGCGCCTTGGTGATCATCTCAAGTGCTGAATCCAGGATCGCGGATTCTGTTCTTACCGCAATTCTACCAACCGACTGCTGAGTTGTTGTCTGGCTGGCATTTGCCTCACTGACCAGTCTGTTCAGCGTTGGGTTGGCCCGGTCGGACATATTCAAAACCGCTTGCTCGCTTTTCAGAAGATCGGTGACCGCTGGGCCGGTAAAGCTGATTGCGGTATTACTGTGCCGGCTGCTGCCATCGTGCGGATTGGCAGAGGTTACCAGGGCGCGTAGCTTGCCACCGTCATCTGCAACCAGAATTTTACGGTGGTTTGCTTTGAAGTTGGGTAGGACAAGGTAGCTGCGAATGGTGACAGGTTGTGATCCTATAGCGTTCGGCAACCAGCCACCTTCGGGGTTATTGCCAAACCACTGACAACAGGCCCGCCAGATTGACGACCATGTGGGGTTGCTGTCACGAAGCGGTTGCAGGTTGGTTTCCGTTACTGAAATGCCAGCCTGCCTTAGCGCCTGAAACCAGGGCGACACCGAGCCGCCGTAAAGAGTATTTAGCGGGTCGGAAATAACCACAATCTCTAGCTCGGGCTGCTCGGCTTTCCGGTTGATCAGCGCCTCGGTCAGTTGTTGCGAGAGAGGCCGATGCTCTACGCCTTCAGGGCTGCTGCTGTTGAAGAGGAACATATCGACCAGTACGAAGGATTTAGCCTGGCTGATAAGGCGCAGTATTTCGTCAAAAATCTCTTGGTCTTGGGTTTCTGAGCCATCTCGATGATGATAGGTCGCATCTACCAGCAACACTGCGTCACTCATGGGGAGTGCGTCACCGTTGTGACTGATGCCGGGAGGCAAGGGCTTGTAGGTGTGATACAAGCCTACACCAACGAGCATCAGAGCAATGAGTGCGAACAATATCTTCCGTGACATAAGGGTCCAGTGTTTTCGGTGCGGTTTTATCCGGCTTTGTTCTCGGTAACCAAGGCGGAAAAGCGTTCGAGTAACCCTGATGCTTCTGGGGCGCGGGTAACTGAGTCGATCATGGCTTGTGAATCAAACCCTTCGCTTTCCAAGTCCGGGGTTTGAACACCCAGATAGGCTCGCATGACGGCGTCGGAAAATTCCGGGTGGAATTGCACGCCCCAGGCGCATTTGCCTACCCTGAATGCCTGATGCGGCTCAAATTCGTTGTGGCCAAGCAAAACCGCACCCGGGGGTAGGCGTAATACCGATTGCTTGTGGGTGAGCTGTGCGTTGAAGATGCTTGGCATGCCGCCAAACAGCGGATCATCCTGGGCGCTGGCCAGCAGTTCCACGCGCTGGGTACCGCTCTCTCGGCCCTTTGGGTGATAGCCTACTTCGCCATCTAGAGCGTGTGCCAATAGTTGGTGTCCATAACATACACCGAGTACCGGCACGGCCTGATCCACTGCTTGCGCCAGCCATTCTGCGGCTTTTTCACTCCAAGGCTCCTGGTCGCTGACCATGGCCGGGGAGCCAGTTACCACTATACCGTCCCAGTCTGAGGGGGCTCCGGGTAGCTCGCCGGCTTCTGCATTCAGCACGGTAATGTCTAGCTCTGGCGATAGCCCTCGTAAGAACCATTCGTCGAAATCGCCGAATTGTTCTTTGATCGTTGGATAGGTGCTACCCGTTTTAAGGATCACCACTTTAGGGTTGGATTGGCTTTGGCTCACTCCTCGGGCAGCTCCGCATTGTGGAAAATGTTCTGCACATCATCCAGCTCGTTCAACATATCGAGAAACTTCTCGAACAGGGGAATGTCATCGCCCTCCACAGCTGTGGTCGTTTTCGGTAGGAACTGAATGTCGTCCACGTCGAAATCAATGTCGGCGAAGGCGTCGGTTAGTGCCTGGCGGGCTTTGGCGTATTCGGTGTTCGGCGTAAAAACGGTGATTTGGCCGTCTTCATTCTCGATATCGGTCACATCGACATCGGCTTCCATCAATGCTTCAAGCGCGGATTCTTCTTCACCTTTGAACACAAAAATTGCGCTGTGATCAAACATATGGGCTACGGTGCCCGGTGTGCCGATCTTGGCTTTGGTCTTGGTGAAGGCCAAGCGAACATCACCGAAGGTACGGTTGGGGTTATCCGTTAGACAGTCTACGATCACCATGCAGTTGCCGGGGCCGTAACCTTCGTAACGTGCAGGTGAGTAGTCTTCGCCGGCGCCGCCGCGGGCTTTATCGATAGCTTTGTCGATAACGTGAGAAGGCACCTGATCTTTTTTGGCGCGCTCAATCAGGCCGCGCAGCGACAGGTTACCATCCGGGTCTGTACCGCCGGACTTGGCGCTCATGTAAATTTCACGCCCGTACTTACTGTAGACCTTGGTTTTGGCCTCTGCGGTTTTGGCCATGGATTGTTTGCGGTTCTGGTAGGCTCTGCCCATTTTTGCGCTGCCTCATGCTTGCTGGGGAAAAGGCCGGATTTTACGCAAAATTAGCAGTTTGGGACAGGCCTATTTAGTGGGCCCGCCCCGGGGCAGTTAGATGTAGTCTACGGGGGCGCGATAATTGTCCTGAGTCATCAGGTCGATACCGCACTCGATGTTGCTAACCCAGTTCAGGAACTGGTCAACCATCGCGGGGCCTTCGAAGCGCTTTCCGTGCTGGGGCACGATCATTTCGACATCCATTTCCCGGATCATGTTGGCCCAAAGCCGGCATATCTTTTTTGAGGCAATATAGCGTCGATGAAATCCCATCATATGGGGGACGTGTCGATCGAAATCCTGCACTGGCAGGTGGTCGTCTTCAGAACCCATAGACGCACCAAGATCTCCGGAAAACAGAATTTTTGAGACCGGGTCGTAGAACTGCAGGTTACCCACTGAGTGCATAAAGTGGGCGGGCAGGCATTGCAGGTACGATTCGCCGAACCTTACGTTGGCGCCCGCATCTGGAATACTAACAATGCGATCGTAAACGCTGCCGCTGAGCTGGTTGGTTACGTAGCTGGACACTAAGTGAGGGAGAAATCTGGCCCATAGCTTGGATGTCACAATCTTTGCGCTGGTATGCACGATCCAGCGATCAATGGCGCCGATGATGTCCGGATCCTGGTGCGACGCAAATACAAAATCCATCTCTTTGATGTTCATGTATTTGGATGCAGCGACTGCAAGCGGCGTGTAAGTAAGATCGCCGCCTGGATCAATTAGCGCTTCGTGTTTGCCGTCAACGACTAGGAATTGGTTGGACTGGACACCCTCGCCGGTGACCAGGGAATCGAACATCAGGCACTTATGATGTCCGTTATCAAACAGGACAATGGGCTCGTTTGCCATTTTGATCTCCGCAGAATAAGGGCCGGCTGAAGTGGCCGGATATTGCAAGTTGCGCGGAGGGTACAAAATCGAAGAATAGCAACTATTGCCTTAGGTCAATTATCTGATATTCATCAAGTAACGTTTTGTTTCGCTCGACCGTTCGGGTTATGCCAGCTTCGGCACTTGCTTGATCCCACGGCGTATGGCGTGCTCCAGGCCCGCGCTGACTAGTTTGCCGGTAAACGGCACAATATCGTCAAACGAAATGCGATAGCGCACGCGAGTGTGTCCTTCTGGCGTATCTTCAAAACGAATACGGCCCAAGTGATTTCGGATCGGGCTTACGCTGGTAATGGTGTACTCGATTAGTGAATCCGGCTCGAAACTGGTTACGGTTTCTTTCAGGCCAATAGGGCCGATGCCAAGCTTGCGTACCGAGCCAAGACCGTTGGGATCCCCTTGATTGCTGTTCTTTATTCGTTTTACGGGTGCCCCAAGGAGTTTTCCGAAGCTTTGGTGGTCGGCAAACAGAGCAAAAACTTTGCTGCGTGGCACATTGAAGGTTTCGTCAATTTCAAAGGTATGCGTAGCCATTAGGATGCTCTCGTTTGTCGTGGTTTGGCCAAGACTAACGGTTTAATCTCTACAACAAAAGTCGTAGTCAGGGGCAGGTTAAGAGCTGGCCTGATGTGCTGGGTCAGTGCCGCGGCGTGTGACGGTAATCTCTCGGTGCCTGGCCCATGGTCTTCTTAAATAGCCGCGAAAAATAATAGGCGTCGTCATAGCCAAGGCGGTGGCTTATTTCTGTAAAGCTCAAGCTTGTGGTATCCAGCATCTGGCAGGCTCGTTCTACTTTCAAATGCAGAAAGTGTTGGATCGGAGAGGTGCCGGTCTGTTCTTTGTAGCGCGTGGCAAAGTGGGCGGGAGAAAGCCCCGCGACGTCTGCAAGCTGTTCCAGGGTAATGCGCTCGTCGAGATGTTCGCGCATATAGTTGTTGATGGTATCCAGTTCCGCCTGCCGCTTATGGCCGGTTTCATCAACGCTGATCGGAACCGCTGTTAGTAGTTGGCGTAAACGATTGGCAGCGTGGATCAGACCACGGGCACGGAAGCCTGTCTGGCGAACAGAAAGTAGGCCGTTAAAATCCACCAACAGTCTAGGTTGCCGGCCCAGATGGCGGATAGGCGTGGCGTCATCGAAGCCCATGTATTTGCGAAACTCTTCCGCCATTGGGCCAGTGTAATGCACCCAGTGAATAGTCCATGGGTTGTCTGGGTCTGCCGTGTAACGGTGGTTAGCACCAGCAGGCAATAACAAGAGATCCCCCGCCTCCATCGTATAAGGCTCGCCTTCTATGTTCAGGAACGCCTTTCCCTCTGTGCAGTAAATCAAAAGATTGTCGCGATGGTTTTCTCGATGCATGTGATGGCCCGTGGCGCGGCGGTAGTGGCCAAAAGCTCGGGGATAGAGATCCCGGGTTAGGGGGTGCTCAGACAAAAGCCTAATAATGGGGGCTGGTACTACGTAGCGAATGCTGTCCTTGGGGACCGGCCACTGAGAGGTTTGTGTCATGTTTGTTGCTGCCGTCAAGTGTGTGGCAATCGAAAGATAGTCCATCACGAACGAAATTTAGTCAATCACCAAGTGCCAGAGAAGGTGCTAAGGTCATACCATACATCGCTAAAGCAACTTCGCTTTGGCCCGTTTCCCGCACAAAAACAAACAGGGGTTTTGAGATGAAAAACGTTCCACTGTACCTAGCTGGTGAATTCGTACAGAGCCAGACCAGCGAATGGATTGACGTAACCAACCCGGCCACCAACGAAGTGATCGCCAAGGCTCCTTGCACCACAGACGCCGAGATGCGCAAAGCTATAGATAGCGCAGGCGAGATGTTCAACACGTGGAAGGAAGTGCCAGTTTCTGAGCGTGCCCGTGTGATGCTGCGCTATCAGGCATTGCTCAAAGAGCACCACGACGAGATCGCAGAAATCCTGTCCCAGGAAACGGGTAAAACGTTTGATGATGCCAAGGGCGACGTGTGGCGTGGCATTGAAGTGGTTGAGCATGCGGCCAACGTTGCTTCTATGATGATGGGCGAGACCGTTGGGAACGTTGCGCGTGGGGTAGATACACACTCTTGGATTCAGCCGTTGGGTGTGTGTACGGGCATTACGCCATTCAACTTCCCAGCAATGATTCCGCTGTGGATGTTCCCCCTGGCGATTGCCTGCGGTAACACCTTTATACTCAAGCCCTCCGAGCAAGATCCGCTCACCCCCATGCGCCTTGCAGAGCTGTTTGAAGAAGCGGGTGCGCCTAAGGGTGTGCTGCAGGTAGTACACGGTGGCAAGGAACAGGTGGATATACTGCTTACCGATCCTGCGGTTAAAGCAATCTCTTTTGTAGGTTCTGTGCCAGTTGGCCGTTACATCTACGAAACCGGCACCAAAAACATGAAGCGTGTTCAGAGCTTCGCCGGTGCCAAGAACCACATGGTCATCATGCCGGATGCCGACAAACAGCAGGTTCTCAATGCCTTGGTGGGCGCTTCTGTAGGCGCTGCGGGCCAACGTTGCATGGCTATTTCCGTTGCCGTGTTTGTAGGCGAAGCCCAGTCTTGGATTCCAGAACTGAAAGATGCCATGGCGAAAGTTCGCCCGGGTGCCTGGAACGATTCTGGCGCCAGCTATGGTCCGATTATCTCCTCCAAAGCTAAAGATCGTGTTGAATCTCTCATTGCCACTGGTGAGTCTCAGGGCGCTAACCTCCTATTGGACGGCCGCGGTTGCACCGTGGATGGCTTGCCTGATGGAAACTGGATTGGCCCCACCTTGTTCTCGGGTGTGACCACCGAAATGGACATCTATAACGAAGAAGTGTTTGGCCCTGTGCTTGCCTGTATGGAAGAGGACAGCCTGGCTGACGCGATTACTCTGATCAACAACAGCCCTTACGGTAATGGTGTTTCTATCTTTACCGGCTCCGGTGGTGCTGCTCGCAAGTTCCAGCATGAAATTGAGGTTGGTCAGGTGGGTGTGAATATTCCCATTCCTGTGCCCCTGCCGTTCTTCTCGTTCACTGGCTGGAAAGGTTCTTTCTACGGTGATCAGCACGCATACGGTAAGCAGGCGGTACGCTTCTATACTGAGACTAAAACAGTGACCTCGCGTTGGTTCTCCAGTGAGGTGGAAGCCGAAGCAGAAGCGAACTTCTCGATCCAGTTGCGCTAATCACGTTGAGGGTGGGTATGTTTAATCTGGAGCCTGACAATGGACTTTAACCTGACAGAAGATCAGCTGGCGTTTCGCGAAGCGGCCCGCACCTTTGCTGAGAAATCCATGGCGCCCCATGCGGCCAAGTGGGACGACGAGCATATTTTTCCGGTCGACACGCTGAAAGCAGCCGGTGAGATGGGCTTTATGGGGATCTATACCCCAGAAGCGCTCGGCGGCATGGGCCTTTCACGGCTGGATACGTCTGTTATTGTGGAAGAGCTGGCGGCTGCCTGCCCCTCAACGGCTGCGTTCATCACCATTCACAACATGGCGACCTGGATGGTGGCGAGCTTTGCATCTGATGACCTCAAGCAGGAAATCGTTCCAAAGCTGGCTAGTGGTGAGTGGCTTGCGTCTTACTGCCTGACAGAGCCGGGTGCCGGCTCTGACGCAGCCAGTCTAAGAACCAAAGCGGTTCGCGACGGCGACAGTTATGTCATCAACGGCAGTAAAGTGTTTATATCCGGTGCGGGTGATACCGATATTCTCGTGTTGATGGCGCGCACTGGCGCGCCGGACTCGGGCCCAAAAGGTATCTCCACGTTCGTGATTCCGGCGGATGCCGACGGCATTTCCTACGGCAAGAACGAAGAGAAAATGGGCTGGCATAGCCAGCCGACTCGCACCATTAACCTTGAGAATGTTCGCATCCCAGCAACCAGCCGGGTCGGTGAAGAAGGTGATGGCTTCGCTGTTGCCATGAAAGGCCTTGATGGCGGGCGCCTTAACATTGCCACCTGTTCTCTGGGCGGGGCCCAGGCAGCTCTGCTGAGAGCCCGCAACTACATGCACGAGCGAGAGCAGTTTGGTAAGCCTTTGGCGGCTTTTCAGGCTCTGCAGTTCAAATTGGCGGATATGGCGACCAGTTTGGTAGCGGCCCGGCAGATGGTACGCCTTGGGGCTTTCAAATTGGATAGCTCTGATACTGAAGCCACGCTGCACTGTGCCATGGCCAAGCGTTTCGCCACAGATGCCTGCTTTGATGTGGTGAACGACGCACTGCAATTGCACGGTGGTTATGGCTATATCCGGGAATACCCTCTGGAGCGCTATTTGCGCGACCTGCGAGTGCACCAAATACTGGAAGGTACCAACGAGATCATGCGGCTAATTGTTGCCCGCCGCTTGCTGGACAACGGCGTGGCCGAGGCCATTCAATAAACCGCGAAATAATAGGAGATAGATGATGAGCGATCTGATTCAGCTCGAGAAACGTGGACACATTGCGGTACTGACGATTAATAATCCGCCGGCCAATACTTGGACGGCGGATTCCCTGCATGCACTTTCAAAAATTGTTCGCGAACTCAACGAAGACACAAATATCTTTGCCTTGGTTCTCACCGGGCAGGGCGAGAAGTTTTTCTCCGCTGGCGCTGACTTAAAAACCTTTGCGGATGGCGACAAGGCTCGGGCCAACGAGATGGCTCAGCTGTTTGGTGAAGCCTTTGCCACCTTAACGGCGTTCCGGGGTGTGTCCATTGCAGCAGTAAACGGCTACGCCATGGGTGGCGGCCTTGAGTGTGCATTGGCCTGTGATATTCGCATCGCCGAAGAGCATGCCCAGATGGCATTGCCAGAAGCGTCTGTTGGCCTGCTGCCCTGCGCGGGCGGCACCCAAAACCTGCCTTGGATCGTAGGCGAGGGCTGGGCCAAACGTATGATTCTGTGCGGCGAGCGAGTGAAGTCCGACAAAGCCTTGCAAATTGGCTTGGTTGAAGAAGTTGTCCCCACGGGCAAAGGCCTGGAAAAGGCGTTGGAGCTGGCTGAAATGGCCTGCAAGCAAAGCCCGTCTTCTACTGCCCGCTGCAAGACTTTGATAATGAGTTCCCGTGATGGCCGCAGCCACACAGATAGCTGGCGCATGGAGCGGGAGCTGTTTGTTGAGCTGTTCTCAACCGAAGACCAGAAGGAAGGCGTGAATGCCTTTCTCGACAAGCGTAAACCGGAATGGAAAAACCGCTGAAACCCGCAGATATACCGGTTTAAGGATTAGACATGAGCCATCAACCGATTGTTTTTGAAGAGTGGAAAACTGCTGACGGCGCACTGATTGCCGTGGCTCGGCTGAATACGCCGAAAGCACTGAACTCACTCTCCCTAGAGATGATTCGGCAGCTGACGCCTCAGCTCAAACGCTGGGCTGAGGACGACAATGTTCGGGCTGTTTGGATCGAGGCAGAAGGCGACAAGGCTTTTTGTGCCGGCGGCGACATTGTGGCTCTTTATCGGAGCATGACCGAGCCACAAAGTGGAAGCGGTGCCAGCGAAGGCATCGCCTTCTTCACCGAAGAGTACGAGATGGATTATTTGATCCACTCGTTCCCAAAGCCGGTGGTGTGCTGGGGCCACGGTATAGTTATGGGCGGCGGCATTGGCATTATGGCCGGCGCCTCTCATCGAGTGGTTACAGAAGCCTCTAAACTGGCTATGCCTGAAAGCAGTATTGGTCTTTATCCAGACGTAGCCGCTGGCTGGTTCCTTAATCGTGCCCCTGGGCGCACAGGGTTGTTTTTGGGGCTAACCGGTGCCCGCATGAACGCGGCTGATGCACTGTTTGTTGGCCTAGCCGATCGCTTCATCAAGCATGATTTGAAAGCAGCTGTGGTCGCGGATCTGACGGCGCATAACTGGCAGGGTGAAGACGCATTCGCCGTAGTGGGAAGCGTGCTCCGGCAGCACGAAAACCAAAGTGCGGATGCCTTGCCGGAATCCCCGGTGCGGACTCATTTTGATGAGATCAACCGCGTAACCGATGCCGACACCCTGACCGATATGGTTGCGCAGATGAAAGAGCTTTCAAGTGGAGAGGGTTGGCTTGCCAAAGCCACTCGGCCGCTGGAAGCTGCCTCGCCCACATCGCTGGCCCTGTGTTGGCAGCATTTGCGTAACTGTCGCTTGGATAGCCTTAGTGAGGTTCTGGCTAAAGAGCTCACGCTGTCTAAGAACTGCCTGAGCAAAGGTGAGTTTGTCGAAGGGGTGCGTGCACTCCTGATAGATAAGGACAAGCAGCCCCGCTGGCGCTACGCATCGCTGGCGGAAATGGACAGCAAGTGGATAAACAGCTTTTTCGAAAGTTAGCCAAATCAGGCCGCTAACCGACCAAGTGCGCGGCCTGTTCAACCGAATACAAAAACAAGGGGATGATTATGGCGACGGTTTCTTTTATCGGCCTGGGCAACATGGGTGGCCCCATGGCCAGCAATCTTTTAAAAGCCGGGCACGACGTAACCGTGTTTGATCTTTCAAAAGACGCGGTTGCGGCACTGGTTTCCGAGGGTGCGAAAACTGCAGATACGGCTCATGACGCAGTCAAAGGTGCGGAATGCGTAATCAGCATGCTACCAGCGGGTCAGCACGTAGAGGCAGTATATCTCGGCGATGATGGCCTGCTGGCCAACTTGCCTGAAGGCACTCTCGTAATTGATTCATCAACAATCGCACCAGAAACGTCTCGCGGTGTGGCCGAACAAGCTAAAGCCAAGAACATTCCGTTCATCGATGCCCCGGTTTCTGGGGGTGTGGGTGGTGCCAAAGCCGGCGCTCTCACTTTCATCTGCGGTGGCGACGAAGAGACGTTCAATAAGGCTAAGCCGATTTTGGAAGCCATGGGCAAGAACATCTTCCATGCGGGCGAAAACGGTGCAGGACAGATTGCCAAAATCTGCAACAACATGCTGTTGGCCATCCTTATGGCAGGCACTAGTGAAGCCTTGGCCTTAGGTGTGAAAAACGGCCTGGATCCGGCAGTTCTCTCAGAAATTATGAAGCAAAGCTCTGGTGGCAACTGGGCGCTTAACGGTTACAATCCCTGGCCTGGCGTGATGGAGGCTGCCCCCGCTTCACGGGAATATGAAGGTGGCTTCTTGGTTAACCTGATGAATAAGGATCTTGGGTTGGCCTTTGATAACGCTGTAAAGAATCACGCAGCTATCCCCATGGGCTCTCTCGCCCGAAACCTGTTTGAACTCCACGCAGGGCAGGGCAATGGAGCGTTGGATTTCTCCAGCATTCAGCGCCTTTATAATCCGGAATAAGACATGCCGGGGCACGGCTCTCTGTGCCCCGTGATTCCGCTCCCCAACGAATTGTCTCCGCTTGTTATATTCGTATCTGTCAGCACAAAAACTGTTGAGCAAGATAACTATAAGGAGGAGAATGAATCCGCGAAATGTTGGATCGGTAGCGAGCAATGCGTAGCCGGTTTTTGATCACGGTTGCGGGCTTCTCTACTTATGTTGACGAATACCTTTGTGCTCTATTTATCGACGGTGTTGATCTGGGGATCGACGTTTATCGCGATACCTTTGCAATTGGGAGAGGTGCCCGGCGATGTGTCCATTGCCTACCGTTTTGGGCTAGCCGCGCTGGTTCTGATGCTTTGGTGCCATCTCACTAAGCGGAATATGAAATTCGGCTTTCGTCAGCACTTTTGGATGATGGCTCAAGGGCTGATGCTGTTCGGCTTCAACTACATGTTGGTTTATCAGGCAGCGGCTGATATCACCAGTGGGCTGATCGCTGTGGTGTTCTCTACCATCATCGTAATGAACATTATTAACGGCGCTCTGTTTTTTGGGAACCGTGTGCCCCGGGCCGTTATTGCCGGTGCCGCTTTTGGGTTGGTGGGCATCTGCCTGGTGTTCCTGCCGGAAGTTCGCGCTCTGGATGCAGACGGAACCACCCTGCGTGCGATTATTCTGAGCCTGGTTGGCACGTTTATCACCTCGTTCGGTAACATGCTCTCTGCCCGCAACCAGTCCTCTCAATTACCCGTTATGCAGAGCAACGCATATGGCATGGCTTATGGCGCGCTGGCACTGGCTATTATTGCCTGGGGCCGGGGAAGTCCTTTTGCGTACGAGGCGACCTGGACTTACACAGGCTCGTTGGTTTACCTGGCCCTAATCGGCTCTGTTCTTGGGTTCGGGAGCTTTCTAACGCTGCTCGGGCGAATAGGGCCCGAGCGTGCCGCCTACTGCATGGTTTTGTTCCCAATTGTGGCGCTTGCGCTTTCAACTGTGTTTGAAAACTATGTCTGGACGGCTGAGGCGGTTGCGGGTGTATCGCTGGTACTTGCGGGTAACCTGCTGGTGATCGTGCCCAAAGAGAAGCTGCTGAGAGTAGTGCGAACCTTTCGCCCGTCGGTAAGCCGCTCAACAGAGTGAGCGAAGCACAGTAGGCATTGAGCGATGCGATGTGTCAGTGCTGTTGTGTGAAGGTTATAATGGCTGCATTGTATGGCCGCACCGCGCCAAATTCTGCAAACCAGGTACCCTCGCAATGGAAATCAACGTCAATTATCTCGACAACCTCCGAGTTGAAGCCAAGTTTGATGACTTCTCGGTGATTGCCGACCAGCCCATCCGCTATAAAGGCGACGGCTCCGCGCCCGGCCCTTTCGACTATTTTTTGGCATCCTCTGCCTTGTGTGCGGCTTATTTCGTTAAAGTTTACTGTGTAGCGCGTGATATCCCGACCGACAATATCCGTCTGTCCCAGAACAACATTGTTGATCCTGAAAACCGCTACAAACAGATATTCAAAATTCAGGTTGAGCTGCCAGAGGATCTGTCCGAGAAACACCGCCAAGGTATTGTGCGTTCAATCGACCGCTGTACGGTCAAAAAAGTGGTGCAAACCGGCCCAGATTTCCAGATTGAAATTGTCGATAGCCTCGACGGCGATGCTCAGGCCCTGCTGATGGCCAAGCCAGAGGCAGGCGCCAAAACCTATATTGAGGGTAAAGACCTGCCATTGGAGCAGACCATCGCCAACATGACCGCCATCTTGGCGGATTTGGGCATGAAGATTGAAATCGCATCCTGGCGCAACATTGTGCCTCACGTTTGGTCGCTGCACATGCGCGATGCAGCCTCGCCCATGTGTTTCACCAATGGTAAGGGCTCTACGAAAGAAAGCGCCCTGTGTTCGGCATTGGGCGAGTTCATTGAGCGGCTGAACTGCAACTTTTTCTACAACGATCAGTTTTTCGGCGAAGACATCGCTAACAGCGAGTTTGTTCATTACCCAAGGGAGCGTTGGTCCAAGCCGGGGCCTGATGATGAGCTGCCTCAGGGCATTTTGGATGATTACTGCCTGGCTATCTATAACCCGGAGGATGAGCTGGCAGGCTCCAACCTGGTTGATACCAACTCCGGCAATGTTGAGCGTGGTATTTGCTCTTTGCCCTTCGTGCGTCACTCCGACGGTGAGGTGGTGTATTTCCCGACAAATCTGATTGAGAACCTGTACCTGAGTAACGGCATGAGTGCGGGCAATACACTGCATGAAGCGCAAGTACAGTGCTTGTCAGAAATTTTTGAACGGGCGGTAAAGAAGGAGATTATTCAGGAAGAAATTGCGCTCCCGGATGTGCCCCTGCACGTATTGGAAAAGTACCCGGACATTCTCGAAGGCGTGCGGGCGCTGGAAGCACAGGGTTTTCCGGTGCTGGTTAAAGATGCCTCTCTCGGCGGCCAGTTCCCCGTGGCCTGCGTCACCCTGATGAACCCGAAGACCTGTGGAGTGTTTGCCTCCTTTGGTGCACATCCTTCCATGGAAATCGCCCTGGAGCGCAGCCTCACCGAATTGATGCAGGGGCGCAGCTTTGAAGGACTGAACGATTTTCTGCCCCCGACCTTCAACAGCCTCGCGATCACTGAGCCGAACAATTATGTGGAACACTTTATTGATTCGTCCGGCATCGTGTCCTGGCGCTTTTTTAGCGCCAAGTCGGATTACGAATTTAACGAATGGGATTTCTCTGGCACCAACGAAGCCGAAGCGGCTTCCCTGTTTGGCATTCTTAAAGACATGGGCAAAGAAGTGTACACCACCGTTTATGACGATCTGGGTGCCCCGGTCTGCCGCATGCTAGTGCCCGGTTATTCCGAGGTTTATCAGATAGAGGATCTGGTCTGGGATAACACCAATCGTGCTCTGCTTTTCCGGGAAGATATTCTGAATCTGCATATCCTG
This sequence comes from Marinobacter sp., assembly GCF_052094685.1. Lineage (GTDB taxonomy): Bacteria > Pseudomonadota > Gammaproteobacteria > Pseudomonadales > Oleiphilaceae > Marinobacter. The sequence continues at coordinate 25,045 of NZ_JBQDKB010000044.1, forward strand.
AGCGATGAGCAACTGGCAGCCCTGGTGGAGCGCCTGGACGATAGCCAGATTGACGAATACACCGACATCATCACCCTGATCGGTATCGAATTCGATGAAAACACGGTGTGGGGTCAGCTCACCATTCTTGAGCTGAAACTGTTGATCAACCTTGCTTTGCAGCAGTACGAAGAAGCTCTTGAGCAGGTTGAAATGTTCATACAGTTCAACGACAACACCGTTGAACGCGGACTGTTTTATCGAGCGATGAGTGCGGTACTGGAAATCGTTCTGGATGACGAACTTGAGCTGACGGATTACCTGTTCAACCTCAGGCGCATGTTTGGCGACGAGACCATGGACGCCGTGGTGGGTTCGGTGGATGGAAGTGTGCGCTTCTACGGCCTGACCCCAACCAACATGCAGCTGGAAGGCCTGGATAAACACCTGCGCCTTATTGAAAGTTACAAGAAATTGCATGCAGCGCGTGCCGCGAGAGCAGGGATCGAACGTTAACGCTTGACCTTAATATTGCTCGCGTTCACCATCCTGTCGTTTCTTCGGGCTCGCCATCGATCATGTTGCGCGAGCGTTCCGTGTGTTTTCAAACCGAATAAGGTAGAACGACATGGCAGATCAGATAAGAGTAGCAATCGCCGGGTACGGAAACTTGGGGCGGGGTGTTGAATCGGCCTTGGCGCAAAACCCGGATATGCGTTTGGTGGGTGTGTTCAGCCGTCGTGATCCTGCCAGCGTAACTCTGCTCGACAGCAACGTGCCCGTCCATGCCATGGCGGATGTTGAGACGTTTCAGAATGAAGTGGATGTGATGATCCTCTGCGGCGGCTCAAAAACCGATCTGCCAGAGCAGGGGCCTTACCTGGCGCAGTTTTTTAATACCGTAGACAGTTTTGATACCCACGCCAAAGTAAACGAATACCTCGCAGCCCTGGATGAGCCGGCACAAAAATCTGGGCATGTCGCACTGATGTCTGTGGGTTGGGATCCCGGCTTGTTCTCACTGAACCGGCTGTTTGGTGAAACCATTTTGCCAGAAGGTGAAACTTATACCTTCTGGGGCAAAGGCTTGAGCCAAGGCCACTCCGATGCAGTACGCCGTGTAGACGGCGTTAAAAAGGGCGTGCAATACACCTTGCCGTCTGAAGAGGCCATTGCACGGGTACGCAACGGTGAGCAGCCGGAACTGGCAACCCGCGAGAAGCACGTACGCGAATGCTTCATTGTGCTGGAAGACGATGCTGATGCAGGCACTGTGCGCAACAGCATCGTGACCATGCCAGACTATTTTGAGCCATTCGAAACAGTTGTTAACTTCATTGATGAAGCGACCTTCGCAGCCGAACACAGCGCCATGCCTCACGGCGGCTTTGTGATTCGTAGCGGCGCGACCGGCACTCAGAGCAAGCAAACTATCGAGTACTCTCTTGCGCTAGGCAGCAACCCTGAGTTCACTGCCAGTGTGCTGGTGGCCTACACCCGCGCAGTTCACAAGCTGGCCAGTGCTGGCGAAGTGGGTGCCAAATCCGTGTTTGATGTGGCACCGGGGTTACTGTCACCAAAGAGCCCAGCACAGCTTCGTAAAGATCTGCTCTGATATGACTTTCCCTCTCGTTACAACGGGCTGGTTGGCAGATAACCAGCCCAACAAGAACCTGATTCTTCTCGATGCCAGCATGAGCAAGGTGATCGGCAGAGAGCCCGTTGTGTACGATGAGCCTGTGTTTATCCCCGGGGCCAGACAGTTCGATTTGGAGCGTGACTTTTGCGATCTGAACTCGCCCATGGTTCATGCTTTTCCCTCGAAAGAGCAGTTCACTCGCGAAGCTCAGAAGCTGGGGATAAACACCGACAGCATTGTCATTATTTATGACAATAGTGCTGGACGAGCACAGCTTTAAAAGCGCAGAGCAGCTAAAAGCGGTTTTCTCAGGGCTTCTGCCCCATGAGAATCAACAAGCGGTGTTTTCCTGCGGCTCAGGCATAACCGCGTGCATTATATTGATGGCCGCAGTCATTGCGGGCCACAAAAACAATGTGCTTTACGATGGTTCCTGGGCTGACTGGGGAAGCAATCCGTCGTTGCCGGTTGCCACGTCGGGTTAATGTGGCCCCACAGTATTTTTTCTGAAAGGCACATCTAGAGCTTATGCCGAAGCCCACGATGATTGAAGCGGTAACCTTGCCTGATCCCAGTGTCAGTTGTTCAAGCTGCGAAGCTTGCTGCTGCCGCTTGGAAGTGATGTTGATCACCGAGACGGGCGTGCCCGAGCGGTTTATTGAAGAAGACGAATGGGGTGGTTTAACCATGGCGCGATTGGAGGACGGTTGGTGCGCAGCGCTGGATCGCACCACCATGTCTTGCTCGATTTATGAGAAGCGTCCGTTCATTTGTCGGGAGTTTGAAATGGGCGGCTACGAGTGTGTAGCTGAACGCGCCGCCAATGCTCCGATAACGTAAGGTACCGGTTTTCCTAGCCGATTATTGTTCTTTGTCTTGGGCGAATTTTACCCGTATTTTATTTTTGCCTACCTTGGCGTCATTCAGGAGCGCCTTGGCCAGCTTGGCTTCCTTGGTATTTGGCATTTCCACAAAGCCAAATCCTTTTGAAAGTCCGGTTTCTTTGTCTAAAACCAGAGTGCACTCAGCGACCGTGCCGTGAGCCGCAAACAGCTCTTGAATTTCCTGCTCGGTTGTCGTGCGTGCGAGGTTACGAACTAATAGTTTCATGATGGGCCATATATAGAAAAGTAAGTATGGCCTCAATTGTTCCAGTGTGGGGTAGTAAGAACAAGCTGTTTTGGTTGCCTTAGAAAATTTGGAACGAGTTATTCAGGCAAATGGCCATCGCAGTTAAACGTTGTGCTGGCGTCGGTACTGTTCCGGTGTACAGCCCGCGTGGCGTTGAAACATCGTATGAAGGCTGAGCTGCTGCTGTAGCCCATATCAAAGGCCAGTTCTTTGATCGACAGGCCTTTTTCAAGGGCCTCGATGGAGGCAAGAAAACGTAAGCGCTGACGCCACTCCCCAAAGCTCATTCCCAATTCCTGCATAAAATGGCGAGCCAGCGTGCGTTCGCTGACGAACACCTGTTTTGCCCAGTCAGCCAGTGAACAGTTATCACCGGGGTTGGCACGTAATTCATCCAAAACCTGGTTTACGGTTGTGCTGATTCCGAAGGGTAGGTAATCGGCTTCCCGAGGTGCCAGATGCAGTTGATCAAGCAACACTTGGGCAAGGTTCAGGTCTGGTTGACTGACCGGCGTGGTCACGTCACGCTCAGCGAAATCATTCAGAATCGCTTTGAGCACATCGTTCATGGTCACGGCGCAAGGGCTGCCCGGCAACGTTCGACATTCTTCCAGCCCGATATACACGGATCGATACACCACCGATTCGCGGTTATAGCAGCTGTGCAACGCATTAGGTGGGATCCACACAGCGTAGTTTGGCGGTGACATAAACGGCCGACCGTCGATTTCCAATTGCATCACGCCACGGGCGGTAAAATTCAGCTGTCCCCATTCATGGCGGTGCGCCACGGCATGAGTGTCGGCGCCGTATTCGTCATAACGAAAGTACACCGGGCCCGGCAACTCGCTGAGTGCGGGGATTTCAATGTAGTTTCTATTCACCTTGTCTTAAACCATCGCTATGTTGTCTTAAATTCAGTATAGCCTTTATTAAAGACAGGCGGATAATAGCGCTTCTGATTCTTCACTCGTTTTCTGGGATTTGTGACTATGTATTATGCGTTTCCGCTATTGGCTGTCATATTTTGGGCGGGAAATACCGTAGTTAACAAGCTCACTGTGGGCGTTATCTTCCCAGCTGAAATCGGTTTCTATCGCTGGCTATTTGCTGCTGTCGTACTCACGCCGGTACTGCTGCGCCCGACGCTGCGATCTTGGCCGGTAGTTAAGGCAAATCTGGGCAAGATTTTTGTGCTGGGTGTACTAGGCATGGCGGTTTACCAGAGCCTTGCCTATTTCGCAGCACCAAAAACCACCGCCACCAATATGGGCATTGTGTTGGCGCTGATGCCGGTGATGTCACTGGTGCTAGCGATAATGGCATTGGGGCACCGCCTGACCGTGGGCGCTGTGGTTGGCTCATCATTTTCGTTTTTGGGCGTATTGATTGTTATCACCTCAGGGGATTTAACCACCCTTACTCAACAAGGGATTAACGGCGGCGATGGCATGATGTTAGTGGCTGTTGCGGCCTACGCTATTTACAGCACGCTACTGAAAAAATGGCAGATTCCCTTACCGGCGATGCAGTTGCTTTACGCGCAGGTTTTAGTGGCTGTGGTGGTGTTATTCCCATTGTTTGCTGTATCGCCACAAGCCGGGTTGAACAGCGATAACCTACCGTTGGTGTTGTTCGCCTGCGTGTTTGCGTCTATCGGCGCACCGCTGGCCTGGATGACGGGAATCAAACATTTGGGGCCCAGCCGTACCACCGTGTTTTTTAACCTTGTACCTATTTTAACGGCGGTTATTGCCTCTGTGATGCTGAATGAAACCTTGGGGCTATATCACTTCATTGGCGGAGGGCTGACCTTATTCGGCGTGCTGATGTCTGAGTGGTGGACGCGTCCATTTCGAGCGAAAGCACGGGCACAAGTGTCGCCCTGATGCTTCTTTAATGTAGAACTGATGCTCCTTTGGCGCAGGGAGAGTTTGATTAACCGCCGTTTTTGCGACAGAATCCCTGCCCAGATTCATACAGAACCATACCTTCAAGGATTGAAGATATGCCTCAGGCAAGCGGACTGCAGTTTACCGCCCGTATTGGCGAACTCCCCTCTGATTTATTTTCCGTTGTTGGCTTTACGCTAACCGAACGATTATCCGAGCTATTTCACGGCCGCCTTGAATTGGCCAGTACTGATCCAGATGTGGATGTTTTAGATGTACTAGAGCAACCGGTGGATCTGGTGGTTTGGCAAGACGGCATGGCCCTTCGCCGTTTTACCGGCGTGGTAAATGAATTTGCCCGTGGGGATAGTGGCCACCGCCGTACCAGTTACGAGCTGATCATTCAGCCGCCTTTATGGCGCTTAGGGCTGATGCACAACAGCCGCATCTTCCAAACCCAGACCACAGACACCATCGTGCGCACTCTGCTGGAAGAGCGGGGCATTGTGAGCTCGGGGTTTGATTTAAAGCGCACTCCAC
>NZ_JBQDKB010000045.1:0-29519 GCF_052094685.1 Marinobacter sp.
GAGTAGGTGTTCACGTTGGCCCGGAATGGGTGTTCATGATGGGCCGGAATATGCACTGGCCAAAGCACTGCTAATATCGGTATCAGGAAGAATAATCAAAAACTCTTCACCACCCCAGCGCGCAACAAGGTCCTGGGTTCGCAATTGTTCCGGAATCAATTGCCCAATTTGGGTCAACACCCTATCGCCTATGTCATGGCCATAACGATCATTAATTGATTTGAAATGGTCTACATCGAGCAACATGAATGCCACAGGATGCCCGGCTCGCTGGAATCGGGCGATTTCCTTTTCCGCCAGATAGCTACCATGGCGCCGATTGAACAGCCCTGTCAGCGAATCAACGGTCGCCAACAGTCGAAGTTTGCGTTGAGCCGAAAGCACCATACTCAGGTAAAAATATGAAAGGTAGCTGAACATGGCGAATACAATGCTCAGGTTAAACAGATGAACCCCCAACAAAGCACTGGACGATATTGGCTGAACCGGCTCTATGGACCACATCAAGATATCAAGCCCTACGTAATAGAGCCAAAGCCCTGCCAAAGCCAGAACGGCCTTCTGAAACGGCATAGTAACGAAGAGTGCGGGGATGAACATCAACAGGTAATAGTGAAAACCGCTTCCCCAGCCGATCATAATGGTGCCCAGGGCAGAATGAACGATCACTTCAAGCCAGATCAGCCTGATAGCCAGCCGATTCTGTTTGCGCTCAAGCGCGCAATAAGCAGCCACGTAAATGGCTACGCTAATAACATTGATCCACGCAAGAATTGGGGAATCAAGAATATGGAACAGGAAGAAAAAAGAAACGTCGACGGTGCCAGCAAGCTGACATGCCAGCCGGGCAACCTTCCAGAACTCCGGGCCACGCTCTCTCTGCGTCCATGAGCCAGACATATTATGCTTGCTATCCATGAGCTGCGAAATCCCCTGCGGTAATACAGCCTACCTCACCAAAGATGCCGTCACTGGGAGCCGAGACAAGGCCGGGACATCAGCGCAACACCGCAATAATAGCCGCTTTCCTATACAGGCGCACCTGCACCTACAATGTCGGACATAGTTTCTACAAAGATCAGTTGACTCCGCTCCTGAACACACATAACATTCATTTAACATGAATCTTTTTATTTAGAGAGCCTTAAGCGCGCCCTAGTGGCAGGAGTACATTCTATGATGCAATTATTTAAGGAAGTAATTAGCCCAAAAAGCGCCAACAAGGCGAATGCGGAAAAGCTGCAGGGTAGCGCAGTGGAAGAGCGCGCCGAGACGCCCGCGAGCACGCCTGAAAGCACTCCAAAGAAGGGCAAACACGGTGATCCAGGCGTCTGTTGCGGCGGTTGCTCTTAAGAATAAAACTGAAAGATGACGCTTTCTCTATTCTCTGGAAGCGTCATTTTCTGCCTGCTCCGGAAAGAATCAGTGATCCATCTGGTGCCCGGAGTGATCCATTTCCAGCTCGCTCATGCCGGCGTCCAGTGATTGTACGTTTAACTCAACTTCCATAGCTTCTGCGCCTTCAAACTCCAGAGTTAGAGGAACCTTCTCCCCTTCCTTCAGCGGTTCCGCGAGCTTTTCCAGCATCAAATGATAACTATGGGGTTTAAGCTCCACCGTTTCTCCGGCCGCTATGCTCAGCCCGTTCGTAAGCGGCTGCATACGCATGACACCATCTTTCATCAGCGTTTCATGGATGGAAACATCATCGGCCCTAGGCGTGCTTGCACCAACCAGTGTGATATTACTGTCTCCATGGTTTCTGATAACCAGATAGCCGACGCCCATAGGTGCGCCCGGCGGAGTTGGCCGACTCCATGGATGCTCAATATCAACCTCCCCTTGGGAGTACTCATGGGCTAATACAGGAGTTGTGAAGATCGATGTCATCAGTGCGCTACTGGCAAGCAGCAGTGTGATTCGTTTTTTCATGGTGTCTCGCGTCGCTACGTTGTGGAGGCTGCAATGCCTACAGTGTTGCGTTCAGATCCATTCAACGCAAGTAACCGGGTGCGTCGAATGGTCGCAGCGAGCTACCGGGATCCGGAGCCAGAAATATCAAACCTTTTTTACAAATTCGGATTTGAGCTTCATAGGGCCGATGCCATCAACCTTGCAATCAATGTCGTGATCGCCGTCCACCAGACGAATGCTCTTCACTTTGGTGCCCACCTTCACAACAGAGCTGGAACCTTTCACTTTCAGATCCTTGATCACCGTAACGGCATCACCATCTTGAAGCTCGTTCCCATTAGCATCGCGCACCACTTTGCCCGCTTCGTCCGCCGCGACCTCCGCTTCTGTCCACTCATGGGCACACTCAGGACAAACAAGCTGAACACCGTCTTCATAGGTGTATTCGGAACCACACTGGGGGCAAGGAGGAAGTTGAGACATTAGCGCATCCTGATAATTGAATTTCCACAGGACTATACCACCAACGCCCCGGCAAATCCGGCCGTATCCGTTGGGACTCACTACCAGGCTCACAGCAACAACAGGTACACTTCCCATCAGAACCAAACTGATTAAGGAAGTTGATATGCCGATCTGGGTTGACGCCGACGCTTGCCCCGTTCCTATTCGCGACATTCTTTGTCGCGCCGCCACTCGCTGGCAAACTCAGACAACGTTCATTGCCAATCACGTTATTAAACTACCACCCAGCCCTTACATTAAAGCCAGACAGGTTATGCAGGGTTTCGATGTGGCAGATAACGAAATTATGGACCAGCTTAACGCCGGTGATCTTGTTATAACCCAGGACATTCCGCTGGCGGCGGAAGCCATCGAGAAGGGTGCCGATGTGTTCAACCCTAGAGGCCAAGCCTTCACGAAAGAAAACATCCGCCAACGCTTAGCCATGAGGAATTTTATGGAAGAGATGCGCAACGCCGGGCAGGTGACCGGTGGTCCGGCTCCGTTCAGCCAGACCGACCGAAAGGAATTCGCTAACAAACTGGATCGATGGCTGCAGCGTAATCGGGGCTAGCCTCCAACTCCGGCGCCCACAATCAAACCAGTAACAACAAGCGCGATAAAAAGACCGGCCCCCGCTGCAATCTTTAGCCCTTCGATCATCTCCTGTTCTGCTGTCATGGCTGTATCTCCCTTAGCTTATGATGTAAACAGATCGTATGAAGAACGTCTGTGCCGTTATTCCAAGCTAGGCACATAAAATATACTAATAGTATTGATTATCATTTGCAATAAAGGGAGGATAGAATGCACTCTTTCCGGCACCTGATCATGTTCAGTGCACTGGCTTTGTTCGGCCCACCCCTTGCGGCAGAAAGCCAAATTTTTACGTCCCAGGAAGCAAACTTCCGGTTGGAAACGGTTGCTGAAAGTCTTGAACATCCTTGGAGTTTAGCTTTTCTCCCAGATGGCTCCATGCTCGTTACAGAGCGGGCCGGCAGGCTTCGTGTTATTCGAAACGGGGAACTGTCACCCAAACCCGTTGCGGGGCTTCCAGCCTCTGCTGTAACGGGCCAAGGCGGGCTATTCGATGTAGTACTGCACCCGGGTTTTGAAAAAAACCGAATTCTGTTCCTCAGTTACGCTCACCGTACCAGCGAAGGAATGACCACAAGGGTCGCCCGTGCGAATTTTGACAAAGACAGATTAGAAAACGTAACGGTTATCTTCGAAGCCCTGCCCCGCTCTGGCACATCTCGACATTTTGGAGCGCGAATGGCCTTTGATGCGTCAGGCTATCTTTATATTTCCGTTGGCGATCGCGGTGATAAGGATCGAGCACAAGATACTGAAGACGATGCCGGTGGCGTACACCGCATTACCGATAGCGGCGAGGCAGCTCCCGGCAACCCGGGGCTTGATGATCCGGGCATTAACAACACTCTGTTCACCTGGGGCAATCGAAATATTCAGGGCATGTCCGTTCACCCTATAACGGGTGATATCTGGACTCACGAGCACGGCCCACGAGGTGGTGATGAGATTAATGTTTTACGGGCGGGCACCAACTACGGATGGCCTGAAATCACTTACGGTATTGGTTACTCAGGGCTCCCGATCACCTTGGATACGGAAAAAGACGGCATGGCGCAGCCGCTGCACTACTGGGATCCGTCCATTGCGCCTTCAGGCATGGCGTTTTACACAGGGCTCGAGTTTCCCGAATGGCAAGGCAATCTGTTTGTAGGCGCGCTCAAAATGCAAAAACTTGTTCGTCTGAAACTTAAAGACAGGGGGGTAACCGAGGAAGAGGATTTGCTCGTCAAACTCGCAGAACGGATTCGCGACGTTCGAACAGGGCCGGATGGCGCCCTGTGGTTACTGACAGACTCGCCACAAGGCAAAGTATATCGGGTAGTGCCTGCTCAGTGAGGGTCGCCCGTGCGCTCGGTTTTCTCATACTGGGGGAGGTCGTCGGTAATTTCAAACCAGTCAGACTTTGAACCTGTGTAGACATGCTGCGCAGGCCTCTTCTCCAAGGGCTCGTTGACAACGCCCACGCGCAGACGGAGAATGCCGGGAATCGCATCCACGCGGCTGTACAAATGGCTTCCGCAGCGACCGCAGAAGACACGATATTTACCCGGGCGAGATTCATATTCCGTTAGCTGATCCTGACCGCTCAGAAACCGGAAGCGCACCTTTTGCACCGGAGAACTTGCAGAAAATGCACTACCGTGGGCACGGCGGCACTGACTGCAATGGCACAAAGAGAGCGGGCCAAGGGGGCCTTCGTATTCAAATTTAATATCGCCACACAGGCATTGGCCGGTATACATAGACTTCCTGATTATCATGTTCTGAGCGTTCAAGAACTGCCTCAATGGCCGGCCATGATACCCGCCAAGCTGCCCATGAAACAGCGTGTTTGCGGATTGTTTTTAACCATACTGGGCATTCAGATAATCCAGTATACGGGCTGATTCAAACAACCCTTCTCCGGTATTCGGATCTTCAAGGTAAGGTACCTGAACCCGACCCTGCGCTTTGAAGAAAGCATCGCGTTTTCCACCGGGGATAGGTCTGTATGGCCCGGGCTTAATGCGCTGTTTGGCAGGGCCAATCTCCGTCCAATGCTCCTTACCCAGGTTGTGCAGAGTGTAGGGAATTGCCAGCTCGCACAGCTTTTCTCGTACTAGACGAGAGAATGGACTTCCTTCAAAGCTCCATAAATGTAGCGACTGCTCCGGCTGTTTGGTTGGCCTAGAGCGCAGCCCTCGCATGGCGCTGGCAACAGATGCGAGCGAACCCAGAACGGGCTGCCAGACTCGCTCGCGATAGTAACCAGGCACCGACCGACCTGCGTACTGACGAAACAAATACTCGATGATCGCTTCCGATTCATACATGACGGTATCGGTATTTTGATCAACCAACAACGGGAACTGTTGTTCGCCACCGATCGCCTCGGCTTCCTTACGGAAAACATCAGAACCCTTGGGGCAAGGCCGAACCTGCACATCCAGATTGAGAGCCGTTAGCGCTTCCCGAACCCGACGGCAGAACGGGCATCCTTCCATGTCATAAAGCACAAGGGGCTGCTCCGGTTGCGACACGTCCTTTACAACAAGGCATCCACGCCAGGCGGTCAGCGTTGATGTTGCGACAGAGCCCAGCACATTCGCGTGGTGAGCGAGCATATTAGCCATAATCAGTCCTTCTATTGATAACCTGTCCATTATCATCAAATACCATGACATTCCATTGGCTTAGTTTACTCAACGGATGCGGGTAGCAACACAGCTTACACTCAGTGACGAAACCCCAATACAAACAAGCAGGCTACTGGCATTTTTTAACGTCATGTAGAGGTTTTCTGCATAGTACAATTGACAAAGATGAGCTATTGTTCATTCAGGGAGTTTCTCCGCACATTTCATCACGTAGCCATCACGGTGATTCCGGGTATGCCGCATACAAACAGCGCAGGAAAAATCAGTCTTCGGTCAAGGCGCCCTGCCCTATTTCTGGCCGCTACACTTGCCTTGGCTCCTGCCCTGGCAAGCCTACCATCGGCGTTAGCAGCAGACGATGACAAGCAAGGCTATAGCGGCAACCGCCTCTGGGCCAGCGACATGCGGGACTACGCCACAAAATCCCTAAACAGCGAAGAAGCGCTGAGCATGGCCGCAGTGCCCCTGAACGGCCCGGGACTTGACCAGGGCATCAATGCGGATGTGCCCATGAGCCCCGGCTCTATTATGAAGGTGATCACCACCTACGCAGCCCTGGAACTTCTTGGTCCCACTCATCACTGGGACACGGACTTTCTGACGAATGGCGATATGGTTGGCGACACCCTCAAAGGCGACCTTTATGTGCGCTTTGGCGGCGACCCAAAACTGACGTTTGAGCGGCTATGGACAACCCTGCGGGAACTCCGTGACATGGGGATAACCCGCATTACTGGCGACCTGGTGCTCGATGGCAGCTATTTTGAAGTCGATGGCGGCTTTCCTCCATTTGAGGACAACGGCAACAACCCATTCGCACCCTTTCTGGTTGAGCCATCGGCCTACCTGACCAACCTCAATCTTATGCACTTCCAAATACGTGCCGATGAGCGGGGCACTCAGGCTTGGAGCACGCCAGATCTGAGTGAGATTAAGATCGACAACCGGGTAACCGCCATTGCCAAAGCACCCTGCCCGTCACGCCGTAATTTTGATTGGGTACCGGTACTCCAGGAAGGCGGTAAGGTAACCGTGCGGGTAACCGGCGAATTGCCACAAGGCTGCCGCACAACAACTTATCTTTCCCTTTTACCCCACGAGCAATACAGCGCCTCGATGATCCGCTCTTTGCTTGGAGAGATGGGTATCATTGTATCCGGTGGAGACCGGAACGGAATTACCCCAGAAAGCGCCCGGCTGGTTATGAAAACCACGTCACCTGATCTTGTCACCATGGTGCGGGATATAAACAAGTGGAGCAGTAACGTAATGGCGCGGCAGCTATTGCTGACTATTGGCGCACAAAACCGCCTGGATAACGAGAACGATGACCGGGTTGCCGGCATTCGGGTTATTTATGACTGGCTAGAAAAGAAGGGTATTGATACTGCCGGGATGGTGATCGACAACGGTGCTGGCTTGACGCGGCATGGCAAAATCACCGCCCGACAAGGCACGAAAATTCTGCAACACGCTTGGAACAGCCCCTATTCCTCAGACCTTATGACATCCATGCCCATTATTGCCATGGATGGAACCATGGCTCGGCGCCTACGCAACGCAGGCATGGACGGCGAGGGCCGCATTAAAACCGGCTACCTGGAGAATGTACGCTCTATCGCCGGCTTTACACGGGATGAAAACAACACAACCTGGGCCGTAGTGGGCATGGTAAATAATGACCCAGCTTGGAATGGTCAGGCTGTGTTAGATCGGATTCTTTATTCCCTGCACTTTCGGCCGCCTACTGGAACAGCGCTTTCCCGCGCTAACGCAAGCAGTTCCGAGACGTCTATTCAATAAAGAGCTGCCCTAACTTAGCTGGGGCAGCTTCTTCACACTCTCTTACCGTCTTTATAAGCCGGCCCAAGGGTCATTTCAGTGAGTCTCACTGCCATGGGGGCTATAAAGGTTACCAGCGGGAACGCGACGGCCCATGCGACAAAAAACGCCGGCATCCAGCGGTAAATAAATTCGCTATCCATGCCAGTGTTGATAAAAGTAATTACCCCAGACATCAGCAATGACATCATGCCAGACATGTAAAATCCGAACACAAGCTGGCGAAGGCGCGCGGGTTTAATTCGGCTCATGAATTCTCCTGGTAGGTTTCTGACCTCCGGATTGCCAAACCTGAAAGTCCTAGGACTATAGTGGTCAACTAATACAGTAAAATAACAAAACGCAAAGGCGGAATGATAATAAGCTTCCAATCTTTTATCGATAGGCTTTTTTACCGAGTCAGGCGCAATATGGATCAGTTTGGCTATTCATTTAAGATAAGTGTTGGACGAGTGGTTGCGCTCGTGCTGATCTCGGCTTTTCTGGCAACTGGGTGTAGCTCAACCCGGCTTGCCTACCGTTACGCTGATTGGGGCATCGTGTGGTGGGTTGAGGGGTTCGTTACACTGACACAAGCCCAATCGCAGCAACTGAATGCCGATATTGAAAGCCTGAAAAAGTGGCACTGCAGCACTGAGTTACCACGTTACCGAGCGTGGCTGAGCAGCCTCCAGCGTGATCTAGTGGCCGGCAATCCGAGCCCTGACGAAGTGAATAACCTGCAAACTCAATTGATGACGTTCCTCCCACCACTACTGCATCAGATAACGCCCTCCGCAGTTAATCTTCTGTCTAGCCTAAGCGATGAACAAGTAAACGAACTGGCTGGCAATATGGAAGCGAAACACCAGGAGATGGAAAACGAATTTTTGGTTGGCAACGCCGAAGCGCTTGCCGACGCCCGGGCAGAACGCACTGCGAAACGCACGGAGCAGTGGCTGGGGAGCCTGAGCGGCAAACAGCAAAGAATCATTAATGACTGGTCAGAAAACCGCGGCGGGCAGACTAGAATCTGGCTGAAGGGACGCCAAAACTGGCAACAAGCCTTGTTGCTCGCCCTGGAAAACCGCAACAGTCCAGATTTCAAAGCAACGATCACCGAACTGATCAACAACTCCGAGGCCGCACGTGGCGATGCTTATGTGGCAATGATGGATAATAGCGTCAAGGCCATGACCTCACTGATTCAGGATCTTGTGCTGGCAAGCAAGCCCTCTCACCTCGATCACCTTGGTCGACGTGCATCGGAATTGAGTGGCGACTTCAAAGCTCTCACCTGCCAACCGAGCTCCGAAGTCGCCTCAAGGGCACTTACGAGCAATTAAATCGTAAGGTAACCGCCGTCTGCATTTATACAGGCACCGGTGGTATAGCTTGAGGCACCCGACGCCAGATACAGAACTGTGCCGGCCATCTCACTTGGATCGGCCACCCGCTTCATCGGAATATGCGCCATGGCCTGCTTCTTGATCGCTTCGTTAGAGGTCAGAGCGCTGGCAAACTTGGTGTCCGTCAGCCCTGGCAGCAAAGCGTTCACGCGAATCTTCTGCTGGCCCAGTTCCATGGCGAAGGATTTGGTCATAGAAATAACGGCGGCTTTGGTAATCGAGTAAATGCCTTGGTAATGTCCCGGATTTACACCATTTACAGAGGCCACGTTAATGATTGAACCACCGCCGTTTTTCTTCATCAACTGAGCGCCGCGAGCGCACATAAAGAAGTACCCGCGAATATTCACGTCTACGGTTTTATGGAAGGCGCCAATGTCTGTGTCTTCAACCGGGCCGAAATAGGGATTGGCGGCCGCGTTATTAACTAGAATATCCAGCTTGCCATGGGTTTGTTCGATATGAGCCCAGATAGTGTCGATCTGCTCCATTTCACCAATGTGGCAAGCATAGGCTTCAGCACTGCCGCCAGCGTCGCGAATGCTGCTTGCAACAACTTCACAACCGTCAATTTTTCGGCTAGTGACAATCACGTGAGCACCATAATCTGCCAGCGTGCGGGCAATATTCTCGCCAATACCACGGCTGGCGCCGGTAACCAGGGCAATCTTGCCAGTCAGATCAAACAGGTCTTTTTTGCTCATTCGTTCACCTCAATTTGTTATCGAAAGGTCACCAAAGCGGGTTCTTCCGCCTCAAGGTGACTGTAATTGTTGAATACGGACAAACTACGACGATCCGCAGAATACAAAACCCGGGTAACACTGGTATTTGCAATCACTTCGTTCAACGACAAAGTCCGCTCATCGTCAAGGCTTAGAAGCTGCTGGCAAATAACCGAGATAGGGCCGCCAGAGGTGGCTACCAGAACATCTCCGCCGTCGGCGTACTCAATCATGCTGTCGAACGCCAACAGCACCCGGGCTTTGAAAGCCGACCAGCTCTCGGGGTATTCCGCGTCATACTCGCCAGAGGCCCAGCGGCGCACCGCACTGACAAAGGCCTCTTGAAATGCCTTTGCAGGTTTCGGAAACGCGCCAAGATCTCTCGCCATAACCTGCCGATCGCGCCACTCAGGCCGGTACTGGTTAACAACGGAGATATGGTCAAATTCGTTGAAGCCTGGCGCTACCTGCATATCAGGTAACTGCGCACCATACCCGGTGGCAATGGCTTCAACGGTCTCCCTGTGGCGCTGTAAATCGCCACCAAAAATCGCCGCAGGCGTTATCTTATCGCTCATCCAGCGGCCAAGAACCTTGCCCTGCTCCCAACCTCTAGGCGACAGCACGTCGTAATTTTCTTTGCCAAAGCTGGCCTGGCCATGACGTATAAGGTACACAGTAGCCATTACAGAGTACCCATTATAGAGAGCTCTCAGAGATCAAACGCTGGCAGCGTTTTTCAAGATAGTTAGCAGCATGGCCGAACGCGGCGAAACGCTTATCGTTGGTTTGACCGTGATAGAAGCGGTAATAGATCTGCTGGACAATCACCGCCAAGCGGAACAGCCCGTAGATCTCATAAAAATCGAAGTTGTCCGCCCGAAAGCCGGATTTCTCCATGTAGTACTCCACCACGTCTTTACGCGTGAGCATGCCGGGGCGGTGCGTAGGTTGGCGGCGCAGCATCTGGAACGGGCCTTCGTCATCGGCCTCAATCCAGTAGGCCAGCGTGTTGCCCAGATCCATCAACGGGTCACCTATGGTTGCCATTTCCCAATCCAGCACCCCGATTACCTCAAAGGGGTTGTCTGGGTTTAGCACCACGTTGTCAAAGCGGAAATCGTTGTGAATCACAACCTGGGCAATATCATCCGGCATTTTGTCGTTAAGCCAGGACATAACCGCTTCAAAATCCCCAACATCGTCGGTGCGGGCCTTGCGGAAGCGATCGCTCCAGCCGCCAATCTGGCGCTGAACATAGCCTTCGCCCTTACCGAGCTTGTCTAACCCCGCCGCCTTGGCATCCACCCGGTGCAAGTCGACCATTTTGTCGATCACGCTCAGGCACAGCTTGCGGGTATCGGCTTGGTTCATGTCGAGGTCTTTGGGAAAGTCCTGACGCAGAATGATCCCCTTCATCCGCTCCATCACGTAGAAGTCACAACCCAATACTTCGTGATCATCGCAAATGGCAATAATGTCGGGCACAGAGGGGTACACCGGTTTCAGCGCCTGCATCACCTTCGCCTCACGCAACATGTCGTGAGCCGATTTTGCAATCTTGCCCAAGGGTGGCCTGCGCAGCACATAGGAACGATCGCCGTAATCCACCTGGTACGTCAGGTTAGAGGCGCCACCTGGGTATTGATGAATAACCGGCTCGCCGGTCAGATCTGCAATAGCGCCTTTCATAAAACGGTCTACTGCCGCGGCATCTAATTCCTCGCCTTCGCGGATACCCGCAGCCTGATCAATCTGAGTCATTCAGGACTCTCCTCTTGTTCGCGTGTTCGGGTCAGGATTTAGCCTGAGTCATCTTGCTCATCCAGCGCTTGCTGTCGGCGTGCATCAACCGATCGAAGGCCCAGGGTGCGTAGCGTTTGAGCAGCCACAAGCGCCGCTCTTTCACATGGGGCAGCACCCAAAAATCCTTGTTTTTCGCCGAGCGCACAATGTCCTCAGCAACCTGATCTGCTGAAATGCTCGAACGCTTCATCAGCTTGTTTACATTCTGCTGGATGCCAGGGAGATCCGAACGCATACTGCTGGCCAAATTGGTCTGGAAAAACGCCGGGCACACGCAGCTCACATGAATACCATCGCCCCGCAATTCCTGGCTCAGCGTCTCCGACAACGCAATCACCCCTGCCTTGGACACGTTGTAGCTACCCATAAGCGGCGCCAGCATAAGGCCTGCCATAGAGGCAATATTCACAAACGTACCCGAGCCTTGCTTCTTAAACTGCGGCGTAAACGCCTTACACCCGCGCACAACCCCCAACACGTTGATATCAATAATCCATTCCCAATCTGCCATCGTGGAATCTTCAATCGAACCGGCAGAGGCCACACCTGCGTTATTTACCACCACATCCACACCACCCCACTTTTGGGTGAGGTCTGCACACACTTTCTCCAGATCCGTCAGCCTTCGAATATCACAGGCCACAAAATAACCTTCGCCACCGGCGTTGTTAATTTCCTGCTCAACGCTCGCGCCCTGCTCGGAATTGATATCGCCAATACACACCTTCGCGCCTTCTTTGGCATAACGCAGTGCGATAGCACGACCAAGACCACTTGCGCCACCTGTTACGAATACTCTTTGTGTCATGTGATTGTCCGTTATTTGTTTTTAAAGCGAAGCTTCTGCTTCAGCGTAGGACGAAGCCAGCGGAGGGCTCCTCGCATCACTTTCGTTAGTCTTCAGTTTTTATACTTGCGCAACTCAAGGCGAGCCACCGTGGCACGATGCACCTCATCTGGCCCATCCGCCAGCCGCAGAACACGAGCATAAGCAAATAGCTGAGTCAGCGGGAAGTCATCATCACTCACCCCGGCACCCCCGTGAATCTGAATTGCCTGATCCACAATAGTTTGTAGCATATTGGGAATAACCGCCTTAATCATTGCCACTTCCTGGATAGCCCCTGCAATGCCCTTGGCATCCAAGGCCCATGCACACTTGAGCGTCAGCAGACGCGCCTGCTCAATAGACATACGGGCGTTGGCAATAATATCCGGGTTACCGCCAAGCTTTGCCAGTGGGCGACCGAACGCCTCACGGCTTGTAGCTCGCTTAATCAGCAGTTCAAGCGTACGCTCAGCTGCCCCAATGGCACGCATGCAGTGGTGCACTCGGCCTGGCCCCAAACGTCCTTGAGCGATCTCAAAACCACGACCAGGCCCGGCAATAAAGGCACTCTTTGGCAAACGCACGTTATCGAACAAAACCTGACCGTGGCCGTAGGGCTCATCGTATTCACCAAATACCGGGAGCATACGCTCGACCGTAACGCCCGGCGCATCCATGGGAACCAACACCATCGAATGGCGACGATGCTTGTCTGCATCCGGGTCAGACAGCCCCATAAAAATGGCGACCTTGCAGTCTGGGTGCCCCACACCGGTGCTCCACCATTTACGGCCATTCAAAACCACGTCATCGCCATCCACTACAGCGGTTGCTTCCATGGTGGTTGCATCGGATGACGCGACAGCCGGCTCAGTCATACAAAACGCTGAGCGAATTTCTCCACTGAGCAGGCGGGGCAGCCACTCAGCTTTTTGCTCTTCGGAACCATAGTGAATCAGCACTTCCATATTGCCGGTGTCTGGCGCATTACAGTTGAAGATTTCTGGCGCGATAAAGCTACGGCCGGTTTCTTCAGCAATCAGCGCATAATCTGAGTTGAGCAGGCCACAACCGTGCTTTTCATCCGGGAAGAACATGTTCCATAAACCCTGGGTCTTGGCTTTCTCTTTCAACTCTTTGATGATTGGTAGCACAACCCAACGGTTCTTGAGGGATGCCAGTTCTTTATTGTATTGAGCTTCTATCGGGAAGATTTCTTCCGCCATGAAGGCTTTAACACGTTTAAGATAATCCTGACCTTTTTCGGAGATACTGAAATCCATTGCCGATTCCTCACAGAGAATGCACAGGCTGGTGCAGTGAATATAAGCACGTTGAGATCAGTCTAAGGTTACCCAAACTATTACGCGACTGAATTATTCTTATCGTTTACTATTAATGAAACTAATTTACAGGAACACTCTGACTATGGCCGGGGCACGCTTGGATCTCAACCTTCTGCATGTGTTTGACACTATATACCGAGAAGGAAGCCTCACTCGCGCAGCAAAGGCACTGCACCTAACCCAGCCAGCAGTCAGTCATTCCTTATCTCGCCTGCGGGAGCATTTTGACGACCCATTATTTACCCGCCAAGGCAACCAGATGGTACCCACACCTCTGGCACGCCGTTTCCTCGAGTCCATGAAGCCCGCGCTTACCCAGATTCAGGGTGCGGTTAACCAGTTTCACGCGTTCGACCCTGCCAACCAACGCAAAACCTATTCACTGGGCCTACGGGATGTTCTGGAGGCCACATTCCTGCCCCAGCTTATGCAACGGCTGGATCCCTATCCAGTGCTGGAGATAGCCAGCAAACGCGTTCCACGGAAGGAGATGGAAACACAGCTCGCCGCTGGAAAATTAGATTTTTCGGTGGATGTACTGTTGCCGGTCAGCAGCCAGACCTCCCACGAACTTTTAAGACGAGACAGACTGGTGGTTCTGGCCCGAGAGGGCCACCCACTGGCATCACAAACACTGGATATGAAAGGATATCTCTCCGCACGCCACGTACTGGTATCGTCGCGCACAGAAGGACCAGGGATTGAGGATTTTGAGCTATCGAGATTAGGAGTTCAGCGCAGCATCCGCTTGCGCTGCCAGCATTACTACGCGGCCTGCCGAGTGGTGGAAGCCACCGATCTTTTGCTGACCATGCCCGAAACCTACGCCAGGATTATTTCGGAACGGGCCAATATCACCATCATAAACCCACCGGCAGACCTACCCTCTCTCGACGTGCATCTATACTGGCACAAAGCTTATGACCGGGAACCGGCATTGATTTGGTTCAGAGAGCAACTCAAAGCCATTCAGTAGGCGCCAACGGCCACGAGAAAGCCGAAAAAACCCAGGGTCATAATGCCAAGGGATGCTACCACAATACCAAATCCCCACCAAACCGCTGCGCCGTCTGAAATAGGCATCTCATGGCCGCGCAGGGTACGGTAAAACGCCCAGGGGCCAAGTATAAACGCGCCGACCACTGCAAACACCAGCCCAACGCTAATACCTGCAAACGTCCAAGTGGCGAGCTCAGTGGCACGGTCTGATACGCGATCGGTAACCCCGTGATGCTCAAGAAACTTCTTGCAGAAAAACCAAACCAGTGCAAACAAGGCGACGACAAACACTATGCCGCCAATAATGGTAATAAGTCGGTAAAGCAAAATTGCCGTCCTGTCGTCGGTTAAGCAGATAACAAGTGCCAATGCGCCTGTTGCGAAACACACTATAGCCTTGCTACGCAGGCGGGTAAAACCGCTTTATTTCTTCCGGCGGTGGCAACCCCTGTCCCGGTGACTAAACTGGGTTTGTTATCTATACGAGTCAATCTAAAAAGGAGTCTCCAAAATGCCCCAAACTTCCCGTATCGCAGTAACTCCGGGTGACGGCATCGGCCCAGAAGTTGTGGGGGAAGCCTTACGCTGTTTGGAAACCCTACGCGCGAAACACAACCTGGCGCTTGAGTGGACCACTTTCCCCTGGCCTTCCCATGCTTGGCATCAAGAGCATGGTGAATCCATGCCTGAGGATGCCCTGGCTCAGCTCAAAGCTTATGACGCCATATTACTCGGCGCATTGGGCGATCCTGGCCCCGTGGATGACCCAAATCGTTACCTGTTAACCGACAGCGTCTCACTGGCTCCTTTACTGGATATGCGCAAAGGTTTCGATCAGTGGGTTTGCGAGCGCCCTGCCCGACTGTTACCCGGTGCCCGTCAGTATCTGGCCGATGAGCGGGCGAAAGATATAGACATGCTGGTGATTCGGGAAAACTCCGAAGGCGAATATGTGGGCCAAGGGGGCCGTCTGCGCAAGGGAACAGAGGACGAAACGGCCACCCAGATGGAAGTGTTCACCCGCAAAGCGACCAACCGCATTATTCGCTACGGTTTCGAGCAGGCCCGCACGCGCGCAACAGAGCGCGCAAACGAGGGCCGCACCCGTGATTTTCGCACGCTGGGTGGCCGCAGCTGCGAAAGCCAAGTGTGCCTGATCACCAAACGAAATGCCCTGCGCTACTGGGGCGACATGTACACCGAAGCCTTCGAAGAAATCAGCAAAGAGTTCCCAGACGTCGCCACCCATCATGAGCTGGTGGATGCTGCGTGCATGAAGTTTGTGCAAAGCCCTTGGGCCTTCGATGTGGTGGTTGCCAGCAACCTGCAGGGGGACATCCTGACAGACCTTGCAGCCGTGTTGTCTGGCGGTATGGGGGTTGCGCCGTCTTGCAACCTGAACCCCACGGACCCAGATATGCCGTCCATGTTCGAGCCGACCCACGGCAGCGCGCCAGACATTGCAGGCCAGGGCGTGGCGGACCCAACAGCCATGCTATTTACCGCAGCCCGCATGCTGGAATGGTTAGGTCGCCAAGACGCAGGCATGGCACAAGCTGGCAAAGAACTGTTTGATGCGGTGGCAGCAGATCTGGCAGAGAATACCGGCGCGCGGCGGGGAACACAGGAGATTGGCGAAGCGATTTGCCAACGGCTAACCGCCTAAAAGTAAGTACTGCAGAGCCAGACAACGTTTTCTGGCTCTGCTCCATTCGCAACTATTTATTAGTCAGCCATCACAAATTCAAGGCGGCCAGGCGCTACACGAATATCTGTGGGCAACAGGCCAAACATTTTCTGGGCCGTGTTGGTTTCATCCAAACGGTAAACCGGCATGGTTTCCAGCATCTGGGCGACAACCCCCATCACCTTATCGGTAACTGGCCCAAGATCGCCCTTGAAAAAGCCGGCATCAACGTTGCTATCTAGCAATTTTACCCGGCGGATAAAAATCGCTTTTTCTTTGCTGTCGTAAACCGGCGCCCCTTCCACCTTCAAAGCAATATCAACCGGCAGCTTGGCCATCAGCACATTGAGTGCCACCTGGCCTTTCAAGTCAATCACCGCAACATCACGGCCATCTGGGCCCAGCGTAACATTGGCGCCATCAAGACTCAGGCTGAGCGGTGATCCACTCTTCAATTGATTGCGGTCATAGGCGCTCACAGCGTCCTGCAGGTGCTGCTCAAGCTCTCCTTCCGAGATTGAATAAGGGGAAAGGCTGGCACAGCCACTAGACAAAGCGAAGGCCAATAACACCAAGGCCCAAAGGCCACTGAGGTGTAGTTTATTCATTGTTTACTCTCCATGGATTGAACGCCTATCCTGCGGCAGCACAGAAAGCGGAACAAGACTGGCGGGTTAATAATTAGTCAGAATCCAGGCTAGTTACTCGTTCTCGGCCCGAGCGTCTACGTGAGGGGTGAGATTATCATCGAAAACAACCCGCAACAAAATAGGCTGACAACATACCTGGCAGTCTTCAACGTATTCCTGTTCCGCTACCGAAGGGTCGACGCTGATATCCAGCGTCTCCCAGCAGTAAGGGCACTGGATAAGTACGGAATCCAGAGCCGACATAGGCGCTCCTCAGAACTGTTGCTTGGCCATCCATGGGATGATGCGGTCAAACGCTGCCTCAAGATTCTCGCAGGTGGTTGAGAAACTGATACGCACAGCGTTGGTACAACCTTCACCAAAGGCGTCTCCCGGTACTAAACACACTCCGGTTTCTTTAAGCATGCGTAGCGCCAAATCGGACCCATCAACATGGGGTGGCAGATCCGGGAACGCAAAGAACGCGCCCCCGGGCTTGTACCCTGTCATGTAGGGGGTCTGTTCGACCAGTTCTACCACTTTATCTCGACGCTCCCGATAAATCCCCAGCATATCAGCTACGCACTGCTGATCCCCCGTCAGTGCCGCTACGCCGGCAAATTGAGAGGGCGTATTCGCCACAGAAGTGGTGAACATGTGATAACGCCGTAGGGATTTAATCGCTGCTTGGCTGGAAATCACCCAACCTATACGCAGCCCCGCCATGCTGTATGTTTTCGAGAAACTGCTGATGCACATGATGTTGTCCAGGTCCATAGAGCAGTTCAGGACACTGGCGAAATCATCGTCATCAAAAATCAGGTGGTCATAAACCTCATCGGCATACACCTGTATGCCTCGATAGGCGCATTCTTCCAGAATGGTTTCCACGGTGCTACGAGGGTAAACCGCTCCAGTTGGGTTGTTCGGGTTGTTGAGTATCAGTGCAAAGGTACGCGAGCCCATGGCTCGAATCACCTCATCGGGATCAAGCTGATGGTCGTTCGCCGCGCGGGTCGGCACAAACTTGACCTCCCCCCCATTCATTCGAATTAGAGGTGCATAAAGCAGGAACGACGGATCCGTTACAATAAACTGCCGGCCCGGCGCTGCCGTCGCCGAAATGGCGAGGTACATGGCCTCGGTAGCACCACTGGTAACCAGAATGTTATCTCTGGTGAGCTTCCGGTTGTACCGCTTGCCGTAGTAATCCCTCAGCGCCACTAACAATTCAGGCAACCCGGCGTCCATGGTGTAGCCGGTCTGTCCCGCGTTAAGAGCGTCGACATACGCATCAATAATATGCTTAGGTGTTGGCAGATCCGGCTGACCAATCGAAAGATGAATAACATCTTTCATGGTGGCTGCCATATTGACCATACGCCGAATACCTGGCACCGGAACTGCCTGCATGGCGGGGTTCCAACTGGCCTTACTTTTCCGGTACTTCACCTTCCTCGGTTTATCCTGGCCGGTATCTCTGTTGGCGTCTGCCATAACAACCTCCTGCAACGGGAACGGGGGCAAAAACAGAACTACCACTGCAGGTTAGACAGTAAGATCGAGGCATACAAGGGACCGCTTGAAAAACTCCCTGCACCCCATGATTTATGTCGTTAGATTAACTTTCAGCCGAAAAATATTCGCCACCAAATCCGGCCGAGGTTGACCCAATGACATCTGCCTACCAGACTGTCACGAGGGCCTCTCAGCGGCAATGACGGGGCTCATGAAAACCACTCACAATAACCAGTCATCTGATTAGGCGGAGGTTCAATGTCTCAGCGCAACAAGCCTGTTGTAACGGTTCTCACCGCACCCGGCGAGCAGGAGCCACCGGGTATGGACTCGCTTCGGGCACATGCCGACGTGCGCTTCGCCAGTGACGAGGCAACCCTACGCAGCACCCTACCGGGTACCGATGTGATGATGGTGACAGATTTTCGCACCGAGGCGCTTGAGGCTGCCTGGGGCTGCGCGGACAAACTAAAGTGGATTCACGCCACCAGCGCCGGGGTGGACGCGCTAATGTTCCCCGCCCTGACCAAAGGCAATGTGGTGGTAACCAATGCCAGGGGCATATTCGACCGAACCATCGCCGAATACGTGCTGTGCACCATTTTGATGTTCGCCAAGGACTTTCCGGGCTCTATACGCCTGCAAATGAAGCATCAATGGAAGCACAGGGATACCGAGCGCGCAGAGGGTAAGCGGGTGCTGGTGGTTGGTGCTGGCTCCATTGGCCGACAGATTGGTCGCTTGGTGGGTGCCGCAGGCTTGGAGCCGCACGGTGTCGCCAGAACAGCGCGCGCAGAAGATCCAGATTTTGTTGCGGTACACGGCAACGATTATCTTTATGAGCAGCTGGGCCTAGCCGATTATGTGGTCATAGCCGCACCGCTGACACCACAAACGGAAGGTTTGTTTGACGAGAAAGCGTTCAAAGCCATGAAAAACACAGCGCGCCTGATCAACATAGGGCGCGGGCCGATTGTTAAAACCGACGATTTGATCGCTGCCCTGAAGAGTGGCGAGATTGCTGGCGCCGGGCTTGATGTCTTCGAAGAGGAGCCACTAAGAGACAACCACCCTCTTTGGGATATGGAAAACGTAACCATGACAGCGCACATGGCCGGTGACTTTATCGGCTGGAAACGCGCCCTCACCGATCAGTTCCTGGAGAACTTTGATCGCTGGAATAACGATGGCGAGCTGTTCAACTTGGTCAATAAAGAGCTGGGTTACGCGGGGAGCAAATAATCAGGCATAAAAAAACGGGAGCCCTCAAGCTCCCGTTTTTCTATTCAGTTCAAAAAACTGAAACTCAACTCCCAGACAACGACTGCTCCGTGGGATCAATCTCCATCTGCTGTATCGCAATCACCGCCTGAGTTCGGTTACGAACGCCAAGCTTACGGAATACCGCCGTAATGTGTGCCTTGATGGTGGCTTCAGACACATCCAGATCGTACGCAATCTGCTTGTTCAGCAGCCCCTCTGCCAGCATACCCAACACCCGGAACTGCTGTGGCGTAAGTGATGCCAGCTTCTCGGAGAAGTCGGTGGTGTCGGAATGCATACGTTCAAGCTTGTCTGCCACGCCGTCTGGCAGCCACACATCGCCTTCAAGAATGCCACGAATGGCTTCAGTAATAGTAGGCAGTGGCGCCGACTTTGGAATAAAGCCAGACGCCCCGTAGTCAATCGAGCGCCGCATTACCTGCAATTCTTCGGAACCTGACACAACCACCACTGGCAACCCAGGGTACTGCCCACGCATGAACACCAGCCCCGAGAAACCGTGCGCACCCGGCATATTGAGATCAAGCAGAACCAGATCTGCGTCCGGGTGCGAATCTACCGACGCCTGGAGTGCCTTGATGCTATCCACTTCTACGGTTTGTGCATCAGGTACCGCTTGATTGACTGCTTGCTTCAGGGCAGCCCGAAACAGCGGATGGTCATCAGCGACGATAATTGTTTGTGTCATTAAACCGATTCCTCACAGGTTTTCGGCCTGCGTTAAGACATTATTTGAAAGCACGACCGCTGATGAGATCATCAACCACACTTGGGTCTGCCAAGGTGGACGTATCTCCAAGCTGATCATGCTCGTTTGCAGCAATCTTACGCAAAATACGACGCATAATCTTGCCTGAACGGGTTTTAGGCAGATCGGTTGCCCACTGAATAATATCTGGCGAGGCAATTGGCCCGATTTCCTTACGCACCCACTGGACCAGCTCTTTCTTCAGCTCGTCTGTTGGCTCCTCGCCCTGCATAAGGGTTACATAGATATAGATGCCCTGCCCTTTAAGTTCGTGCGGGTAACCCACTACGGCAGCTTCAGCCACCTTATCGTGGGCAATCAGCGCACTCTCAACCTCGGCCGTACCCAAGCGGTGGCCAGATACGTTCAGCACGTCGTCTACCCTGCCGGTAATCCAGTAGTAACCGTCGCTATCGCGGCGAGCACCATCCCCACTGAAATACATGCCTCGGTAGGCGCTGAAGTAGGTTTGCTTGAAGCGCTCATGATCCCCGAAGATACTGATCATCTGGCCTGGCCAGCTATCCAGAATTACCAGATTACCTTCCGCCTCGCCTTCCAACAGGTTACCGTTAGCATCAACCAATCCGGGCTTCACACCGAAGAACGGCAGCGTGGCCGAGCCGGGCTTCAAATCAGTGGCACCAGGCAAGGGGGTAATCAAGATGCCGCCATTCTCGGTTTGCCACCAGGTATCCACAATCGGGCAGTTACTGTTGCCCATAACCCGATGGTACCACTCCCAGGCTTCAGGGTTTATCGGTTCGCCCACGGAGCCAAGTAATTTCAGACTGCTTCGGGTGGTGCCTTCTACAGACGCATCGCCTTCGGCTTTCAACGCGCGAATGGCCGTTGGTGCAGTGTAGAGAATATTAACCTTGTGCTTATCAACTACCTGCGCCATGCGGGAGATGTCTGGGTAATTAGGGACACCTTCAAATAGCACAGTTGTCGCGCCATTAGATAGCGGACCGTACAAAATATAACTGTGGCCGGTCACCCAGCCGAAGTCTGCAGTACACCAGTACACATCACCGTCATGATAATCGAATACGTATTGATGAGTCATAGACACATAGGTCATATAACCACCGGTCGCGTGCACGACACCCTTCGGGGCACCGGTGGAGCCTGAGGTGTAAAGCATGAACAGCGGGTCGCAAGAATTCATAGCTTCTGGCGCACACTCTTCAGATGCAGCTTTCATCAGGTCTTCATAGCGCACATCCACCTTGTCATTCCAAACGATGCTATCGGAGCCTGTGCGAGTAACAACGACTACCTTCTCAACGCCCTCTGCGCCCTCAATCTTAAGCGCTGCATCAACATTCTTCTTGAGCTGAATCTTGCGGCCGCCACGAAGCCCCTCATCTGCCGTAATCACGAAGCGTGATTGGCCGTTTTTGATGCGTGAAGCCAGAGCTTCCGGCGAGAATCCTGCGAAAACAACCGAGTGCATAGCGCCAATACGCGCACAGGCCAGCATAACTACGGCGGTTTCAACAATCATAGGCATATAGACGGTAACAACATCGCCTTTTTTTACACCCATGCCCTTAAGAACGTTGGCAAACTTGCAGGTTTCCCGATGCAGCTCACGGTAGGTAACGTTACAGGAGTCGGCTGGATCATCACCTTCAAAAATAATGGCTGTCTGGTCGCCGCGGGTTTCCAGGTGACGATCAAGGCAGTTCACGGAGGCGTTCAGCTGCCCGTCTTCAAACCATTTGATAGAAAGGTCGTCGTAGTCAAAGGTTGTGTTTTTGACTTTGGTATAAGGCTTGATCCAGTCAATACGTTTACCGTGCTCACCCCAAAACGTATCGGGGTCATCGATCGACTGACGATACATTTCGTCATACTGTTCCCGGTTCAGCAAGGCCCGCTTGGCCACATCAGGGCTTACCGGATAAAGGTGTTTATCAGTCATTGTGTTCCCCCTTGATCAGAGTCTGTTGTAATTGTCGGTTTTGTTAATTCAGAGCGATAGGGCATGCAGGCCCGCGGACACATAGCCTTAGTTCAACATGTGTACCACCACACATTGAATTAGACTAACGTCCTAATGTGCCTGAACTTTTAGGGCAGAACGTTCAGTAACCTACAAGAACTTAACGGTAATTTTCTAAGAGGCTAAGCCTCAAATAAAAGAATAGTGCGGTTTACCCGGGAGGTAAACCAGGCTCACTAAACGGGGCCCGGTATGATTAGGCCGCTTGCTCGCGAACCTGAGACGACCTGGGACGGTTCGTTTTCTTCGCCCTCAGCGCGTAACGATTAAGCCCCGCCAAGTGAATTTTGCGCAGATACACAGCCCAATCAATCTGGCGCGCATCTACCGGAAACAGAACCTTGTCCACCTCCCCAACACGGGATGCCAGAGCCAACAGATCGTCATTGCGGAAAATATAATCCGGCGCGGTGTAAAAACCAAAAATGGTTGCCAGCGAACGCGTGGTATCCAGATTACGTAAGACTTTAAGCTCGCGATCCTGCCCCAGCATACGCATGGTGCGTCGGGCAAGAGCGAGCGGGATGCGAGCGCCACCGACCAAAGCATCGAACAAGGCCCGGTTCACCGCAACAAAAGGCTTGACCGGCTGGCGATAGAAAAGCCGCTCATAAGTGGCGTAATTGGTTTTGGCTTCTGCCATCAAATGGTCAATAAACTCACCCAGAGACACTGGATTGGAGCTGCCACTACAACACTGGTAAACCCGGGTCCGTGGAGGCTCACCCAAGGCCTCAGCGACCGCCAGGATAATTGCGTTTGCCACAAGGTCGACAGGAATGACATCAATAATGCCAGAGCGTTTGCCGGGGAAGACCGTCACTTTTTCTCTGGCGTAGGCAAGAATGATCGCGTCAGCCACTTTCACCCCTTCAATCCAGCCAGGCGCTGGCTCTTCAAGAGCGCTCTCAATGATGGACGGGCGCACAATTGTCAGAGCCCGGCCCTCAAGCGCCTTCATTAGCAGCTGTTCACCTAGCCACTTGGTAAACGTATAGGTATCACTCCAGCCGTATCGATTTGCCTCACGGATACCCAAGTCCACAAGCTTGCGCTCCAACTCTTTGCCCGTGTATCGCGAACGCACGTCGGCGATGCTGTCGTGAAGGAGCCGGACCAACTCTTCAATTTCATAATACCCAGCCGGGCTACGTGGGATTTCTTCGCCAGCTGGTTTAATCACCGATTCGGTAATCTGACCAGAATTCATTCCGTTTACGTAACAGGTTGAAACCTGAACAACCGCCAAAGATGGGTTCTGGCGTGCCAATTCAGCAATATTCTCAAGGCAAACGGTATTGATAGACAAAGCCTTGTCCAGCTCTTCGCGGAAATTAACGCTGGCAGCAGAGTTAATAACAGCGTCAATGCTGCCCGCCAGTTCCTGCACCGCCTTCGGCTCCAAACCAAAACCAGGCTGTGTTACCTCCCCCGTGACACAGTGCAATCGCTCCTCCAGAAAAGCCTCGAACGCCTCGGGGCTTTCCTCACGCAAACGGTCAAACACGGAGGAGGTGGCAATTTCATCAAGAAAACGGCTACGTGCGTCTGGGTGTCGTTTATTGCCTCGTATCAGCAAATGTATACCACCAATGCCCGGCACCGCACGCATGAGTTTTTCCAAAACAACTTTGCCAAGGAATCCCGTGGTGCCCGTAACCAGAACATGCTTACCACGTAACTGCTCAAGTACTTTTGACGAAGACACTCCAGCCCCTTCTTTGTGCATTGCCATTGTGAAAGCTCCTTTTCGTTGACTCCTACCATATCCGATCCTTGCACAATCTATGTGGCAGTGCGGTGACAAACTGCAAGGTTATCACCAAAACCCACTAAACAATCCTACGCGCAAAGCCCCTCACAAAACGCTACTCCACAAACCCAAATCATGTAATGACGGATTAACAGGCATGTTTGTCCAGTCGCGCCCAACAATGCCTCTTAGCTATCCTTATTTTCTCTATCAGCCAGCGACCGTAGCAACTGGCTCAGCGAGATATCAGAGGGCTGCTCTCTCAATGCTCTGATCAGCGTGTCTTGATCGCCAAATCTAATACTGTCGTAAAAAGGCTCGGGGAGCACCGCCTGGGGCAAACTGTGTTCATTTGTATGGGAATCTACAGGCGAAATCTCGTCAGCAAGGTGCCGCAAATGAGCCGCCAGGTGTTCACGCTGCTCTGGGCTCAGGCTATCCCAAGCGATGCCACCTAACCCTGTTTGGATAATTTCGATGGTATCGTTGTCTGGCGTGCGGCCCAGCAGTGCGAACAAACGAATAAAAACATCGTAGCGCAGCATTGCGCTCTCCGATGCCTGCCCGAGCACCGTGTCCAGCTCATTAACGGCTTGCAGACATCGCTCGCGGGGACTCGTTTCTGCAGGCGTGGTTTGTACGGGCTCTTGCTGCCGCTTCGAGACTGAATGCCAATAAGCCGCTATGCCAGCTTTGCGAACGGGTAGTTGCGATAGGCGCACACCGAGCATGTCGGCCAACGTATTGAATTGGCGACAGGACGGGTCCGCCAGCGGCAACAATGCAACGGGCCTTTGGCTCAAAACCGACTGGCGCAACGTCTCGTCGCGCCAGATCCCGCCCATGTAGTGAAGAGAGCATTGCAGGTGGCGCCGTGCGGCTGAATCCAGGCGCTGAAAAACCGAACGGGCCTGACTGGCTCCCTGTGCCATATTGATCAGCACACTAGGCGTTCTTCGATATCCACGGCGTTTGAGAACCTTAATAAGAGAAAACGCATCAGTCAGTGAGGCAGGGTCTGGTGTAACAACTACACACGACAGCTCAGCAGCCGCAATCATGTGTATACCCGCAGGCTGGAGGCCTGCTGCGGTATCCGTTATAACGTAGTCGTAGCGTCTTTCCAGTAGTGAAAGAGCTCGCAGGATACGAAAACTTTCTTCCGGCGCCATGTCCATGCATTCTTGGACACCAGACGCACCTGGTACAATATGCAGGCCGTAATCTGCCTCCAAAAGAACATCCTCAAGACGACATTCACCGGCAACCACATTGGCCAGCGTTCGCTCAGGATAGAGTCCCAGCATGATGCTAACGTTGGCAAGATCTGTATCACCGTCCAGCAACAAAACGCGATTTTTTTGGCGAGCCAGAGTAAGCGCCAGATTAAGAGCTACCGACGTTTTGCCCACACCGCCCTTACCGCCAGTTACAGCGATAGTCCTGGGTGGGTTTACCTTGTGCACGCGGGGTTTCTGAGCACTCATGGCGGCTGATCGTACATCCTTGCAATTGCAACAAATAGCACTTTAATATGTAAAAATTGTACACATATCCCGCCCCCATGAATATACTGATCAAAAAGAGAACAACGACTAGTTGATCTCCGTGAATTTTTGTCTAAGCTCAACCTTCGATAACAAATGAACAGGGTTTCATAAAGTGAAGCTCAGATCTGGCGGGCAATCTATGAATACGATACCGGATCTTCAGCTCCCGAGTCTTCCGGAGGTCACTCTGCGCGCGCTTGAGGCCTGCCAACGGGATGAAAGCTATCGCGTGATCAGCGAAATCGTAGCCTCAGACACAGCGCTCGTGGTTAGGATCTTGGCGCTAGCCAACTCAGCACTTTATGGCCCTACTTCGGGAATTCGATCTATAGACCAAGCCTTGATGCGCCTTGGAACTCGGCGTTTTAAAACGTTGATACTCACGGCGGCCTTACGCCAAGCCCTTTTTGAGCTGGGTGGCGGCGCCTGGCAGCAGTTACGGGATTTCTGGCGGCACGCTCTCACCACTGCGATGACTGCGCGAGCCCTCGCAACTCTGACCCGTTATCCAGAGGCTGACGAAGCCTTTATGCTTGGCATGCTCCACAACATCGGAGAACTGATTGCCATCAACACGCCAGATCTGGAAATCAGGCAGCAGTATATGGATCGGCAGTCGGACATTGCAGCGGAGCTGGTTACTTCGTGGGGGCTAGGCCCGCTTGCAGCCGATGCCATGCGCTATCAACAGGCGCTGCCCTCAGAACTGCGAGACGCGGGGCATTTGGTCAAGATTGTCAGCCTTGCCACCCGCTTAGCACTGTCTGATTCCGCAGGCATTGCCGCTGCAGGCACTATGTTCGGACTCAATGAGGAGTTGACCCGGGAGATCAACCGGCGAATCAACCATGACGTTTCCACCATGGCCGAATCCTTAGGAATACCGCTGATTAACAGCTACAACGCCGATCTGGCATCCCAACAACTGCGTCAAATCGTATTGCGGCAAGCCATTGCTCAGCAAGCTATCGGCTTTGCCGA
The DNA here is from genome assembly GCF_052094685.1 of Marinobacter sp. Classification (GTDB taxonomy): domain Bacteria; phylum Pseudomonadota; class Gammaproteobacteria; order Pseudomonadales; family Oleiphilaceae; genus Marinobacter. Next base: position 26,748 of record NZ_JBQDKB010000045.1, read on the forward strand.
TCTTTCTGGGCAGATCGGTGCCATTCTCGCTGAAACCGTTAGCAGCCTTACCCTGACGACCGGTTTACCTGCTCTTTGGCTTGGGTACGAAGACAACAATCTGGTTCTGCTCTCCAGTACCACCGGACAACACCCAGACTTGACTGTAACTGCGGAACCTGGCGGCAGCGTGCTTACCGAAGCGTTCACCTCACGCACACCTGCCAGCCTGAGCGGGCGCACGCCAACGGTGCTCGACCGCCAACTTTTATCGCTGCTGCGAACTCACTCACTGACAGCCATTCCGGTGGTCATCAACGACCACTGTCCCGGCGTGTTTGTGCTGGGCACCGATGGCCATACGCCTGATACAACCAACGACCTTATACACCTATTTATCCACCAGCTATGCACCGTTCTTCAGGAGAAAAACTCTGCTCCCGCGAGCGAACTGGCAAAGGTCGAGATAAATCAGGCAACAACCATAGACAATCTGCGCAGACAAGTGCATGAAATCAGTAATCCTCTAACTATCATACGGCAGTATATTCATCAATTAAGAAGCCGGCTTAACGACCCAGACGCCTGGGAAGAGCTGGACATTGTGCGAGAAGAATTGGATCGCGCAGGCAATTTGCTGCTGCAAATGGGCCAAAACACCGCCAGCGATATAAACGAAGAAACATCTGAACTCAATACAGAATTACAAAGCCTCATCCGGTTGTTTGAAGACAGCCTTTTCAATAACAGCAACCTGCATTTGAACGTGCTAATGTGTCGCACTCCGACATTTATTGTTGCCGGATCGTCGGCTATTCGCCAGATTTTGATTAACCTGATTCGAAACGCCGTTGAAAGCCTGCCAAATACTGGTGGCACCGTGACGATCAAAACATTAGCCCCAGTGTGGCAAGGCGATCGCAACTGGGTAGAAATGGAAGTAATCGATACAGGTAAAGGCGTACCCGACACTGTTCGAGAAGCCCTGTTCACACCGGGCAAAACCACAAAAGGAGAAGGCCACAGCGGTTTGGGCCTGAGCATTGTGAAACAGCTTATTGATGACATGGACGGCATCGTTGCTTGCCACACAGGGCAGGAAGGCACCACTTTCCGAATTTTGCTACCTGCGGCCAGCTAGGAAAAACCAAATCCGACTGACAAAGTAGAACGGATACAAATCGATGGCTTTTGAACGGTCTAACAGGCACTTCTCGCGGCAAGTGGCAGCGCGTATTCTGGTCGTTGATGACGAGCCTCGACTGGCGGGAGCTCTGGCTGCTCTACTGCGCAGCTGCGGCTACGATGTCACTGAGGCCCATGGCGGAAAGCGTGCCTGTGAATTAATAGACACCCACCCCTTCGACCTTGCCCTGTTAGATTTACGCATGCCAGAAATCGATGGTTTTTCGGTTATGGCTCACCTTGTAAACCAACAGCCTGATTGCGGAACCATCGTGATCAGCGGAGAAAGCTCATTTACAGCTGTTAGCCGCGCGCTCCGACGCGGTGCGCTGGACTATATCCGAAAACCCTTTGATCCAGAGGAACTGGTCGCCACGGTAAAAGGCGTCGCCGACAAACAATCGTTATTGAAGGCCCATGAAAACATACAGGGGCGTCTTGAGAAATCCGAAGCCCTTCACCGCTACATTGTAAACAGCTCGCCCGATATCGTTTTCATGCTCGATGCAAATGGCCGTTTCTGCTTTGTTAACAGCAAGATCGAAAACCTGTTGGGTTACAAGCCCACTGAGCTTTGCGGTCAACATTTCCGGCACATTCTGGACGACCGCGATGTAGCCAGGGGTACCTACGCGCTTAACGCGCCGGATATCAGCGCAGACAACCCCCGCACTCTAGAGATTCGCCTTAAAACCCGCGGCAGCCGAAAAGCCACGCGGCATTTTGAAATTACTGCCTTTCCCATAGACCCCCAAACATGGACGCACAATAGCAACACCCATGGCGGCGGCAGTGGTCAAAACGCCTGCTACTACGGAACCGCCCGAGACGTTACCGAGCGGAAGGAAGCCGAGGCGTTTATCAACTTTCAGGCCTACCATGATCTGCTCACACGCCTACCCAACCGGGCCCTGTTCAAAGACCGCTTGGAGCTGGCCATTACCCATGCAAGCCGCGCGAACCAGCAGCTCGCGGTGATGTTTCTGGATCTCGACCGCTTCAAAGTTATTAACGACACCCTTGGCCATGCCATGGGCGACCGGCTGCTACAAGCAGTAACCCAGCGCCTCGAAAGCTGCCTGCGCAAGGGCGACACCCTGTCACGGTTTGGTGGTGACGAGTTCACGCTGCTGTTGCCGTCTATTCACAGCCACGAAGATGCTAGCCAGATCGCCAGAAAACTAATCAAAACACTCAAAGCGCCGTTTCTGCTGGGTGAGCATGAAGTATTTGTGGGTGTCAGCATCGGCATCGCGATCTATCCAGAAGCAGGCAGCAGCATGGACCAGCTTATCCAGAACGCCGATATCGCCATGTATCATGTGAAAGCCCGAGGCAAAGACAGCTACCGCTTTTTTTCGGAAAGCATGAGCGTAGATAGCACACACCGCCTGCACTTGGAACGGGATCTGCGCCTGGCGCTCGAAAGAGATGAACTCCGGGTGTTTTACCAGCCCCAGGTTTGCGCAAGCACGAACCGAATTGTTGGACTGGAAGCCTTGGTACGCTGGCAGCACCCTGAGCGTGGCTTACTCTATCCTCGGGATTTCCTTGGCCTAGCAGCCTGTCGGACTTGCACCTGACAGACAGCGTTTAAAGTGATCTTGT
>NZ_JBQDKB010000046.1:0-28889 GCF_052094685.1 Marinobacter sp.
GTGTGAGTAATCATACACTCAAAGTCAGGTGGCCAGATTCACTATGCCACTACAGATATCTCGCTTTCACAAGCCTCCGGCCACATCGAATCTGCAGTGGGTGAAAAACATAGCGTCCAGTTTGGCGTAGATTTAAGGCGCGAAACACTTGAACAGTACAAAGACGGTGTGTCAGAGCTTACTAGCAATGAAGAGTTTTCCAGAAAAGGTTATGAGCTTTGGGGGCAGGATACCTGGTTCGCGTTGGACAATTTGGAAGTGGTCACCGGCCTTCGCGGCCAGCGAGATTCTGACTTCGGAACTCACTGGGCCCCCAAAATTAATGCCCGGCTCGGCTTTGAAGATGGTGAGGGTTTTGACAGTTTTATCCGCGCCGGAGTGGGTACAGGTTACCGAGTTCCTAACCTGAAGGAGCGCCACTACCGCTTTGATCATAGCCAACTGGGGTACATTGTTAATGGTAATCCGCAGCTCGAACCCGAATCGTCCGTTAGCTATCAGCTTGGCTTTGGTGGCCACTTTGAGAAGAAAGTCTGGGTTGAGGTTAATGGCTTTTTCAACGATATCGATGAGTTGGTTCAGACGGATATAGATCAAGCGGCAACGGATGCGCGTACCGATAGCGTGGTGGTCTATCGCTACAGCAATATTGATCAAGCCCGCACCTGGGGCATCGAATCCACTGCTGGCTGGGAAATCGCTGAGGGCTGGCGCATATCTGCCGGATATACCTGGACTGAGACGGAAGATGTGGCGACAGGCAATGATCTCAATCGCAGACCCAGCCATCAGCTGCAGGCTTCGGTCGATGGCTTGACCGGGCTAAGCGGTTTGTCTTGGTCGCTAAGAGCTCGCAATCAAAGCTCTGAATATGCGGATGCCGCGCTTGATCGAAAGTCCTCCGGCTACACCTCTCTTGATCTCAAACTCAACTACCGGGTGCTCCCGGAGCTTCAATTATACGCCGGTGTCGACAACCTTACCGACAGCCAGCGCGATTTCTCAGACCCTGATGATTTCCAACCTGTTGCCGGTCGATTTCTCTACACCGGTTTTTCACTGACCCTCGGCGGCCAGTGAACGCCCTTCACACTTACAAATAAGGAACCATGACATGGATAGACAGAAGCTGAAGTACCTGGTGCCGGCTCTCGGCCTGATGATGACCGCCTGTGGGGGTAGTAGTGACAACAATATCACCGGAAACGGCGATGACGAACAGGCTGACAAAGGCTATAACCAGAAAGTGGTCGATGCGAGAGCCCAGACTCAGTATTTGAACTTGGCGACGGGAAACACGGTTTCGGAGGATGGCGATTGGCATGTGGCTTTCAACCGAACCAGCGTACAGCTCAACTCCGGGGAGTCCGGTAATGGCAACGTTGTTGGCGCTGTGGGGGATGAGCAGGCAGGATTGTATAACGCATCTGGTGAGCCCGATTTAAATGCGTTTGTTGGCGCGACAGCAGAAGGCGAGTTGGATCACCTCAAGGAATCCTTCGTTGAGCCCTCCACCTGGAAATCCGACGGCGTGGTGTATGCCTTTGGTGATGCTGAGGACTGGTCCGTATATGGGGCGGGAGGAGTTATTTCTGAGGTTCCTGATATTGGTTATCTGGTTCGTTCCGCAGAGGGCGACAGTTATGCACGCATGCGTGTTGAAGATTTCGATTTCCCTACCCGTGAGGGTCAAGGAATCCAGAGCTTTAATCTGGCGTTTGAGGTGCAGGCTGCTGGCACTACACAAATTGTGGGCCCAGCCATTCACTTCACCGAGCCAACTGATTACGACGGTGGCAATGCCTGCTACGACTTTGATACCGGAGCCACCGTTGATTGCGCAACCTCTGATGCCTGGGATGTTCTGATCGGTTTTTCCGGAAGGGACTGGTACCTGAAAACCAATAGTGGCCCATCTGGTTCAGGCGAGGGTGGTGCGCTTGGCCCCATTGACTGGGCGGAGTTGTCTACCTACACGAGCGCTACTATCGATAGCAACGGCGATTCACTCGCCCGCGCCTACTCGCCAGACACGACAGGTGGGCTCTTCACGGATAAAGGTTGGTACGAATACAACCTCCAAGGCGCTCATAAACTCTGGCCCAACTTTCGCGTGTATCTGATTGACAGTGATTCTGAAGATGCAGCGGCGCCAGTCTATGCCGTGCAAGTCATTAACTACTACGGCATCGACGGTAATAGCGGCCAACCTGAAATTCGCTGGAAAAAAGTCAACCTGACAACTGAGGGGAATTAAGATGGAAGCTCTCGCTACACAACCTGAAGCAACCCTGGCACAACGGTGGCAGCAACTGCTTGAAGAGCAGCCCAAGCTGCGAATTCGAAACGCTGCAAATGCCCTGGGGGTTAGCGAACTGGAACTCCTACTCAGCCGCGAAGAAGGCGTTCAGCCATTGAAGCCCGAATTCGGTGCTCTGATGTCTGCAATGGATGCGGTGGGCGATGTGATGATCCTTACCCGCAATAACCAGGTTGTGCATGAAGTGACCGCGACCTTCAACAAATTCACAGTCGCCGGCAAAGGCGCCATGGGCCTTGCGGTGGGCGACATTGATGTTCGGGTGTTCCTGAACCAGTGGGCCCACGGATACCTGGTCACCGAGAACACCGGAAAAATCACGCGGGAAAGCATGCAGTTCTTCAGTGTCTACGGCTTGGCGTTGCACAAGATTTACAAAACCGAAGCTACAAACACTGCCGCTTGGGATGCGCTGTTGGGGAGCTATCTAGACAGCTCAATACCCACACTGCAGTTGGCTGAAGCACCTATCCGGCAGCCACGTGCCGATGCCAATGCCATTGATGTGGAGGCACTGCGCAAAGACTGGGCCGTGCTTAAGGATGTCCATCACTTCCACGCCATGCTCAAGCGCAACAAAGTAGATCGACTGACGGCGCTAGAACTTGTCGGCTCTGAGTGGATTACCCGCCTGAAAACTACCACCGATAAGGTTCGTTCGCCCCTAGATAAAATTATGGAACAGGCGAAAGCCAGCGAATGCGCAATTATGGTGTTCGTAGGCAACCCGGGCATTGTCCAAATCTTCGCTGGAACGGTGGACAACATAAAGCGCATGGGCCCTTGGATGAACGTGTTGGATAAAGGGTTCAACCTGCACGCGAATACCGACGGAATCACCGATTGGTTCGTGGTTCGCAGGCCGTCGACAGATGGCACCATTACATCGCTGGAAGGCTACAACGCAGATGGCGAGATTGTGATTACGCTGTTTGGCGACCGCAAACCGGGCAACCCCGAATCTACACACTGGCAGCGTGAAGTTGCAACGCTGGAGAGTGCTCTATGCGCCTGATGGCTTTGGTTGCGCTGTGCGCAGCCTGCCTCTCCTTCGTAACACTGGCCGAAGCCGGGCAGCCGCGTATTGTCAGCGCCGATGGCGGTATTACAGAAACGGTCTACGCCTTGGGGGCGCAGAGCAGCCTTGTAGGCGTGGATACCACCAGTAACTACCCGGCGGAAGTGAAGTCGCTGCCACGGGTGGGGTATCTGCGGGCTCTGCCGTTTGAGGGGGTGCTGGCGCTGCGGCCAGATGTGCTGTTAACCACAGATGAAGCCGCCCCGGATAAAACCCTGGAACGGCTGAAGCAGGCAGGCGTGAAGGTTATCCAGCTGCCGCTTGCCCGCTCGCCGGCGGATACCATGGCGCGTATTCGGGAAGTGGGCCGGGTGGTTGGCAAGGAAGCCCAGGCCGATGCCATGGTTGCCGACATGCAGCGCCGTGTTGAGCGTATAGCGGCCGCCGTAGATGGCTCATCGGCGCGTGTGCTGTTCCTGATGGCTGCGGGTAACCATGGCGTGACCATTGCCGGTAACGATACCGCCGCCCATGCGCTGCTTGAAGCGTTGGGCGCAAACAATGCGATGGCCGAGGTGAGCGGTTACAAGCCTGCCAGCCGCGAGGCGTTGCTTGCTTCCCGGCCAGATGTAATTGTTGTGGCGGAATCCCGCCCTGGGCAGTTCGACATCTCTCAATGGCCGCAACTGGCGGCGCTGGATGCCTGGAAGCAGGGCCGGCGTTACGTGGGCGACAGCATGTTGCTGCTTGGCTTTGGCCCAAGGTTGCCCCAGGCCATGGAAGAGGTTGCAAGTGTACTGGCCGAAGTGGGGCAGGTGGCCAGCAATGGTCACTGACGGTGCTGGCCGGCTCGCGAAAGGGCCGGCGCTATTGCTGATCTTAGGGGCCGCAGTTGCGGTCTCTCTGGTTTCCATAACCAGTGGCGCTTACCCGCTTTCCACCACCGATATTTTAGGCGTGCTGATTGGCGACCTTGATGATGAGGTGGCCAAAATGGTGCTCTTTGATGTGCGCATGCCGCGCCTGATTCTGGGCTTTTTGGTGGGGGCAGTGCTGGCGGTTTCGGGGGCCATTCTGCAAGGCTTGTTCCGTAACCCGCTGGCAGACCCCGGGCTGATTGGCGTGTCTGCCGGGGCATCGTTGGCAGCCATTGCGGTGATTGTGCTGGGTGGCACCTGGCTGGGCGGCTGGCTGGATCTGGCCGGAGTGTGGGCGCTGCCAATAGCGGCGTTTGTGGGCGGTAGCGGCACGGTTTTTCTAGCCTGGCGAATTGCCCGCAGAGCCGGGCAAACATCCGTAGCCACGTTGCTGCTGGCGGGTATTGCCATTAACGCCATTGCCGGTGCCGGCACTGGCTTGCTGACCTTCTATTCCTCCGATGAAGAATTACGCTCGCTCACCTTCTGGACCATGGGCAGCCTGGGCCATGCAGCCTGGGATGATGTCGCCATGGCCGCGCCCTGGTTGTTGTTGGCGCTGTGTGCGGCGCCGTTTCTGGCGCGGCCACTGGACGCCTTTTTGCTGGGCGAGCAGGTGGTTGGCCACCTGGGTTACAACACCGACTGGACCAAGCGCGCCGCCATTCTGATTGCTGGCCTGGGAGTGGGCGCAGCAGTTGCAGTCAGTGGCCTGATTGGCTTTGTTGGCCTGGTGGTGCCGCATCTGGTGCGGCATACCCTGGGGGCAGGACACCGCGTTGTGATTCCTGCCAGTGCCCTGGCCGGTGGCACCCTGCTGGTGGGAGCAGACTGCCTGGCCCGGGTGGTGGTGGCGCCGGCTGAGTTGCCTATCGGGTTGATGATGGCGCTGATCGGCGGGCCGTTTTTTCTGTTGTTACTAATGCGAACGAGGGTGGTGTGATGCTTTTGCAGGTCGACGGCTTGGGTGTGTCTCTTTCTGGCAAGCCAATTGTTCGTGATCTCGGCTTTCAGCTGGATGCGGGTGAGCTACTTGTGGTACTTGGCCCCAACGGTGCCGGCAAATCTACCCTGCTTAAAGGGCTGGCGGGCGAACACAAGATGGGTGCCGGGCAGGTAACATTTGCCGGGCAACCACTGAAAAACTGGTCAAACAAAAAGCTGGCCCAGCAACGGGCGGTTATGCCGCAACGGGTGGAAGTGAACTTCCCGTTAACGGTAGAAGAAATCGTGCGCTTGGGCCGTCCGGCTGAGCCCCTGTCGAAAAGCGCGGGCATTCTTGAAGAGCTTATGGTGCTACTAGACATAACCCATTTGCGACACCGCCTTGCGCCAGGTTTATCCGGCGGTGAGCAGCAGCGGGTTCAGTTGGCCCGGGTGTTGGCGCAGATATGGGATACCCAAGAACCTGTGTTGCTGTTGCTGGATGAATGCACCTCGGCTTTGGACCCGGCGCATCAGCAGCAGGTGTTTTCATTGCTCCGGCAGTTGGCGAAGCGCCGTGGTTTTGCTGTGCTGGCCGTCGCCCACGATCTCAATTTGGCCGCCAGGTTTGCAGACCGGTTGCTGCTGCTTCATCAGGGCCAATGCCATATCGCCGGACAGCCATCAGAAGTGCTAACCGAGTGTGTGCTGGCGGAGGTTTATGGTTTGTCTGCACGGATTCTGGAGCTGGAGGAAGGTTATCCTCTGGTGATTCCCCGGGAAGAGGAGCCGGTATCAGCTTATGGCAGGCTTTCACCTTCGGCGGTTGCGCCCATAAACTCAAGCTGTCGCCAGGCTTCGTAAACCACCAGGGCTGTGGTGTTGGACAGGTTCAAGCTACGGCTATTCGGGCACATGGGTACCTTCAAACAGTACTCGGCAGGCAAGCCTTCGCGAACGCTTGCAGGCAAGCCACGGGTTTCCGGGCCAAACATCAGGTAGTCATCATCCTGATAGGCAACTTGATGGTAGTAGCGATGGCCTTTGGTGGTTAAACCAAATAGTCGCTTAGGTTGCTCGCTTTCAAGAAACGCCTGGTAGTTCTTATGCACTTTTACCGTGGCGTATTCGCTGTAATCCAGCCCGGCCCGGCGCATTTGTTTGTCTTCCAGAGTAAACCCCAGAGGTTCAATCAAATGCAGCCGGCAACCGGTGTTGGCGCACAGCCGGATGATATTACCCGTATTAGGCGGTATCTCCGGCTCGTACAGCACCACATTCAGCATCGCGCTTAGCGCTCCACAGCCAGGGCAACACCCATACCGCCACCGATGCACAGGGTTGCGAGGCCCTTGTTAGCATCACGGCGAACCATTTCGTGCAGCAACGACACCAGAATACGGCAGCCAGAAGCGCCAATTGGGTGGCCCAGTGCAATCGCACCGCCATTCACGTTGACCTTGTTGGTGTCCCAACCCAAATCGCGGTTTACGGAGATGGCCTGAGCGGCAAACGCTTCGTTGGCTTCAATCAGATCTAGATCGTCAACGCTCCAGCCGGCCACTTTCAGGCAGCGTTGGCTGGCGGGAATTGGGCCAGTGCCCATAATAGTGGGATCAACGCCCGCATTGGCTTGGGCCTTGATAGTGGCCAGAGGGGTCAGGCCCAGCTCTTTGGCTTTCTCAGCGCTGCATACCATTACAGCCGCTGCGCCATCGTTGAGGGAGGAGGCGTTGGCGGCAGTCACCGTGCCGTCTTTCTTGAACGCCGGGCGCAGCTTGGCAAGGCTTTCGCCGGTTACACCGTCGCGGGGGCCTTCATCTTTGCTGACAACCACCGGGTCGCCCTTACGTTGGGGGATAGATACCGGCACGATTTCGCCATCGAAGCGGCCAGCCTCGCGAGCAGCAACCGCCTTTTGCTGGGAGGCTGCGGCGAATTCGTCCTGCTCTTCACGGCTGATACCGTACTTTTCAACAATGTTTTCAGCAGTTACGCCCATGTGGTAATCGTTGAACGCATCCCAGAGCCCATCGGTAACCATGGTGTCGATCATGGTCCAGTTGCCCATACGCTGGCCGTTGCGGCTGTTGGGTAGAACGTGGGGTGCCAGGCTCATGCTTTCCTGCCCGCCCGCAATAATCATTTCAGCATCGCCACAGCGGATTGCTTGAGCCGCCATGTGAACAGCCTTGAGGCCAGAGCCACACACCTTGTTGATGGTCATTGCTGGCACAGAAGCTGGAATGCCTGCATTGATAGACGACTGGCGAGCTGGATTCTGGCCCGAGCCTGCGGTTAGAACCTGGCCCAGCAGCACTTCGCTGATCTGGTCGCCGGTAACGCCGGTCTCTTCTAACAGTGCCTTGATAACGACGGAGCCAAGCTGATCTGCTCGAAGGCTGGAAAGGCCTCCACCGAACGTGCCGATAGCAGTACGTTTGGCGGCAACAATAACAACATCACGCATGGAAATTCTCCGATTAAATGATTGTGCTGTGTCGGGCAGCAAAGCTAGCTCGAGCCCTCACAGAATAAAAAACTGCGGGCATTGTAGCCCCAAAGGCCCAGCCTGCAAAAGCGCAGAGCAACCCCAGCGTTAACGGCTGACGGCTTGAGATATACGCGCCAGGCGCTCTGCCCGAATGGCGCCACCCAGCTCTTTGCCGGCAAAACCCTGCTTGATCAGTGCTTGAGGGTCTACGCCCGAGGCGGCATCTGCGGCTGCTTTGAGTGGTGCTAGTTGTGCCTGATCACTGTTGGGGAGGGTGCATTCAAGCACATTGACTAGCTGCGAGAAGCGCTCCGGCCGCCGCCATACGTCGACTTTTTCCAGCAACTCAAGCAACGTGCCTGCATCTGGTTGCGTGGAGTGGAGCTGCCGGATTACGGAAATACACCCCGCAACCAATCGGGCAAGCTGCTGGCAGTCATTCGGTGCTTTCAGCGCCTTGGCCCTTGCCATGCAGGTAAGTTCATCGAGGGGGGCGAGCAGTGCGGCAAAACGCTCTGCCGTAGAGCCTTCCTGCACATGAACCCGCTGCAGTGCATCCATGGCAGCACTGAATTCAGCATCGGGAGTGAGCTCGGGTATCAGCACGGTGAGAGCATCACAGTCTCTTAGCACCTGAAAAAACGTACATGGCGACAGTTCATGGATTGCCCGCTGAATCTCTTGCCACACGCGCTCAGCAACAAGATGTTCCACTTCGTCATCAGCCACCATGGCGCGCATCAAAGCCATGGTCTCTGTGCAAACACCAAAGCCTAGAGGTTGAAAGCGTGCTGAAAAGCGGGCGGTTCTCAGAATGCGCAGAGGATCTTCTTTGAACGCTTCCGATACGTGCCGCAGCTCCCGCGCTTCCAGGTCTTTTCTGCCATTGAAGGGATCAGTCAGCTCGCCTTCTTCGGAGCGTGCCATAGCGTTAATGGTGAGATCCCGGCGTAGCAGGTCTTCTTCAAGGGTGACATCTGGCGCGCTGTAAACGCTGAAGCCATGGTAGCCGTGGCCCTGTTTGCGTTCGGTGCGGGCGAGGGCATATTCCTCATGAGTTTTCGGGTGCAGAAATACGGGGAAGTCTGAGCCTACCTGGGTAAAACCTTTGGCTAGCATTTGCTCTGGTGTTGCGCCAACCACCACCCAGTCCCGGTCTTTGACTCTCAGGCCCAGTAATTTATCGCGAACGGCGCCGCCAACCAAATAGGTTTGCATGAAGGGTAGGGTTCCTTGCTAAGAAGTGTCCGGGAATTATCCGTTTCCCAGGCGAGTCAGGCAAATTGGAGTTTGCCTGACCCAATAAATAACACTCAAAGCAGGATCAGAAAGCGGTACCTAGCTCCAAAGCTACGCCCATGTCAGCATCGCTAATCAAAGCGCCGAGATCAAAGCGTGCGCCAAACAGATTCAAGCCCAGGCCGGCGGTGAACTGAGTTTCTTCCGCAATACCATCGTTGTCGTCGTTGCTGGCCAGGTTGTAACGAGCACCCACACGAAGCTGGGCATAGCGCCAGGCATCAAGCTCTGCACCTACGGCAAGCCATTGCGTGTCGTCTTCAAAACCAAAGGCTTCTTTTTGGGTAAGGTCTACTTCGGCGGTAACAACGTGGTAAGTGCTCTTGTGGGCGATGCCCACGGTGGCCATGGGGCCTACTTTGAGGGTGCGCACTTCTTCACCAAGATCTTGACGGCTTGCAGCAGAATCCAGCTTCATGGGAATGAGGTTTTTAACTACGATGCCTGCGTTCCACTGCTTCTCATCACCAAAGGCGTAAGCGGCACCTATATCAAGGTTGAACCCACCCTTATCTGTTTGATATTGATCCCCATCGAACTCATCGTCTTCGAAACCAGAGACGCTTTCTGTGTACTGAAAGGTTTGCAGTTGGACATACTTTGGGGAAATTCCCAACTGAATCGTGTCGCCGCTATTCAGTTCTAGTGCGTGTGCAAAGGATATTCCGAATTCGCCCACGGCTGACGCCAAAATGCGGCCTTGAGAGTTGAAAATGATGTTGCCGTCTTGATCAACGGGGGCGCTGTTGATGACACCCTGTACCGCGCCAGGCGTTCCGTTCTGCGCTGTACTTACAACGGTATCAAGGAATACCCGGTCACCGTTTGAAAGGTCACCACGTACCGTTGCTGTAAGATTTGCGTTAGTGAAAAAACCCACGGACAAGGTTTTACTTGGAACGGCCAGTGCGAGACCCAGGCCGATGTTGGCGCGCATGGTGTCTTTGTCGAAACCAACCAGGCGATCCCTTAGATCTGCGGCAGAATTTGCAAGCTGTGCCGCATCACCTGACGAGGGGTTCGAGCTACTTTTGATGCTGCTTACAAGAGAATCAAACTCGTCAATAACATCCTGAATGTCATCAACCTGATCAATCGTTTCTTCCTCATCTGCAACCCGTACGTTGACGGACGGCAGAGTAAGACCGAAATCATCTGACCATGAATGGTGATCAGCGGCCATCATGGCTGGATTTGCCGAAGTGGCGTTTGAAGGGTGAGCAACGGCTACACCTGTCCCACCCATAGCGAATGAACGTGAAGACATAAATGCTTGAGGGCTGGCAAGCGTGGAGGTGGCAGCAACGGATAAACCCACGGCAATGAACAGTCTGGACAAGCGATATTGGTGCATTCGGTTACCTACGAACGAAAGTGTATTGTTGAATGATTAAGTGGGTGCAATGTTAGAGCAATATCCGTACTTGGACATGACATATGCGGTAACCATTTGTTTTTAAATTGTGAACGAAGGTCAGATGTGCGGTATCGAGGAGCTGGGGTTAGGGGTACGGATGTTGCGGGCTGAATCGTTCGAGAAATCGGCGCGCAGAAAACCGGCAGAGAGTTGCCGCTTGCTCGGCACTATTACAGTTGCTGTGGGGAGTAAGCCCGTATGTCTGGCGAGTGTTAGTGGCCGAATGATCAAAGCTGGCATGAAATTTTCATGTTATTTCACTTTACGATATGTTTTCGGAATTTTGTCTGGGTTCCTGCAGATGGAGAATTGCTCATGTTTAAAAGCGGGTCTGCTGCTTTCTCGGTACGCCGGGGCTTGGCGCTCGTTTCGGGCTTATGCATCGCTTTGCTTGCGGGGCAGGCTTTAGCCCATGGGCAAAAGCCTGCAACTGGCGGTGATGACGTTAAGGAAGCGGAGGAGCCCAAGAAAGTGCGGCGCAAGCCCGTTAATTTGGTTGTCACCAAGGAAGTAGGGCGCACACAAGGTGTGCTTGATGCCTATGCAAAAACTATCCGCCAAGAGCAGGGCGCCGAGGTTTTTGAGCCGAATCCAAAATGCCCGAGTGCAGATGCGCAGAAGTATCGGAAAAAGCTGGCCGTCGCCGGTTTTCCTCTTGAGCACCCAGATCAGTCGGTTTTTGGTGGTTTGAGCAATGTAGGAAACGCTGTCTCTACCTCCCTTTATCAGCGGTTTGAGCAATCAGAACAAGTGCAGGCTTTCTCCGCCCCACAGTGGCAGATGTATGCCAGTCGCACGGCGGCCCCAACAATGATGGTCGGGCCTGGTAATAAGCTCGGTAAATATTCCGCGGTCAGCCGTGAGATGGGGGCTCAGTTTGTGATGTCTGGGGTTATCCGTGATGTGGGCATAAACGACCCGGCTGCCTGGAATACCGATTACGGGTCAAAGATTAAACGAGCTTTGTTTAGCTCTGATACCAGCCGAAATTTTGAGTTGGATATCACTGTGCACGATGGCTATACCGGAAGGGTTGTTATGGAAAAACGGTATTCCGGATCTGGCCGCTGGGATGAGTCTCGCAGCGATCGGATAAGTTTTGGGTCGCCCCGTTTCTATGAAACAGCATATGGGCAGGCTGTAGAAAAAGTGTTGGGGGATATGACATCAGATGTGATCGCCCAGCTTGATTGCCAACCAATGCTTGTTCCGATTATCGAGGTTACTGGGAAGGATCTGCTGCTGGATGTAGGAACGCCTTCGGGGTTATTGCCTGGCGCAAAAATGAGGCTGGTGCGGGCTGAGCACTCGCTGGCTCGGCCAGACGAACCGGCTCAGCTTTGGGATACGGACGTAGAGCTGCACATTCACAGCCTGTCGCTAGACTCCGCAAGGGCTTGGATGCCGAAGCTCGGTTCCCATATCAATATTCAGAAGGGCGACTACGCCGTTATTCACTAACACAGCGTAGACAAGGTCTTGGTTCAGGCTGCTATTTCAGCCGCCGCAATATCCCGTATCTTCCCTACCATCGAGCGCAAGCCGTTGCCCCGGGTAGGGGAAATGTGGCGAAACAGGTCCAACCGTTCAAACAACTCGTCGATATCCGTTGCCAACAAATCTCTTGGGGTTTTGCCGTTCAGTGCAATAGTGATCATGGCTGCAAGACCACGCACGATCATGGCGTCGGAATCTATCAGCAAGTAGAGATTGCCGCTGGCCTCATCGAAGTGAGAAATTACCCAAACTTGGCTCTGACAGCCGTGAACGTAGTTCTCTTCAATTCGGGCGTCGTCCGGGAAGGCTGGCAGTTGCTTGCCAAGATCAATAATAAACGCGTATCTATCTTCCCAGTCGTCGAGAAATTCGAAGCCGTCTAGTACGTCTTCTAACGATGGGTTTGTTCCTAGTGGGTTGTCCAGAAAATCTTGTTCCGTAGCTGGCATTTACAACATTCCCAGTTCTAGCTTGGCTTCGTCGGTGAGCATATCGTTGTTCCAGGGCGGATCAAAGGTTAGCTCTACAGTTACCTTATCCACGTTGGGTACGTGCTCCACCTTGGACTTCACATCATCGGTAATGACTGGGCCCATGCCACAACCGGCGGCGGTGAGGGTCATCAGGATGAAGATGTGATTGCCTTCGGCGGTGCCGTTTTCGATTCGGCACTCGTAAATCAGGCCCAGATCTACCACGTTGACCGGAATCTCCGGGTCGTAGCAGTTGCGTATGGCTTCCCATACCTGGTTTTCGTTAATGGTTCCGTCGGCAGGTGTTTCGAAGCTGCTTTCTAGTGGCTTCTTGCCCAAGGCGTCGGCATTGTGGCCTTCGATGCGACAAAGATTGCCGTTGACTGCAACGGTAAAGGTACCGCCCAGTGACTGTGTGATGGTCACAAAGCTGTCTACCGGAATCATCACTTCTGTTCCGGTTGGAACAAGGCGGGCTTCCACCTCGCGTTTGGTCAGGACGACTTCACGTTCTTGCATGCCTGGTTAAACCTCATTTGGCGCGAGAGGGGGCAGAATTAGGTTACGGTAAAGCTCTCACCACACCCGCACTCGGCGGTGGCGTTTGGGTTGCGGAACTGGAACAGGGAGTTCACGCCCTCGGTCACGAAATCGATCTCGATGCCGTTCACCAAGGCTAGATGTTCCTCTTTCACAAACACGTCAACGCCATCAATGTGAAACACTTTGTCGTCGGCTGAGGCTTCATCAACCCATTGGGTTTCGTATTTGAAGCCAGAGCATCCGCTCTTTTTGATGGCCAGCCGAATGCCTTTGGCGTTCGCGGCTTTGTCGAGTTGCTTGCGCACGTGCTTGACGGCGTTTGGCGTCATGGTAACGCCGACGGTCGGTGTGAAGACTTCAGCTGTCATGGTGTCTCCTCCATCAGGCAAATAAGCGCTGAACTTTTTGCAAGGCGGTAAATAATTGATCCACCTCGTCCAATGTATTGTAGAACGCAAAGGAGGCCCGCGCTGTACCGGGAACTCCGTAGAAATCCATCAGTGGCATGGCGCAATGATGGCCGGTGCGAATAGCGATACCCTGCTGATCCAGTAAAGTCCCTATGTCACTAGGATGCAATCCCTCAATTTTAAAGGACATCACAGGCACTTTGTGCTTTGCGGTACCGATAATACTCATGCCTGGAACCGTCTCAACCAGTTGGTTGGCTCGATCCAGTAAAGCATTTTCGGCCGTTTCCATCGCCGCTCTGTCCAGGCGGTTCAGGTAGTTGATAGCTGCACCAAGGCCAACGGCCTCAGCGATAGCCGGTGTGCCAGCTTCAAATTTGTAGGGCAGGGTGTTCCAGGTTGTGCGCTCGAACGTTACCCGCTCAATCATCTCGCCGCCACCCTGATACGGAGGCATGTCTTCCAACAGCGCGGTTTTGCCATACAGCACACCGATGCCGGTTGGCCCAAACAGTTTGTGGGAGGAGAACACGTAAAAATCGCAATCCAATGCCCGCACATCTGGCTGGAAGTGGGGTACGGCTTGGGCGCCATCAAGCAGGGTAATGATGCCGCGAGCTTTGGCCAGGCTGATCATCTTGGCAACCGGGTTAACCGTACCCAGAACGTTTGAAACATGTGTGATGGCTAGTACGCGGGTGCGGTCGTTCAACAGGCTGTTGAACGAGCCCATGTCTAGCTCGCCTTCTGGCGTGACTAGAATCGGCACCACTTTCGCACCAGTACGCTCGGCGATCATCTGCCAAGGCACTATGTTGGCGTGGTGCTCCATGTGGCTCACCAGAATCTCATCGCCGGCTTTAAGGCGTGGTGCCAGGCCATTGGCTACCAGGTTGATGGCTTCGGTGGTGCCACGGGTCCAGATGATTTCCTGGGTGCTGGCTGCATTCACAAAGCTGCGCACGGTTTCCCTGGCGCCTTCAAACGCCGAGGTTGCCCGGTCGCCCAGGGTGTGAGCACCCCGGTGTACGTTGGAGTGCATTTCCCGGTAATAGCGATCCATGGCATCCAGAACAACGGACGGCTTCTGGGCCGACGCGCCGTTATCCAGATACACCAGCGGCTTCCCATTAACCTGTTGCGACAGGATAGGGAAGTCCCGGCGAATGGCTTGTACGTCAAACGCCTTGCGGGTAGCTGTGTTTGCCACGGACAGATCGCTCATACTGGTTAGATCTCCTGGAATGCTTGATCAAAGAACTGGTTCAGGCGGGCTTGCACCGTATCTCTTACGGCTTCCACCGGAATTTGTACCACCAGCTCGTTGATGAATGCCATGGTCAGCAGTACGTTGGCTTCTCTGCGGCCAATGCCCCGTGAAACCAGATAAAACAGCGATTCTTCATCAAGTTGGCCGATGGTAGCGCCGTGGGCACACTTGACGTCATCGGCATAGATTTCTAGCTCTGGCTTGGTGTCGATTTCCGCACCGGTAGAGAGCAGCAGGTTTTTGTTGTTCATATTCGCGTTGGACTTTTGGGCATCCTGGTGAATATGAATCCGGCCGTTGAATACTGCGTGAGATTTGTCTGCCGCAATGTTGCGATAGGTCTCTTCGCTGTCGCAATGGGCCGCCACATGCTCGATAGTGGTGTGGTTGTCGTAATGCTGCGTGCCTTGGGTAACCACTACGCCGTTAAGTTTGCACTCAGCGCCTTCGCCTTCCAGTCGTACTTGCAGGTCATGGCGACGAAGAGGGCCGCCAAAGCCTACGCAGTGGCTCTCAAAACGTGAGCTGCGCTGCTGAAGTACGCCGGTGGCGCCTACGTGTTGAATGTTCTCGCCACCCATGTTTAAGCGAACGTTGGTAACATTCGCGCCTTCTGCAAGCGCAAACTCGGTTACGGAATTCACTAGCACGGGTTCTTCGCCGCTTGAGATATATTCTTCAACCAGAGTGATCTGGCTGTTGCGGCCGGCATCCACAAAAATGCGGGGGAAGGCAGAGCCGCTGGCATCTGCTGTCACCTCATGGATGACAAACAGTGGTTGATCAAGAACGGCATCTGGCTTCAGACGAATCACCAGGCCATCTTCAAAACGAGCCGAGTTCAGGCCGGCCAGTTGTACAGCTTTGCTATCCAGAGTGCTGTCCAGGCGCTCGGCCAGTTCGCTGGCTTCGGAGTCTGACAGGTCGCCGAAGCGCTGAATCAGGATGTCGTTCAGGTCCGGGTACTCGCTGGCTTCCGGCATCATTACGCCGTTTATGAACACCACCTTGAAGCCGGGAACGGCCAATGCACTGCCGGTTTTGCCAGCAGTGGGCAGAGAGATGGCCATCTCATCGGTCAGCTTCAGATATTTGCTGGAGTACTTCCAGTTTTCGGTTTTACGCGTTGGCAATGGCATGTCTACCAAGGCGGCACCGCGCCGCTTGCGCAGTGCCAGCAGTGGCTCTGGCAACGCCTGGCCAGCCGGGTGCAGAAACGCGGTGGAAAGAGTCGGTGCTGGTTTCATTCCGCGATCTCCTTAATTGGCTGAGTTGGAGAGAGCTGAGCTGTCTGCAGTTGCCTCATCCTTTATACCAAGCCAGCTATAACCGCGCTCTTCCAGTTCCAGAGCAAGCTCGGGGCCACCGGATTTTACAATCTTGCCATCTGCCAGAACATGTACGTAATCCGGCACAATATGATCGAGCAGGCGCTGATAGTGTGTAACCATCAGAATGGATCGGTCTTCGGAGCGCAGGGCGTTCACGCCATCTGAAACCACCTTCAGTGCGTCGATATCTAGCCCTGAGTCGGTTTCATCGAGGATGGCCAACTTTGGCTTCAGCAACAGTGCCTGCAAGATTTCGTTGCGCTTTTTCTCGCCGCCGGAGAAACCTTCGTTTACGCCACGCTTGAGGAAGGCGGGGTCCAGGTCCACCTGGTTTGATACTTCTCGCGCCAGCTTCATAAACTCAGCGGCGTTCATTTCCGGCTCGCCGTTATGGTGGCGCATGGAGTTCACGGCCGTGCGCATGAACTGCATGTTGCTGACGCCCGGAATCTCTACCGGGTACTGAAACGCCAGGAACACGCCTTCGCGCGCTCGTACTTCAGTTGCTTTCTCCAGCAGGTCTTCGCCGTTCAGGGTGACGTCACCTGAGGTTACTTCAAATGCGTCGTTCCCTGCGAGCACCTGGGACAGGGTGCTTTTGCCTGACCCGTTCGGGCCCATAATGGCGTGTACTTCCCCGGCCTTGATCTCCAGGTTGATGCCCTTGAGGATCTCTTTGCCCTCAACGGATGCGTGCAGGTTTTTGATGCTCAGCATTTGTAGGCTTCTCTCTATTTTAACCGTCTGAATTCTGTTTGCTTGCGCGATGCTTTGGGTTCTCTAGTCTTAACCAACCGAGCCTTCAAGGCTGACTTCCAAAAGCTTGCCGGCCTCAACCGCAAACTCCATGGGAAGCTCCTTGAACACTTCTTTACAGAAACCGTTCACAATCATGGAAACGGCTTGTTCCGGATCTATGCCGCGCTGGCGGCACAGGAACATTTGCTCGTCACTGACCTTAGAGGTGGTCGCTTCGTGCTCCACGATCGCCGATTTATTCAAGCTCTCAATGTACGGGAAGGTGTGCGCGCCGCAGCGGTCGCCGATTAGCAGCGAATCACACTGGGTGAAGTTACGCGCGCCTTCTGCACGGGGGCCGAATTTGACCAGGCCGCGATAGGCGTTGGAGCTTTTGCCGGCCGAAATACCTTTGGAGATGATGGTGCTGGACGTGTTTTTGCCCAGGTGGATCATCTTGGTGCCGGTGTCTGCCTGCTGGAAGTTGTGGGTGAGAGCTACTGAGTAGAACTCGCCCACACTGTTTTCACCGCGCAGAATGCAGCTGGGGTATTTCCAAGTGACGGCAGAGCCGGTTTCCACCTGAGTCCAGGAAACTTTCGAGTTCTTGCCGATACAGGCCGCACGCTTGGTGACAAAGTTGAAAATGCCGCCTTTGCCGTTTTCATCGCCCGGGTACCAGTTCTGCACCGTGGAGTATTTGATCTGAGCGTCGTCCAACGCGACCAACTCGACCACCGCTGCGTGCAGCTGGTTTTCGTCGCGCATGGGGGCAGTGCAGCCTTCAAGGTAGCTAACATAGCTGCCTTCATCTGCAATGATCAGAGTGCGCTCGAACTGGCCCGTGTTTGCCGCGTTGATGCGGAAATACGTAGACAGTTCCATGGGGCAACGAACGCCCTTGGGAACGTATACGAAGGTTCCGTCGGAAAAAACGGCGGCGTTCAGTCCGGCAAAGTAGTTGTCCGTGTGAGGCACAACGGAGCCGAGGTATTTCTGAACCAGCTCAGGGTAGTCGCGGACCGCTTCTGAGATAGAGCAGAAAATAACACCTGCTTTCGCCAGTGGCTCTTTGAACGTCGTGGCTACGGAAACGGAATCAAACACCGCATCCACGGCAACGCCCGCGAGTTGAGCACGCTCATGCAGAGGAATGCCCAGCTTTTCATAAGTTTTCAGAAGCTCGGGATCGACATCATCGAGGCTCTGAGGCATGTCTTCTTTGCGCTTGGGGGCGGAGTAGTAGGAAATCGCGTTGTAGTCGATTTTCGGATAGCCCACATGCGCCCAGTCTGGCTCTTCCATCTCGAGCCAGCGACGATAGGCTTTGAGGCGCCATTCCAGCATAAATTCCGGCTCTTTCTTAATAGCAGAAAGGCGGGCGATAACGTCTTCATTCAAACCTGGCTCGAACGTCTCGGTTTCGATTTCTGTCACAAAACCGTGTTCGTAATCCCGTTTGATCAGTTCGTTCACCTCTTGGTCGGTGGTCGCCATGATCGTCGCTCCGTATTCTCTCATCGTGGGCTCTAAGGCCCTTGGTTTGCCGGCAACCAGAGTGGGTTGCGGGGGCCTAATCTAATGCTTCTGGTTCGAGATTGTACAATACCAGAGTAAATTAGTCAGGTATTAAATTTTGGGAAAACCGATTATAGCGTAATACACCCGGCAGAGGCTAAGTCTGGCGGGTGTTGTGCGGCTTTGGTATGAGCTTGTACGGAGGCTAAAGCTCCGTGGAGCTTTAGCCTTCTGGTGGCAGAATACGGGTTAAATAGCTGTGTTCCAGCGTATTAGGTGTCTGGGGCGGGCGAGGAATGCGAACGATATGGCCGCTGCCTGGTGCGTAGTCCATAGCAACGCCGTTTCGGTTTTCCATAACAGGTATCGAAAACTGCAGGTTGCCGGAAGGTGTAATCAGCTCAAGCCGATCGCCAGGGGCAAACTTGTTTTTCACATCAACGGTCAGCCATTGGCCATTGTCGTCGGTGATAGTGCCAACGACTTGCTGAGTGCCCAAATAGGATGAGCCTCGCTCATAGGTTTGGTATTCCTCGGGCATGTGCCGGCGCAAGAAGCCTTCGGTGTAGCCGCGACTGGACAGAGCTTCCAGCTCGTTCATCAGGCCCATGTCGAAGGTTTTGCCCTGTACCGCTTGGTCAATTGCCCGGCGATAAATCTGGGTGGTGCGTGCCACGTAATAAGTGCTTTTGGTGCGCCCCTCTATTTTCAGGGAATGCACGCCCATGGCTGCCAGTTCGGCTACATGCTGCACGGCGCGCAGATCTCGGGAGTTCATGATGTAGGTGCCGTGTTCATCTTCATAGGCGGGGATATAGCTGCCGGGGCGGTTGGGTTCTTCCAGCAGGATTTCTTTCGGCTCGTAGCTTTGAACATCGCTTTGGGCCGATGAGGCAATCAAATCACCCGTGTGGTCGTGAGCGTGCTGAACTTCTTTGTAGTTCCACCGACAGGCATTGGTGCAGGCGCCTTGGTTTGCGTCCCGGTGGTTCATGTAGCCGGAGAGCAGGCAACGACCGGAATAGGCCATGCACAGTGCGCCGTGAACAAATACTTCCAGTTCCATGTCTGGAACCCGCTCGCGGATGTCGCGAATTTCGCCCAAGGCGAGTTCCCGAGACAGAATGACCCGGCCGATGCCCTGGCGACGCCAGAATTCTACCGTAGCCCAGTTCACTGCGTTGGCTTGCACGGAAAGGTGAATGGGTTGGTCTGGCCATTTTTCCCGCACTAGCATAATCAGGCCCGGGTCGGACATGATCAAAGCGTCTGGCTTGTGCTCCAGTACCGGTGCCAGGTCCCTCAGGTAGGAGCGCACTTTGTCATTGTGGGGTGCAATGTTGGATACCAGGTAGAACTGCTTGCCCAGCGCGTGAGCTCTTTGTATGCCGGCCCCGAGGGCGGTGGCGTCTTTAAAGCTGTTGTTGCGTACCCGCAAGGAGTAGCGGGGCTGGCCAGCATAAACGGCATCTGCACCATAGGCGAATGCGGTTTCAAGGTGTTCAGGGGTGCCGGCAGGTGCCAGCAGTTCCGGGATGTTCATCGAGGCTCCGGGTAGGTCAGTGGTTCGCTATTTTGCCGCAAGCTAATTCACTTTCCCTTGACCCTGCTCAAACGTCTTATTGATTGTTTTCAGCTAACATGTGTACGCTGTAGGCCGAAGCTGACCGAGTCAGTGTGTAAGTAAGGAGAACCGAGGATGGCATTAGAGCCTCTGAGCCCAGAGGTGGTGCGGGTTTCATTGAGTAACAGAGTGAGTTCACTGATCAGTGTTCAGCTTGCCCGTGGCAAGGTGGGCGTTGAAGTGGTGGCGTCACAGTTACACATGAGCCGGTACACGCTTCATAAGAAACTGAAGCGGGAGGGGTTAACCTTTGCCCGTCTGCTGGAAGATGTGCGCCGTAAGCAGGCGTTGACTTATATGCAGGACAAAACCAAGCCGCTGGTAGAAATAGCCGAACAGCTTGGGTTTTCAGAGCTGAGTGCATTCAGCCGGGCGTTTAAGCGTTGGATGGGTACATCCCCGGCTGAATACCGCTCTGTTAAGCTTTCCTGATTTTGATCAGACCTTTTTGAATACCAATGTTGCGTTGGTGCCACCGAAGCCAAAGCTGTTGCTCATCACGAGATCCAGGTTTTGGTTGTCCATCCGCTCGCGCACAATTGGGTAGCCTTCAGCGCCTTCGTCCAGGTTCTGGATGTTGGCTGACGGGGCAATAAAGCCTTCTTTTTGCATGATCATGCTGTAGATGGCTTCATGAACACCAGCTGCGCCCAAGGCGTGACCGCAAAGAGGCTTGGTAGAGCTTAGCGGCGGAATGTTGTCGCCAAAGGTCTGTTTCAGGGCGTTCAGTTCTGTTACATCACCGGCTGGTGTGCTGGTGCCGTGGGTGTTGATGTAGCTGATTTCGCCATCCAGGCCCTTCATCGCCTGCTGCATGCAGCGTATGGCGCCTTCGCCGCTAGGGGCAACCATGTCGGCACCGTCTGATGTGGCGCCAAAGCCAACCAGCTCCGCAATGATATTTGCGCCACGAGCCTCTGCATGTTCCAGAGCTTCGAGCACTACAGTGCCGCCGCCGCCGGAGATAACAAAGCCATCTCGGTCTTTATCGTAGGTGCGCGAAGCCATTCCTGGGTTGTCGTTATATTTGGTTGAAAGCGCGCCCATGGCATCGAACATTAGGCTTAGTGTCCAGTGGATATCCTCACCACCGCCGGCCAGCATGACATCTTGGCGCCCGAGAGCAATCTGGTCTGCCGCATGGCCAATTGCGTGCGCACTGGTTGCGCAGGCTGACGTAATGCCATAGTTGATGCCAGTAATGCCGAAGGCTGTGGCGATAGTGGCATTTATGGAGCTGCCCATGGTGCGAGGCACGCGGTATGGGCCAACTTTGCGAATACCTTTTTCCCTATGGGTGTCAATGGCGTCCATCAGTTCGACAGTGGATGCGCCGCCAGTGCCGAAAACAGCGCCCGTGCTGTTCGCCGTGAGGTGTTCTTCGGTTAGCCCTGCTTGCTCAATGGCCTCGCAAGCCGCGAGATACGTGTAGGCAGCCGCTGGGCACATGAAACGCAAGAGCTTGCGGTTAATCAGTGCTGGTAGGTCCAGATCAATCTGGCCACAAACGTGGCTGCGCAAACCGTTATCACGAGCCTCTTCGCTGAAGCCAATGCCGGGTATGGATTCCCGTAGGGAACGAGTTACTTCTTTCTGATTGGTGCCTAGGCTGGAGACAATCCCCATACCGGTGATAACAACACGCCGCATCTTGCTAACTCCTAAAAATCATCGGTGGAAGAGAATACGCCAACCCGCAGGTCTTTGGCTGTGTAGATTTCCTTGCCATCCACTTCCATACGTCCGTCGGCAATCGCCAACGTAAGTTTACGTTTGATCACGCGCTTAATGTCGAGGTAATAGCGCACTTTTTTGTTGGTGGGCAGGACCTGGCCGGTGAATTTTACTTCTCCGGCGCCCAGTGCGCGGCCTTTACCTTCGCTGCCGTCCCATGCCAGGTAAAAACCCACCAACTGCCACATGGCATCAAGGCCAAGGCAGCCTGGCATGACGGGGTCATCCACAAAATGCACTTTGAAAAACCAAAGGTCTGGGTTAATGTCCAGTTCCGCTACCAGGCTGCCCTTACCATAAAGGCCGTCATCCGTACCTACGTGGGTGACACGGTCGACCATCAACATTTCATCAATGGGCAGCCGCGTGGCGCCCGGGAAAAGTTTGCCATGACCGCATTTAATCAGGTCTTCTTTGTCAAAATGATCCGGGTTCATAGTGCCATTGTCTCTGTTACAGAATGATTTACTGATACTTTAGCTGGTATTTCGCCAGTCGCTATTGACCATTAGTGGCTATTTGGTGATTTTCAACCAACGCGACCGTCTGGCCGAGGGCTTGCGAGTATTTTTGTGTAGCGCACCAAAAACATGCCATAGGCGAAAATCCAGAGCAAGCTACTACTGCCAATCCCAGGGTGCCAGGGTATGATATCAAGCGCAGTAAGTACGCGAATGACAGCAGCAAGCTGAACAGCAATAAACGCGACAACCATACCTTTTGGGAGTACCAATGGGCGGCCAGTGTGGCCCAGCGTTACTCGGGCGATGACTCCCAGAATAAGGCAGCTGACGGCGCCTGTGCCCGCTGCGTGGCTCCAGGCATTGGACGGCCAGCCGGCAAACAAAGTGCCGGCCAAGAGGTACAGAGCAATAGGCACCCAGAGAATCGACAGATGCAGAACCCACAGTAAGGGATCTTTGCGCGCCAGCCAGCCCTTCCAGTTAGCCAGACGAACCAGTGTAAGGGTGCCGGCGACAATAGCCAGAACGCCGGTGAGCGTTTGCCAGCCGGTAACCAGTGAAGCGGTTAGCAGGATCATGGAAAATAAGGCGGCCATGTCTAGCGCCGGGACAGTTTTTACAGCGCTGGGGTCCAACCCGCGCTGGCGCAGCCAACCGGTTGTAAACGCTGGAGTGATGCGCCCGCCAACAATACCGATCAGCGCCATGGCGATAATTAGTGCACCGTGGCTGAAGGCCATATCCAGGCGAGTAACAAACCCGATCTGCATCAACCACAGAATGCCCAGAACCACCAGAATCATTAGCTGCCTTTTTTGTTTGGCATGCCAAACACGCCATCCGGTATCCAACATTACTAGTGGTAAGAAGGCGAGGTTAACGACTTGAACCAGCCAGTCTGGTACATCCGCGCCAAATGCCAGCAGCAGTCGCCCGGCTAGCCAAACACCCCACAGTATTACAAGCCGGAAGCCATGAGTGCGCTCAGTTTGGGTCCATACGCACACCGCCGTCAGCAAGAACCCGGCGATGGCTGCCGACAAGAACCCGAACAGCATTTCGTGTTGGTGCCAAAACAGCCCCGGCATTGCCAGTGGCATGTTGATAGTGCCAGTTACTTGTAACACCCAAGCCGGGATCACTAAGAGTGCCAGTAAGGTCATGGATAGAAAGAATATTCGGAATGGATAGCTGAACAGCTGGCTAATGCTGGCGGAATCGGTTTTGGAAGATGTGGGGATCGCTTGCATGTTGGTTCCTGCTAATACATATATGTTATTTATATGTTAACCACCCGCGGGCTGAAATAACATACCCGGTTGGGAGTATCTTTGCGTACAATGCCGCTATCGTTTTGATTCACAATGGAATGATTTATGAGCTCATACGTGATTTTGAAGCATGTTCACATGACTGCGGCGTACCTTACCGTTGCCTTGTTTACATTACGACTACTGTTCGATGCCGTAGGAAGACCCGGTTGGCGCCAGACCCCGCTACGCTGGATTCCTCACGCAAACGACACGGTGCTACTGATCGCAGCCATCAGTCTGCTGTTTGTTGGGGGTTGGAACCCGCTCAGCCAGGGTTGGTTGTTGGCCAAGATATTCTTACTGTTGGGCTATATCGCCGCCGGTCTCTTCGCTCTGAAGGTGACCGTGTCGCGCCCGGTTCGACTTGTGGCGGCAGTGCTGGCGTTGGCTCAGGTATCGGTTATCTTTCATCTTGCGATGACCAAACCAGTTCTGTTTTAAATAGAAATTCGATAGCAGGTTCAACCTGGAGGTATAGAAGCCACCATGACTGTCTCGAACGCTCTGACCCGTAGCATTAAAGCCCCGTATCCCATCATCTAGTAACCGATGGTCGGCGTTTCAGCGCCAGAGCTTGCAGCCGCCGTATCAAATGCTGGCGGATTAGGCTCGATCGGAATAGGGGTAAGCACGGTGGAAAAGGCGCGAGAGATGATATCGGCAACCCGCGCGTTGACCGACAAGCCATTTAACGTCAACGTTTTCTGTCATCAGGCAGCGGTTCCAGACCCGCAGCAGGAATTGGAGTGGATCAAACATCTTCAACCGTTTTTCGAGCAGTTTGATGCCGCGTCTCCCTCACAGTTAACCACGCCGTACCAGAGTTTCAATGAGAACCGGGCTACCCTGGACATGCTGCTGCAGGAGAAACCCGCGGTTGTCAGCTTTCATTTCGGGTTGCCCCCTGTGGATTGGATTCAGTCCCTTCGCGACGCAGGCATTGCAACCTTTGGCTGTGCAACAACTCTTGAGGAAGCCTTGGTTGTTGAAGCTTCAGGTGTCGATTTCGTTGTGGCTCAGGGCTCCGAGGCGGGAGGGCATCGCGGAGTGTTCGAACCAGAGAAGGGTGATCAACGGCTGGGCACGCTGGCTCTTACCCGTCTGGTTTGCGCCACGGTAAAGGTTCCGGTTATTGCAGCAGGGGGGCTGATGAATGGGCAGGCAATCAGCGCCGTATTGGAAGCCGGTGCGGTGGGTGCTCAGCTGGGAACAGCGTTTATTCTCTGCGCGGAATCCGGGGCCAATGCCAATTATCGCGCTGTACTGAAAAGTGACCGCTGCCGGAACACGCAGATCACCAGTGCGATTTCAGGACGCCCAGCCAGGGGTATTGTGAACCGCTTTCACACGGAAATTGATCGGTTGGATGCACCAGCAATACCCGGTTACCCAATGGCCTATGATGCAGGAAAAGCCCTGGCAGCCGCTTCTGTGGCCAAGGGCAGCCTGGAATTCTCCGCTTATTGGGCTGGGCAAGGCGCTCCGCTGGCCCGAGAGATGCCTGCGGGTGAACTGATCGCAAACTTGGTGCGAGAATGCGGGTTTTCCTGACTGGCGCCACACGCACAGACATTCGAATATACTCCGTATATGGCAGCATCCGGCGTAAACCTTCACCTGCGAAGTTATGATAACGAGGGCAAACAACACACTCACGGTCACCACCAACTGGTGTTGCCCCTGCTGGGTAAGCTCTCGCTGTCTGTCGACAAAACCGAGGGTGCTGTCGCGCGTAACCGGGCCGCTGTTATCCCGTCCGGACGTGATCACGGGTATTGTGCAACGGAGGTAAATCAGTTTCTGGTGGCTGATTTGCCAGAGTCCCTGGCCCCGGCACTGGATCGGCTTCCCTTCTTTGTTGACCTGGATCCGGCCTTACTCCACTACGTCCAGTTTCTGCACTCGCAATTGTCAAACGGTGCGGGGTCATCCCACACAGAGCACCAGATGTTGCTGCTGTTAATTCAGCTTCTACAGGAACGGCACGGCGACAAACTGAACCTGGACCGGCGAGTATCTGCGGCAAAGCAATTCATTGACGATAACTTCCACAGAAAAATTACCGCTGCCGAACTCGCGTCTGTGGCCCACCTGAGCATTCGACAGCTTAATGAGCTGTTTCGTGTACAGATTGGCATGACACCGCACCATTACCTGACCGAGGTGCGAATGCAGGAATCCTGGCGTTTACTGGCGCAGTCAGACCTTGATATTCAGCGTATAGCCGATTGTGTGGGCTACCGCTCACTTTCGGCGTTCAGTGATCGCTTTTCCCGCCACTTCGGCAAATCACCCAGTCATTTTCGCCGAAAGTCGAAATAAGTCTGCCGTAATCCGAAAGCTTGCCTGGCCTGTGGGGTTATAAAATCCACCCTTCTGAACCCTTTAACCGGCAATTTTCACCTGCAACTTTCCGAGGGTAGTTATGGCGACCATTGTTACGGCGACCTGGATAGGCTCCATCTCTGTATTTCTCTGGGGAACGCTTGCACTGTTGACCAAGCTTACCGGTGGGGACATTCCGGAATTTCAGTTGATGTCGATGACGTTTGGCATCGCATTCTTGCTGATGTGTGTTCGCTGGTTTCTGGCGGGCCATTCTGGAACCCGGTATATAAGCCAGCCGCCCTTGGCCTGGTGCATCGGAGTTGGCGGTCTGTTCGGTTACCATTTTGCCTATTTCAAGGCGATGACCCTGGCGCCCGCGATAGAAGTGAGCCTGCTAGCCTATCTCTGGCCGTTGTTTATTGTGCTGATGTCGTCGCTGTTGCCGGGTGAGTCCTTGCGCAAACCCCATATCCTGGGGGCGAGTCTTGCGCTTGTGGGGTGCTGGGTGCTGGTTGGAAGGAACAGTGCAGGCTTTACTGTTGGCAATATCGGCGGTTATGCCGTGGCATTCAGTTGTGCGCTGATCTGGTCGTCATACTCTGTTCTGTCCCGCTTGGTAAAAAATGTCCCAACCGATGCCGTAGGGTGGTTTTGTGGTGTGACCGCTGTTCTGGCTCTGGTGTGTCACCTGATTTGGGAAACAACGGTGTGGCCAAGCGGGTGGGTTCAATGGGCTGGCGTGCTAGGCCTGGGTTTGGGGCCGGTCGGTATCGCCTTTTTTACTTGGGACTATGGCGTGAAACACGGCAACATCCAGTTGCTGGGCACTCTGGCTTACAGTGCTCCGCTTATTTCCGTGGTATTGCTGATCGCCGCAGGTTACGGGGAAGCCACAAGTGCTGTTATGGCCGCCAGTGTTCTGATCGTGTTGGGCTCTTTAATTGCCGGCAGGGCAAAGCGGCAGCCGGTGCCCGAGCCTGACACGATTTATTGATCAATCTTTGTTACGGAGGAGTTGAAGATGATTCGTTGGGATGACTTTGAAAAGGTAGAGCTACGGATCGGCACGATCATCGAGGTGGAGGATTTTCCTGAAGCACGAAAACCCGCCTACAAGTTGAAAGTGGATTTTGGTCCTGAAATCGGCGTTCGTAAATCCAGTGCCCAGGTCACTGACCTCTATGACAAGGAAACGCTTAAAGGCAAGCAGGTGCTGGCCGTTACCAATTTCCCTCCCAAACAGATCGGCCCTTTCGTGTCTGAATGCCTGGTGACCGGGGTGCACACGGAGGCGGGTGGCGTGGCCTTGGTAACCCCGGATTTTGCGGTTGAAAATGGTGGGAGGCTGCTTTGATCGAGCTCACCTGAAACACTCACAAAGACCTGCTGCTGGCCAATGTCAGGCCTGATATTCATTGACATTGCCCCGTTCCTTTTGTAGAACGTTCTTTAAATGGAACAGTCAGGAAGCAGTTCAAGTGGATCAACTCTCTCTCCAAACCCTCGGGCGACAGCTCCAGTCCCTGCGCATGGCTCGTGGATGGTCGCTTTCCCGGCTTGCCGCAGCAGCGGGTGTTGCCAAATCGAATTTGTCCCGCCTGGAACAGGGCAACGGCAATCCGACCCTGGATACCATCTGGCGGCTGGCCGGCCAGCTCAACGTGCCATTCGGCACCCTGGTTGCGCCCATTGGTGTACCGGTTGGTGATGAGGGTGTGCAGGTACGGCTTGTAGATCAAGGAGGCGACGATCCCCGGGTGGATGCCTACTGGATGTCCTGTGCCCCCAATACCACTCGGGTAGCTGAGGGTCATACGCCGGGGACCGTGGAATCCGTCACCGTTATCAGTGGTCAGTTGGAAGTTGGTGTGACGGAGCACGCCAGGCACCTGCAGGCCGGCCAGAGCCATTCATTCAACGCGGAAAATCCCCACATCTATCGCACCCAGGATGCCTGGGCAACGCTGCTGGTGACCATCGTGTACCAGAAGGACGGTGAGACGCCATGACCGATCATGCGATAAGTGTGCACCGGCACGCCTGGGTAAAGGGGATGCGGGATGCGATTCCGTTGCTGGGCGGGTACATACCGGTAGCAACCTCATTTGGCCTCATTGCCAATCAGGCCGGCTTCAGCAGTTGGGAGGCGATCATTATCTCCCTGGTCATTTATGCCGGAGCATCCCAGTTCCTGTTTGTGGGAATGGTTGCCTCAGGCGCACCCCTGTGGCTTGTGGTACTGATGACGCTGTTGATCAATGCCCGGCATCTGGTTTACGCGCCCAATCTCGCGCCCTGGTTAACCGGCAGTCGGCGGTGGCTCTGGCTGATGCACGGGCTGACGGACCAGATCTTTGCCCTGGCCCATACCCGCCTGCCGGCTATGCCGCCCTCGCAACGCCTGGGGTGGTTCACGGGGGCCATGCTTCTGGCCTGGTTCAGCTGGGTCGGCGGCACGGCCCTGGGCGCCATTGCGGGGCAGGAGCTGACCGAGCGCTGGCCATTGCTGAACGACATCATGCCCTTCGCGCTGCCGGCGCTGTTCCTGGTGCTACTGGCCCCGAGGTTCACCTCCTCGCTATGGGCCGCGGCGTTGGGCTGCTCGATTGTGGTGGCCTTGCTGTTCGCGGCCAATGGTCTGCCCAATGTGGCGATACCGGTTTCCGCGCTTCTGGGCGCTGCGGTGTTCTTTGTGGTGCAAGCCAATACGCGGGCGGAGGTGCAATACAATGGCAAGTGAGCTTTGGGTGGCCGTGATGGTTGCGGCGGTGGGCACCTTGCTGATGCGCTTGCTGCCGCTGGTGTGGATGCAGAGGCGCCTGGGCCGGGAGGACAGCCAGGGGAGTACAGCGGCCATGCCTGGATGGCTGGGTGTCCTTGGCCCGGTGATGATCGCCGCAATGCTGGGCACCTCACTGGTACCGGCAACCGCAACCCTGAATGCCTGGTTAGCAACCGCCGTTGGGGTGTGTATCACCCTGCTGGTCTGGTGGAGAACGAAATCACTGGGCTGGCCTGTTATCTGGGGCGTTGCGGCGTTTGGTGTGGTCAGGGTTCTCGCTTTCGTTGTGAGTTGATCTGATCATTGTCGGGATTACACGTGAGAGCATGGCTCAGATATCATTCGGGCTTGGCCAACGCGGGGTAGAGTGCACCGCTACCGAGGATCACTGCCGGCCCGGCGCAGAGCGGTAATAGCCAAGAGCGTCGATCCGGCCACTAGCGGTCGCGCTGTCAGGAGGCGTGATGAACCGGGC
>NZ_JBQDKB010000047.1:0-28650 GCF_052094685.1 Marinobacter sp.
GAATACTCAGGAGGCTTGGATACGAGCGGTGCTGCACTTAATACTTGAATCCAGGCCAATAAGCAAGCACCTTTTGCGAACTTCCCTCTAGACTTTTGGTCATAAAATCGACAAAAAGGAGAGCCCCATGACGACCGACATCTCTCATTCTGGACATTCGCAACCCGAAACGAATCAGGAAGGTAGCCCACAGTTGGATGATTACCGGTTAGAAGACCGCTACCTGCGGGAATCCGGCCGGGTATTTTTGACCGGATCTCAGGCGCTGGTTCGAATACCTTTGATGCAGGCTGCTCTGGATCGCAAATTGGGGCTGAACACCGCGGGCATGGTGAGTGGTTATCGGGGCTCGCCCTTGGGTGCCTACGACCAAGCGCTGTGGCAGGTGAAAACCCTGCTGGATGAAAATCGCATTGATTTTGTGCCCGCAGTTAACGAGGACTTAGCGGCGACCATCATGCTGGGCACCCAACAAGTGGAAACCGATGACGAGCGCCAAGTAGATGGTGTGTTTGGGCTTTGGTACGGCAAGGGGCCAGGTGTTGACCGGGCCGGTGACGCACTGAAGCACGGCACAACTTACGGCAGCTCTCCCCACGGTGGCGTGCTGGTGGTTGCTGGTGATGACCACGGCTGTGTGTCTTCCTCCATGCCCCATCAGTCTGATGTGGCGTTCATGAGCTTTTTCATGCCCACCATTAATCCGGCCAATATTGCCGAGTACTTGGAGTTTGGGCTTTGGGGCTATGCATTGTCGCGCTACAGCGGTTGCTGGGTTGGCTTCAAAGCGGTGTCTGAAACGGTAGAAAGCGCAGCGTCGGTAGAGTTGCCACCGTTACCGGATTTTGTAACCCCAGACGATTTTACTGCACCAGAGGGCGGCCTTCACTATCGCTGGCCGGATTTGCCGGGGCCCCAGTTAGAAACACGAATTGAGCACAAACTGGCGGCCGTGCAGGCCTTTGCCAGGGCTAACCCTATCGACCGCTGCTTGTTTAATGAGCCGAAGGCGCGGTTTGGCATTGTCACCACGGGTAAAGGTCACTTGGACCTGATGGAAGCGCTGGATCTGCTGGGCATTGATGAAGCCCGCGCCCGCGAGATGGGTCTGGATATCTATAAAATTGGTATGGTTTGGCCCCTCGAACTCCGTGGCATTCTCAACTTTGTTCATCACAAGGAAGAAGTGCTGGTTATCGAGGAAAAGCGGGGCATTATCGAAAGCCAGATCAAAGAAGCCATGTCGGAGCCGGATCACCCAGGTGAGGTTTTGATTACGGGCAAACACGATGAAGTGGGCCGCCCCCTGATTCCCTACGTTGGTGAGCTGAGCCCCAAATTAGTCGCCGGTTTTCTCGCGGCCCGTCTTGGCCGTTTCTTCGGTGAAGATTTCAGCGATAGACTGGCGGCCATCAACAACATGACCAATGCCCAGGACCCTGGTGGCGTTAAGCGTCTGCCATATTTCTGTTCAGGTTGTCCCCATAACACGTCCACTCATGTGCCCGAGGGCAGCAAGGCGCTGGCCGGGATTGGCTGCCACTTTATGGCCTCGTGGATGGGCCGCAATACGGAATCGTTGATTCAGATGGGCGGCGAAGGGGTGAATTGGATCGGTAAGAGCCGGTACATAGGCAGCCCCCATGTGTTCCAGAACCTGGGTGAGGGCACGTATTTTCATTCTGGGTCTATGGCTATTCGCCAGGCTATCGCAGCCGGAATCAACATTACCTACAAGATTCTGTTTAATGATGCGGTGGCCATGACCGGTGGACAGCCAGTGGATGGCCCGATTTCTGTGCATATGATTGCGCAGCAGGTCGCAGCCGAAGGCGTTCAACGGGTTGTGGTGCTTAGTGATGAGCCGGAAAAATATGACGACCACAAACAGTTATTTCCAGACGAAGTCACCTTCCACGATCGTACTGAGTTGGATAACGTACAGCGAGAGCTGCGTGACATTCCTGGCTGCACCATATTGATTTACGACCAAACCTGCGCAGCGGAGAAGCGCCGCAGGCGCAAGCGTAACCTGTATCCAGACCCCGCCAAGCGGGCGTTTATCAACCATCACGTGTGTGAAGGTTGTGGCGATTGTTCTGTACAGTCGAATTGTCTTTCTGTGGTGCCACGCCAAACGGAGCTAGGCCGCAAGCGTAAAATCGATCAGTCGTCCTGTAACAAGGACTACTCTTGCGTGAATGGTTTTTGTCCGAGCTTTGTGACCATCGAAGGTGGTCAACTGCGAAAATCCCGAGGCATGGACACGGGTTCTGTGCTCACGGGCAAACTCACAGATATACCAGAGCCGGTTCTTCCGCAGCTGGCGGGCTCCTACGATGTGCTGGTAGGCGGCGTTGGCGGCACAGGCGTAGTGACTGTGGGCCAGCTCATTACCATGGCGGCGCACCTTGAGGCCCGGGGTACCTCGGTGCTGGATTTCACCGGCTTTGCCCAGAAAGGCGGCACGGTACTGAGTTATGTGCGCATGGCGCCGTCTCCAGACAAACTGAACCAGGTGCGTATCAGCAACGGCCAGGCCGATGCGGTGATCGCCTGTGATCTGGTGGTGGCTTCCTCGCAAAAAGCGCTGAGCGTGTTGCGCCCGAATCACACCCGTGTGGTCGCCAACGAAGCCGAACTGCCCACCGCAGATTATGTGTTGTTCCGGGATGCAGACATGCAGGCAGACAAGCGTCTCGACTTGATCTGTAACGCTGTTGGCGATCACAACTTTGCCCGGCTGGATGCCAATGGCATTGCCGAGAGCCTGATGGGCGACACGGTATTCTCCAACGTGATGATGCTGGGCTTTGCCTGGCAACGGGGGTTGTTGCCTCTGTCGCAAGCGGCGCTGATGAAAGCCATTGAACTGAATGGCGTGGCCGTTGACCGCAACAAGGAAGCATTTGGCTGGGGCCGTGTGGCCGCTGTAGATGTGAAAGCCATTACCGATCTGCTGAACACAGGCGAAACCAAAGTAGAGGAAGTGAAGGCCGAGCCAAGCCTGGATGAGCTGATTAGCACCCGCCACAAGCATTTGGTGAGCTATCAGAATCGGCGTTGGGCCAACCGCTATACAAATGCGGTAAAACAAGTACGCGAAGCAGAAGAAAAACTGGGCGAGACGAATCAATTGCTCACCCGTGCCGTTGCGCAGCATTTATACCGCTTTATGGCGTTTAAAGATGAATACGAAGTCGCCCGTCTGTTCGCAGAAACCGACTTCATGAAGGAGGTAAACAACACCTTCGAGGGCGACTTCAAGATTCATTTTCACTTGGCTCCACCGATTATGAACCGGGGTACCGACGCCCAGGGCCGGCCCAAAAAACGTCAGTTTGGCCCCTGGATGTTCCGGGCCTTCAAGCTGCTGGCCAAGTTCCGGGTGTTGCGTGGCACAGCAATCGACCCGTTCAGCTATTCCGCCGACCGAAAGATGGATCGGGCGCAGCTGAAAGACTACCAGCGACTCGTTGAACGGATCGTTAGTGAGCTGGAGACCAGCAATTACGACACCTTCCTGCAGCTGGCGGAACTGGCGAGTGAAATACGGGGCTATGGCCCAGTGCGTGAGCAGGCTGCTGAAGCCGTGCAGGAGAAACAGGAGCAACTGACCAAGGCCCTGGATACAGGCCGCCCGACTCTGATTCGCACCCAACAAGCAGACAGCAAGGAGGCAGATCATGTTTGAGGCGCTTAAACAGTTACCTCAAGACCCGATTCTGCAATTGATGCAGATGTTCCGCGACGATGCCCGGCCCGAAAAGGTCGATCTGGGGGTTGGCGTTTACAAGGATGACACAGGCAATACGCCCATCATGGCGGCGGTACATGAAGCCGAGTGCCGTTTGCTTGAGGGCGAAACCACTAAAAGCTATG
The DNA here is from genome assembly GCF_052094685.1 of Marinobacter sp. Lineage (GTDB taxonomy): Bacteria > Pseudomonadota > Gammaproteobacteria > Pseudomonadales > Oleiphilaceae > Marinobacter. The sequence goes on from NZ_JBQDKB010000047.1 coordinate 3,883, forward strand.
TAGGGCCGGCCGGCTCAGCAGGTTTCAACGAATCCATGACGCGTCTCATTCTTGGTGACGGTAGTAGCCTGATTCGCGAGGGCCGCACCTCAGTGATTCAAACGCCAGGCGGCTGCGGTGCTTTGCGCATGGCTGCCGAGTTTTTTCGGCTGTGCCAACCGGATACCAAGGTATGGGTTAGTACACCAACCTGGGCGAACCACATGCCATTGCTCGGTGGTGCCGGCTTGAACATTCGCGAATATCCCTATCTCAATCCCGAGACATTAACGGTAAATTTCGCCGCCATGCTAAACAGCTTGGAAAGTGCCGGGGCAGGGGATGTGGTGCTGCTCCACGGATGCTGCCACAACCCATCCGGCGCTGACCTCACGTTTGATCAGTGGAAAGTGGTTACCGAACTGATCCAGCGCAAGGGCTTGTTGCCCTTTGTGGATATGGCCTATCAGGGTTTGGGCGATGGGCTTGAAGAAGACGCAGCCGGCCTGCGCTATCTGGCAAGCCAGGTGCCAGAAATGGTGGTTGCGGCTTCCTGCTCCAAGAACTTTGGCCTGTACCGCGAGCGCACGGGTGCTTTGATGTTGATCTCCGCTACTGAGGCGGTTAACACGGCAGCAACCAGCCAATTGTTGAGCGTTGTACGCTCCCACTATTCCATGCCTCCGGCCCACGGTGCGGCCATTGTCGAAACCATTCTGGGTGATGACGCCTTGCGCGCCCAATGGCAGGGCGAATTGGGTGGCATGTGTGAGCGCATTCTTGGCCTGCGCCATGCCTTCGCCGATGCGCTTGCGCCCGTGGGTGATTTTCGCTTTATTGCCCGGCAGCGGGGCATGTTCTCGTTCCTGGGTATCACGCCAGAGCAAGTTCGTCGATTAAGAGAAGAGCACGGCATTTACATGTTGGAAAGCAGTCGAGTGAATGTGGCTGGCTTGAACGATCTGGTGTTGCCAACCGTTGCCAACGCGATACGTAGCGTTATGTAGCCAGGTTTTCCCCAGAAACAGCACGCAATCAAAGCCTCTTTCACAGGGGCTTTACGTTATGACGATCCGACAAAAACAACTATTCGGAGAACGCAATGAGTGAGACGGTTCATTCCCACCAGCAGGCCAGCAGCCTCTGGACTTCCAAAATGGCTTTTGTATTGGCTGCAGCCGGCTCGGCCGTTGGGCTTGGCAATATCTGGAAATTTCCATACATCACCGGTGAAAACGGTGGTGGCGCTTTTGTATTGGTTTATCTCGCATTTATCTTTCTGATTGGTGTGCCGGTTCTGATCGCAGAAATTATGATTGGCCGCCGGGGCGGCCAAAGCCCGGTGGCAAGCATGCGCACCCTTACAAAAACCGAGGGTACTTCTAAAGGCTGGCGGATTATCGGCTGGAACGGTGTGGTTGCGTCTTTCCTGGTGCTGTCCTTTTATGCGGTGATCGGTGGCTGGGCCCTCGTGTACATCGGCAAAGCAGCGATTGGAACGTTCGCGGGCGCGGATGCAGAAACCATAGGTGGGCAGTTTAACAACCTGTTGGCGAACCCTTGGGAGCTGTTGCTCTGGCACACGGTTTTCATGGTCATTGTTACGTTTATCGTGGGCCGGGGTATCCGTTCTGGTCTTGAGAAAGCCGTCAATTTGTTGATGCCGCTGCTCTTCCTGCTGCTCGTTGTGATGGTGTTTTACGCCATGAACAGCGGCAGCTTTGGCCGCGCGGTCAGCTTTATGTTCTCACCAGATTTCAGCCGCCTGACAACAGAAGGTGTTTTGGTCGCCCTTGGCCATGCTGCTTTCACGCTCAGTATCGGTATCGGTGTATTAATGGCTTACGGTTCCTATCTGCCTAAAAACATCAATATCGCCAAAACCGCCATGACCATTGCGGTACTGGATACCGGTGTGGCGTTGCTTGCCGGGCTCGCTATCTTCCCTCTGGTGTTTGCCAATGGCCTGGAGCCAGGCGCAGGGCCGGGGCTGATTTTTGTGACTCTGCCACTGGCTTTTGGTCAGATGGGCGGCGGTATTATTTTTGGCGCCATTTTCTTTGCGCTACTGCTGGTGGCAGCGATTACCTCTGCGATCTCCATGCTTGAGCCGGTTGTTGAGTGGCTTGAAGAGTTCAAAGGTGCAAACCGGGTAAAAAGCGCTATAGGCGGTGGGTTTGCGGCCTGGTTTATTGGCATAGGCACGGTGTTGTCGTTCAACCTGTGGGGCGACGTGCACCCACTGGGCTTCATCAGCTTCTTTGAAGGCAAAACCGTGTTCGACCTGCTCGACTTTCTGGTCTCTAACGTTATGATGCCCTTGGGCGGTCTTGCGATTGCACTGTTTGCTGGTTGGGCTATCCGGCGTGAAGGGCTGGCCGAGGATATTGGCCTGCAAGGCGGTGCCTACAAAGCCTTTATGGTGATATTGAAGTTTGTAACGCCGGCCGGTATTGCGGTTGTGTTTCTTTATAACCTGATCTGAAACTGGCCGTCTGCCGGCTGCGCGTTAGTGCAGTTCCGGCGGATGGTTGTGGTGCGGCCACAGTTTAGGGTTGCCGAGTATGTGGGCTTCTGGGGCCGGGTGCTTGTCGCCTTGCCCATGAAGCGCACAGTTTAGGTTGTGAAGAGATTCGTACATCATTCCCTGGATCTCAAGCAGGGCTTTCACCGGGTTGTTGGCTAGCGAGCGGCGGGCGTCAATAACAAACTGCAGCCCGCGCAGGCGGCTTTGGCTACACTTGCTACTGCTGCAGATACAATCTTCTATCAACTCGGACCGTAATCGTTCAAATGCTTCAGGGTGTTGCGCTGCAAGGTTTTTGAGCTCATCGAATGTAGGCTTGTCCATAGTGCTCCTCCCTGAAAGTCATCAATGGATTCGCTTCGATTTACTATTATCAAGTTATAGCAGACAGTGGACCGCATGCTGCAAAAATTGTAAGTGGGATGTAGGTTGGCCGTAGGTGTGGGTAAGTCCAATCATAGGCTAGGAGTGTCTAGTGCACCGGGGTAAGTCCACTGAGCTGTCTTTTGTGGACACTTCAAAGCGGTAGCGCACGGCCAATGTGTCTGGTGTAGGACGAGTGCCACGGCACTTTGTTGCTTTTGGTGACTGTCGTTTGGCTGCGTTGAACGCCCACAAAAATCAAGGATAGCTCGTAATGCGTATTGCCTGGAAACCAGTTGTCTGGGGTTTTTTCACAGTGTGGGTGCTATCCATGCTGTTAAGCGCTCTGGCGGTACGCTACTTCTGGAATGAGACGCTGCAACAGAACGGTATTGAATCGTTGGAGTGGCAGGGGCTGGGTCTCTCGCTTAGTGGAATATCTGTGCGCGAGCTAAGCCTTAACCAGTCGCAGCCAGCGCGGGATATTGCCTTGAAGGCCAGAGAATTGACTTTGAGGTGGCGTTGGCCTGAATGGGGGGAGACGTGGCAGCCGCAGTTCACTGCGCTGACAGTTGGGTATCTGGAGCTGGACTGGCACGCAAAACCAGGAGGGCAGCCAACAGCGCAGCCGCGACAACCAACCCAATGGTCGCCGGAATTACCTGGCTGGCTGCCTTCGAAAGTCAGTGTTACGCAGTTCGACGTGGCTCTGCCCTGTGAGACAGGCCGCTGCCCTCTGGCAGGAAGTCTGTCGATTACCAGCGAACAATTGCCCATCAATGCCAATGTGCAGCTTAATCATGAAGGCCATCAGGTGGGCGTGTTAGCAACTCTTGATGGGTCCTTGGACGATGACCTAACGTTTTCTGCAAAGCTCACGATTGACGGCACGCGCTATCTATCCGCCGAGTCGCACTATAGCAACCGGAATGAGAGCAGTCTGGTCTCTTGGAACGGCTCTGTGGAAATGCCAGATTTACCCCAAACAGACTGGTTAATTGCCTGGCTGCAAACCTGGCAAGCCATCCCCGGTGAGCAGTGGCCGAAGCAGCCAGAGGCAGGTTCAATAAACGCTAGCTGGCAGTTGCAGGGCCCGGGCAATGAGCGTTTTCTCAAACAGGTGACTGGGCGCGTGAACGTTAAGGCGCGAGTACCTCAGCCATGGCCGGCGCCCGGGCTGGGAAAGGTCAGCGGCAATGTGGAGGTCGCTCTGGAGGTCGAACAGGGCCAGTGGACGCCTGAAACCCTACGGGCCGATCTGGAACTGAGCCATCCTGCAGCGTGGATCAAAAGAGTACCGGGGTTAATGCGGCCAGATTCGTTGTCTCTGTCCGTCCGACCGGGTAAGGCGATAACACCTAGATTTCCAGTGGCTAAAGCAGGCGCTGAACAAACTTTGTTGCCGTTGAACGTGGAGCTGAGCAGCCGTGGTGGCGCAAGCATGTCTATGAGTTCTCACCTTGCCGTAACCACCAGAGCTCCATGGCGGGTGCAGTTAGGCGAGACCCAATTGGGCGCAGCTTTGCCAGAACTGAAAGCGGCGGGCTGGTTGCTGACCAAACCCAGGGCGCGCATCGTCCTGACAGGCTGGCTGGATACCACCACTGCGGCATTAGAATTCGGTGAGCCTACGGTTCTTGACGTGAAAAGGCTTGAGCCACTTTCTGGAATGGCGGCGGCACCTGCGAATGAGGCGCAGTTAGAAGGGTTTATCGCTAATCTCGCTAAAACGACGCTTAGCGCACATTACCGATTGGAGCAGGGCGAACTGGATAAGCTAAGCCTTAGCGGGCCGTTTGGGCTGAAAGTAAAACAGATCAAACATCCCCAGTTGCAGCCGCAATCTTGGCAGTTTAATGGCAGGGTGAGCAGCAACCTCGCTCGCACCGATATTACGGGTTTACTTAAGGCCAAAACCGGAACCACGGCGAATCTTGATTTGAATGTCCCCTATCAGGGGCTTCTTCGGTTTGATGGCAAGATGCGGGTGAGTGGCGAGCAGGAAGCCGAAGCGCTATCCGATATTTTCACTGCCTGGCCGGAGGTGCTTACGGTATCTGGCGGCACAGTTAGCGCTAACGCCATTTATGAGCAATCGAAAAACGAAGCAATGCACTTGGCTGGAAAACTGGTGTTTACAGACTGGAGTGGCACCTACGATCGCACCGCCTGGAGCAGAATGAACGGCGCTGCTGAATTCCTCGTTAAAAATGACCGTATAAACGTGACAACACCAGAACTGACCGTAGAGGAAGTGAATTCTGGGCTACCCGTTGGGCCAGTATTCTTGGCCGGGAGCTATGAAGCACCCCTGGCACAACTGGCTGCCGGGGAATTAACTCTAGAGAAGGCCAGCTCAGGTGCATTGAACGGTGAGGTGCAAATCCAGCCGGGAAGCTGGGATTTAGCCCAATCGCCAGTGACCATTCCCGTTGAGCTCAGCCAGCTCAGCCTTGCGCATCTTTTGCAGCTATATCCAACAGAAGGGCTGGCAGGTACCGGTATTCTCAGTGGAACCGTGCCTGTGTTGTTTGACCCAGCTACCGGTATACGAGTGGAGGGGGGGCGTATTGACGCACTCAAGCCAGGTGGACGATTGCAGCTGACTGCGGAACGGTTGAAGGCGCTTGCCAGTCAGAATGAGGCCATGAAGATAGTGGCTCAAGCGCTGGAGGATTTCCGTTATTCGGTATTGGATAGCGGCATCGATTATGATGAGGACGGCACGTTGATGTTGAAGCTGCACCTTAAGGGCAGCAGTCCTGAGGTTGGCAAAGGCCAGCCGGTGGTGCTGAATATTAACCTGGAAGAGAACATTCCGGCATTGCTTACTAGCCTGCAATTAAGTGGCAGGGTAAGCGATGCTGTCTCAGAAAGAGTTAAAAAATTACTGCAGAACCGTGAGCGTGAGTCAGACGACCTGTTAGAGTAACGGGCAACAAAGGAGTACACCGATATGACGCAATTTGGTTCCGGGTTTCCCCGGCGCGTATCCGCCCTGTGTGCGGGCCTGATGATGGGTAGCTTACTGATAGCTTGTACCCCGACCGTTCAGGTGGCTGCGCCGAAGGAGCCGATTACCGTGAACTTAAACGTAAAAATTCAACATGAGATTTACGTGAAGGTCGATAAAGATGTGGACGAGCTGTTCAGCGAAAAGGGCCTGTTCTGATTGCCTTGGTGTTTTGTAAATAGCGGACTATTAAGGAGTTAACCATGACATTATTTGCGCGATTCAGTGCCCTTGTTTTAACGTTCTGCTTGGCGTTACCTGCAATGGCTATGAGCCTTGATGCAGCGAAGAACGCCCTGGAATCAGCAAAAAGCCAAGGCCTGGTTGGTGAGACGCCGACCGGATATCTGGCGAGCGTAAACTCCGACCCGAAAGCTCAGGAGATTGTAAGCGCAATCAACGATGCCCGGCGCGAGGCTTACAAAAAGATTGCTGAAAAACACGGCATTGCGGTTACCAAAGTAGAAACAGTGGCGGGCCAGAAAGCGGTCGAAAAAACACCGTCTGGGCAGTACATCCAAGTGGATGAGCACTGGATAAAAAAATAGGAACGAACCTGTAGCTGTCTGTTGGCTTTATAACCAATCGATCTTAATGCAGCGCTAGTATCTGCCGATAACCGTTACACATAAGACCTTGCAGGAGGTAAAGGCTATGGTAGCGCCAATCATTGGTCGTGGACCGGATGTGACCGGTCGAGTGAATACAGGGCCTTCTGAGGCTAAGCCTGCGGGCCGAGTAGCCTCAGAAGCACGTGTAGACAAACAAGCTTCTATTCGCACTCCCGCAGATGCAATTAATGTCATGCGCACGCGCATGGAACAGCGGTTGCAGGAAGCCATGGGCGGCCAGCATAAGGCTGTTTCTGGCGCGGATAAGTACGCGGCTCAGGCTCAACCACCTACGGCTTCCGATGTTGCCAGTGTGATTCTAGGATTTGTGCAGAATCGTCTGCAACAGGAGGCAGATGGCGGCGCGGACCTGGAGAAACTTGCCGGTTTGATGGAGCAAGCCCGCGCCGGTATTGAGAAAGGCTATGCGGAAGCCCGGGATCAAATTGCGGCTTTGGGTATGATGAACGAAACCCTTGGTGCGGAAATTGATGAGGGTTTCAATCTTATCCAGGACGGTCTTCTGAACTTAGAGAAGCTGTTTTTAGGTAAAGAGCCAGAAGTCGATAACCCAACGGAAACTGGCTAATCGGCCGCCTTGCGCTTGCCTTGTTTGGCCAGCGCCTCGGCTAGATTATTCCAGCCAGCGTTAATACCGGGGAATTTCTCGGTCATGGCGCGGTAGTGATCTTCTGCTTCTGCCCACTGGCCTTGTTGGTAAGCAATGTTACCCAACCCTAACAAGGCTGCAGGCTGATCTGGCCAGGCGTCAGCTGCGGCGTTGTAGGCAGATTTCGCCGCAGTTGTTTGTTGTGTGGTTTCCAAATCATGGGCTGCCATTAAAAAGGTGAGTGGTTCAGCCGTTTCTGGGATTTGATCCGGCGGTAGGATGACCCGCGCCCATCGTTCTGAGCGCTCCCAAGTTGCCATAAACGCGCTGGCGGGCTGGCGGTAGTTCTCTTCCGTACCCGTATGGAGAATCAGTGCTTTGTCTTCTTTGTCATAACCAACCACCACTGCAAAATGCCATTGTGGCCACCAGCCAAAGCGCAGGTTTTGTAGAACCAGAACCGGGTTCCCGGCTCGAACTTCTTCCAAAACATCGTCCAGCTCGGGCGCAAGTGGATACACCAGCATCCCGTATTGGCGTGCAGCTGCAACCATCTCAACTTGCAGGGCACCTTTGCGCTCGGGCAGGTACACCTTGCTCACTAACTCATCGGGCGTAGCCTCTACATCCTGTGTGTTTAGCATCATCGCCAGTGAGGCAGGGCCGCACTGGTATTGCTCCTGCGGATGAAAAGGCACCTCGGTGAGGAGTGTGGTGCTATCAAAAGAGTCGGGCCATGGTGGCTGGCTGGCGCAGCCCGAGAGTATGACCCCCAGGAACGCCATCAAAAGTAGCCGGGCTGGTTTTAGCCCGAAAGAGTGCATGGTCATTCCGCTTAGCGAATACAGTTGATGAACGGGAAGATATCCGTTGCGCACAAAATGTCTGTAATAATGAATACCAGCAGGAATAGCACGATAATGCCCACGACGCCCTCGCCGGCAGGCGCTTCTGCAAGCTGTTGTTTGAAATCAGCAAGCTCAGAAGGCGTTAGGCTTTGGATCCTGTCTCGTACTTCTTGCTCGCCCACTCCCATGCTCGTTAGGGTGCTTTTGACGTCCTCACGTTCGAGCATGCCCATCAAAGCCTCACGATCGATATCAGCGCGTTGCTCCGTGAGGAGTTCGCCGGTGCCAACAATGCTGGCAGAAGCGGGAATCGCCCACATGGAACTCAACACCATAACCAATGTCATGATCGCTGAAATGGACTGGGTATAGGATCGGATTGCTTGCATCAGGCTGTTCCTTCTATGGACCTGTTTAGGCTCGTGTTTTTGGATCAGTCGGAAACAAGTGTAAACACTTGCGGGCCATTTTCCGATTAAATTGGATTAAGAAGCATTAATGGCCAGTTTAGACTTGGCGCCGAAAGAGCATAGCTTTGATGCGGCCAATTTCTCTCATTGGATTGAGGCCCTTTGGGCAATAGGCCACGCAATTACCGATCCCCCTGCAGCGAAACACGCTGAACGGGTCTTCCAGTTTTGCCAGTCTTTGGGCGGTTGCTGTGTCCCTCGAGTCGAGCAAAAAACGATGAGCTTGAAGCAGACCTGCGGGCCCCACGTACTTTTCCGGGTTCCACCACCAGGATGGGCAAGCAGAGGAACAGCAGGCGCACAGAATGCACTCATACAAACCATCGAGTTTTGCGCGGTCTTCCGGGCTCTGGAGTCGCTCAATGGCCGGCCGGGGCGTGTCATTGATTAACCACGGCTGAATACTTTCGTACTGTTTGAAGAAAAGCGTTTGATCGACCACCAGATCACGAATAACAGGCATGCCGGGCAATGGTCGGATGGCCAGTTTGGTAGACTTGCCAAGCGCATCTGTTACTCGGGTGATACAGCCGAGCCCGTTGCGACCGTTGATGTTCAAACCATCGGAGCCGCAAACACCCTCACGGCAAGAGCGGCGGAAGGAAAGTGTGGGGTCCACTGTTTTAAGATGCTCCAGAACATCCAAAACCATACGGTTGCGGAAACTCGAATGCACTTCCATGTCCTGCACATAGGGCGCGCTGTCTGTTTCCGGGTTGTAGCGATAGAGCTGAATCGTGATTGTGTCCATGATTTGACCCCTCTTGTTGATATAGAAGTACTAGCAGAGGCGAGTAACTTTCGCCTTTGCATCTATCAATTAAGCGGGTTTCTGAATGACTCAAGTCATTGCCTGGCAAGTGTGAGTTAGCTGTGAAGTTCCTAGGGCGCTTCAGATCGGGCGTGCTTGCCACTATGCTGAGGGGTGCACTATTGTTAGGCCAATGAAACCGGAGAATTCGCAACGCCATGATTACACCCGCAAATACAACGGATAACCGAAAACGTGCCAAAGCCCGGTTGCCCAAAATGATGTTCGACTACTTTGATGGGGGTGCTTTTTCTGAACAGACTCTCAGGGAGAACACCGGGGACTTTCAGCGCCTACACTTTCGTCAGCGGGTTATGCGGGATGTTTCCAGCGCGTCTGCCGCTGCCCACATACTGGGCCAGGATGTCGCACTGCCATTGGTTCTCGCTCCGGTTGGCCTTGCCGGTATGCTTGCGCGGCGGGGAGAAGTGCAAGCGGCTAGGGCAGCGCAAAAAAATGATGTGTCATTTTGCCTCAGTACGGTGTCGATTTGTTCGTTGGAGGAAGTTGCCGATGCCACGGGTCCGGCCAATTGGTTTCAGCTTTATGTTCTGAAGGATCGAGCCTATTCCGAAGCGCTGCTTAACCGTGCCCACAAAGCTGGATACTCCACGCTGGTTTTTACGGTGGATCTCCCCAAGCTGGGCGTAAGGTATCGGGATGTGCGCAATGGCATGAATGGCGGCCTTTCTCCCTGGGGCAAGCTCCAAAAGCTGTCTGATCTGCTTTCCCATCCTCTCTGGCTTTGGGATGTTGCCATTAAGGGCAAACCGCTAACGTTCGGCAATCTCTCCGATGCGGTTCCTTCAGGTCGTAATCCCGAAGATTTCAAAGCTTGGGTTGATAAACAGTTTGATGCATCGGTTACCTGGCAGGATCTGGAATGGGTAAGGCAGCATTGGCCAGGCAAGCTTGTGATAAAAGGGATTATGGATCCTGATGATGCCCGTTCAGCGGTGGGTGTCGGCGCTGATGGCATTGTTGTCTCTAACCATGGTGGGCGCCAGCTAGATGGTGCACCTTCAAGCATTTCGGCGCTGCCAGCCATCGTGGAAGCCGTATCCGGGAAAACCGAGATTCTATTTGATGGCGGCGTGCAGTCTGGTCAAGACATTGTGCGGGCGCTTTGCCTTGGCGCGAATGGCTGCATGGTGGGCCGTGCATGGGCTTATGCCCTGGCAGCTGGTGGCGAAGCGGCTGTGTCTCAGATGTTGGAAAACTTCCGCTATGAGGTAGAGCTGACCCTTGCACTGTTGGGCAAAAATTCGGTAGAACAGTTAGGTCCGGATGATCTTCTCTAACCGGTGTTTGTTTCTTTGAACCACAACACGGAGGTTTGATGATGGAAATTCGAATCAAAAGAGCTTACGAGAGCGCCGCGAATTCTGATGGCCCACGTATTCTGGTCGACAGAATATGGCCACGAGGTGTTAGCAAAGAAGATGCTCAGCTTGAAACTTGGCTGAAAGGTGTAGCCCCGTCTACCGAGCTGCGAAAGTGGTTTGGTCACGATCCCGAAAAATGGAAAGAGTTTCAGCAGCGATTCCTGAAGGAGTTGAAGAAGAAGGATGCCGCTGAGGATTTGGAAGAACTACAGGCGATCATAAAAAAGCACAAGCGTATAACGCTAGTGTTCGCCGCAAAAGACACAGAACACAATAATGCTGTGGCCCTTCGCGATTTTTTAAATAACGACGATTTATAGCTGATTCAGCGCCTGGTTTAGATCTGCGATTAGGTCACTTGCATCTTCTAGTCCAATAGACAGTCGCAGCATGCCGTCGGTGATCCCACGGCGCTCCCGGTCCTCTCGACTGATACTGTGGTGACTGGTATTACAGGGTTGGGAAACCAGGCTTTCCACGCCGCCCAGACTGGTGGCTAGCAGGAAAACTTTCAGGCTGTCGGCCACTTTGGCTGCCTGTTCCCGGCCTCCTTTGATTTCTATCGTTAATACGCCACCGAACCCATTCATTTGCCGGGTTGCTGACGCGTGGCCAGGAAAACTCGGTAAGCCTGGGTAGAGCACCTGTTCGATGACGGGATGATCTGCCATTGCGTTGGCAACTTTCATGGCATTTTCATTGTGCTGTCGTACCCGCACGGGCAAGGTTCTGAGGCTGCGGGAGAGCAGGGCAGCGGTTTCTGGCGCTAGAATCTGGCCAAGGTTTTTTCGCCATAAAGCGATGGGCTTAATACGCTTTGCCGAGGCCATCACAGCGCCAGCGGTGATGTCGCTGTGCCCGCCAAGGAATTTACTGGCGCTGTGAATAGTCAGATCCGCATCCAGTGCCAGAGGACGTTGATTTATCGGCGAGGCAAAGGTGTTGTCTACCGCAAGGAGCGCGCCCCGAGCATGGGCCTGCTCCGCCAGTTTTTGGATATCCAGTATGGCCAACGTTGGATTAGCCGGTGTTTCACAGTACACCAGCATGCCGGGGTTGCTCAGGGCGCTGGCGAGCTGTTCGGGGTTGTGTTGCAGCAAGAAGGTGACGGGAATGCCCAGAGGCTGGAAATTCTTGGTTAGCAATTCCTGCGTTCCACCGTATAAATCCCCCACGCAGACAATGCCGTTACGGCCATGGGCAAACAAGGAGGCTGAAATGGCCGCCATGCCAGAGGCAAATGCCAGCGCATCCTCTGCCTCTTCAAGGCAGGCTAGCCCCTGTTCCAGCTCCCGAATGCTCGGGTTACTGCCCCAGCGGGTGTATAGGTTGCCCGGCGTGCGGCCTTCAATCACATCCAGGAGGGATGCAGTATCTGGAAAGCGGTACGTGGTGGTGTTGTAAACCGGCGAATAAGGGCTGCCAAAGCTGTCCTTGTGGCGGCGGTTATGAATGATCTGAGTTGCTTTGCCCTGTTCTGAACGGGGTTCTGATTTTGGCGTGGGTTTGGGCTCGGAATCGGACGGCATGGGCTCTCCCTGAGTCTGGCTATGGCGTTTAAGCAGAATATCGCAACTTAGTAGGAATTATTTTGGCAGGCTTGGCTTGATCTGACTACCTAGGTGAAATGACTGCCAACATGTGCTGTTGTACTAGGCGCGGCCCGGAGACGGGGTTCTGGCCATCTGTTATGCTGCACGGCTGCCCTGCTTGAGGTAGATGTCTATTATGGGCTGTTGATGCTGGAGTATTCGGTATGCCGGTTATGGTTCAGGCGCTGGTGCCTGTTTTTGCGTTGATTATATTAGGGTATCTATTCCGGCGCTGGGCGTTTCCGTCTATTGAATTCTGGCCACAGGCCGAGCGTTTTACCTACTACGTGCTTTTTCCCGCCATGCTGGTTTTCAAGCTGGGCCAAGCGCGCCTGCCTGCCTCAGCTTATGGCGACACTGCATTGCTTATTGGCTCTATGCTCTTGGCGATGACGCTGGTGTTAGCCGCGGTGCAGCTCTTCTGGCGTTGGCAGGGGTCGGTTTTTTCCTCTGTATACCAAGGCGCTATCCGGTTTAACTCCTACGTGGGTCTTGCAGCAGGTGGAATGTTGCTGGGAGATGAAGGGCTGTCACTGACAGCGGTTGCGGTGGCCATCATGGTGCCGCTGCTGAACCTGCTGTGTATTCTGATGTTCTCATTGGTCGCAACGCAGGGTCCAGTGCGGGTGGGGCCGGTGCTGCGAGCCATTGCATCAAATCCTCTGATTATCGGGTCGGTGCTCGGTGTTATCTGGAGTTTTTTCGAGATTGGTTTTCATCCGCTCCTTGCCGGCACATTGGAGCCCTTGAGTAATCTGGCTTTGCCTATGGGGCTGATGACGGTTGGGGCAGGGCTTCAGCTCAAAGCGCTTCGGGGTGGCTCCGCGCCTTTTGTGGTGTCATCTGTATTGAAGCTTTTGCTGTTTCCGCTGATGGCTGCAGGCCTTGCCATTCTATTGGGCCTTGATGGCACCCTAGTGCAGGTAGCGGTACTTCTGGCCACTCTTCCAACGGCAACATCCGCCTATATCCTGGCTAGGCAATTAGGCGGTGATGCGCCGCTGATGGCCGGTATTATCAGTGGTCAGACGCTTCTGGCCATGGTGTCCATTCCCTTAATGCTCAGCATTCTCTGGTAAGCATTTCAACGCGGCATCGGCGATGCTTTGCTGAAATGCGACATAGCCGTTGGCGGTTGCTTCAACATCGGTGGCCAGTGGGTCCCAGGTGCTAAATTGCACATCCAGCCCCTTGGTGATGGAATGCCACCACTGCCGGTTGAATTGCGGCTCAGTCAATAGGCATGGGTGATTCGCATTGCGTAAGCTGTTCTGCACGCCTGCAATGTGCTTGGCTCCCGGCGAGAGCTCAGGGTTGAGCGTCAGTACACCCTCAACGTTCAGATTGTAGTGCTTTGCAAACCGGGTGAAGGCGCTGTGATACGCAAACAGACTGGCACCTTGCAAAGGCTCAAGCTGCTTTCGGATCTGTCCCTCTTTCTTTGTGATGGACGCCTGAAACTCTTCCAGATTGCGGTCTAGGGTGGGTTTGTCTGCCCCCGTCAGTTGAGCCAGAGAGTCCCGGATAGTTTCCGCCATAGAAATAGCCATTTGGGGGTCTACCCATATGTGCGGATCTTCTCCGTCGCCATGATCATGCCCATGGCTGTGATCGTCATGGTTGTGGTGTTGAGGATCGTGATCAGGTTCCTCGGCGCTTTCGACGTCGTCCTCTGGCGGCATCAGTGCAACTGAGCGCTCACCGAATTCGCTGCCAGTTAGCAGCCGGTTCAAGAATGTCTCCATGCCTGGACCAACCCAGAAAATAACATCGGCGCTTTGCAGTGCCCGCCGTTTTGAGGGCGTCATGGCGTAGTTGTGTGGGCTGGAACCTGGAGTTACTAGGGTGCTTACGTGCATATCTTCCGTTGCTACGGCGCGCACCAGAAGTTCCAGTGGCTTAATTGAGGTAATAATGCGGGTATCTGCGAGGGCATTGCCGCTATACAGTAGGGCGGTGATGCCCAGAGTTAAAGAAATCGCTGATTTAAAGGTGCCCATAAAGATCTGAGTCCTGATGTTTTCTGGAATGTTATAATATTACAGCTATCTTAATGTAATGGCAAAACTTGTAAGCCTACAGATAGGCAGGGCAATGATACGCTTGAGGGTCATGCGAAATAATGCCCGGGCCGGTATAATGCTAAGTTAATCAAACGGCCATCGATTTTCAGGAAGGTTTCATGACTGTACGTACTCGAATTGCTCCATCACCCACCGGTGATCCACACGTTGGTACTGCCTACGTGGCTCTGTTCAACCTGTGTTTTGCCCGGCAGCATGGCGGGCAGTTTATTCTGCGTATAGAAGATACGGATCAGGCGCGTAGCACGGCCGAATCGGAACAGGATATCCTCAAGGCGTTGCGCTGGCTTGGACTTAATTGGGATGAAGGTCCCGACGTAGGTGGGCCGCACGGGCCGTATCGCCAGTCTGAGCGCAAGCATTCCTACGCCCAGTATGCAGAAGACTTAGTGACTGCGGGGCATGCGTTTTATTGTTTCCGTACGCCGGAAGAGCTGGATGTCATCCGTGAAGAGCGTAAGGCGCAAGGCTTGAACCCCGGCATCAAAGGAGATCTGGAGCTGTCTCAGGAGGAGGTTCAGCGCCGTCTGGATGCTGGTGAATCCTACGTAATTCGTATGAACGTGCCGGATGAAGGCATCTGCGAAATTGACGACATGCTGCGGGGCACTATTGAAATCGACTGGGCACAGGTGGATTGCCAAATTCTGCTGAAGTCCGACGGCATGCCGACGTACCACTTGGCTAATGTGGTTGACGATCATTTGATGGAGATCACCCACGTGCTGCGTGGCGAAGAGTGGATTAACTCTGCGCCCAAGCACAAATTGCTGTATCAGTATTTTGGCTGGGATATGCCGGTGCTCTGTCACCTGCCGCTGCTACGTAACCCGGATAAGAGCAAGCTTTCCAAACGCAAGAATCCAACCAGCATCAATTTTTACGAACGCATGGGTTTTCTACCAGAAGCAGTCACTAACTACCTGGGTCGCATGGGCTGGTCTATGCCGGATGAGCGCGAAAAGTTCACGCTGGACGAAATGATCGCAAACTTCGATATCCAGCGCGTCTCCCTCGGCGGTCCGGTTTTCGATGTGGAGAAGCTGCGCTGGCTCAATGGTCAATGGCTGCGTGACGAACTCACGGAAGATCAGTTTATGGAGCGCATGCGTCAGTGGTGGTTCAACGAAGACGCGCTTAAAGCGTTGGTGCCGCATATCAAGGGCAGGGCGGAAGTGTTCTCCGATGTGGCACCCATGGCGCAATTCATGTTCTCAGGCATGTTGGAATTGAAACCAGAAAATTTTGCGCATAATAAACTGGAAGAGAGTCAAATCAAGCGGGTACTTCAGTTCACCTTATGGAGGCTAGAGGCGCAGCGCCACTGGAGCAAAGAAACTATCTTTGCCGACATCAAGTTCTTGGCCAAAGCTATGGATCTGAAAATGGGCGATTTCATGTTTTCAGTTTTCGTCGCCATTGCCGGTACGCCGAATTCCTGGTCGGTTATGGATTCCATGAACGTTCTGGGTCCAGATATGACCCGTGCACGTTTGCGTAAGGCTTTGGAGTTGCTTGGCGGCTTCTCTAAGAAAGAAACCAAGAAAGTGGAAAAAGAGTACGCCGCCCTGGGTGCTTAGTAATCATGTTGGTGAAGAAGTAAGCGGTATGAACAAGGAAGTTCAGAAAACTGAAAAAAAATGTGGTTAAAGGTTGACGCCCACAGGGCGGATCCTTAGTATACGCATCCGTTGAGGGGCCTTAGCTCAGCTGGGAGAGCGCAACACTGGCAGTGTTGAGGTCAGCGGTTCGATCCCGCTAGGCTCCACCAATTTTAGTCCCCTTCGTCTAGTGGCCTAGGACTCCGCCCTTTCACGGCGGCAACAGGGGTTCGAACCCCCTAGGGGACGCCAATACGGCTTGACGGTTTAGTCCACCGGAGAGCCATCAAAAAAACCGCCTTCGGGCGGTTTTTTTGTGCGCAAGTGAAAAGTATCAGCGGGAGGCTATCGCTCCCTTGCCAACACCTTCATAAGCTTTTACCAGAATCGTATCTGAGGGAGAGTCCAGTTTGAGTTGGTCGGCGATATGCGCGGCAATAAATTCAACCGTGGTATCTGTGTTCATCATGTAGACCCGCGCCTCAGGCAGGGTCAGAGCAAACTCCCCTTGGTTGGCCTCATACTCGAAGGTTATATAGGCTACACCATCCTCACCAACGTGACGGTGCACAACATCTTCCTCAGAGCCTACATAGATGTCCTGCCAAAGCTTGGCCCAAGAGCGTTCTAACACTTGATCCCGGTGACCGTTGCGGTCGATGCGAATGGGTGAGCGGTGGCCGTGGGCGATGCGCTGACAGTTTCCCAGATGCTTTTTCAAGCCATGAACGTAGTGATAGTAAGCGCCTTCAATCGCGTCTTCCCGAAGATTGATCTCTACCGAGGTTGCGTTCGCTGGCAGTACGGCCATCAGCTCACGCTCAAGCAGCGCGGCTACTTCGGCTCGAGTAACTTGCTCTGCCTCGAGCCATACGATGGCTTCATCTGGTGAACGGTGCACAATGTGGCTGCCGTCGGTAAGGGCCCAGGTAAAGGTGTCGGGCATGTCCTGATCCCACGAGAGCCCATCGTAGCCTCGTGGAATCACCAGCCGGTGATCTACACGCTCGTCTATTATGCGCTTAATAGTGCGCTTCACGTTGCTGAAATCGAATACCATGCCCTGATCATCAAGCTCGCCTCCAAGCACAACGTCGGCAATCCAGCTTTCTCCTACCAACCCGCGGCTGGGATCCAGGTAAGCGAAATCAATAACGGTGAGGTTGTCTACAAACAGATGGTTCATCTAAATTCCGGGCAGATATGGTTGAATGGTGTGCGGATTCTAGCAAAAATCCGAATGACGTTTTCACCCCTTAATTAGGAGCGACATCATAACTGCCTCTTGCCATGACATCGATCAGGAATTTCCAGCACTTGTTCTGGCAGCGGGGGCTTCGCGACGTTTTGGGCGCCCCAAGGCGTTACTTAGCCTGAGTGAGCGACCTGAAAAGACTGGGCAAGGGCGTACTCTGTTGGACTGTGCTATTGGCCAGGGCAGGTTGCTCAGCACGGATGTCCGTGTGGTGTGTGGTGCCTGGTACCCGCTGGTGCGCTTTCGCTGCCGGGCCCAGCCGTCTCGGTGGGTGCCAGTGGCAGACTGGGAGTTGGGTATGGCGGCTTCTCTAGCCGCAGGCATTCGTAGCCTGGGGCCGAGTGTGAAGGGTGTGTTTGTGCTGGTTGCGGATCAGCCGTTGTTAGACAGGCAGGCTCTTAAGGCGTTTGGCGACGCGGCTCGGTGTTTTCCCAGGCAGCCGGCTGCGGCGGATTATGGTCGGCACCCTGGTGTACCGGCCTATCTGCCTCGTTGGTTGTGGCCCGAAGTGCTGACACTTGAAGGTGATCGGGGCGCAGGTCGTATATTGGCCTTAGCCAATGCAACTCGGTTGGATATTCCGGGTGTCCGTGATGACATAGACACACCGGAAGACTGGCAAAGGATTCGCAAGGCCATTAGCCAAACAAGCCAGCAAGCCAGGCAATTCCCAGGCTGAACACCCCCAGACTGGCGGCCAGCGCTACGGTATAAATTTTGGATGAAGCCGAGCGCTGTTGCGACACAAAAAGATCAATCGTGCGCTGGGCAATGTCTTCAGCTGTTTCACGGGATATTTCGTGAGCCTGCTGTATGGCTTCAGATTGAAGTGTCTGCCAAAACTCGGTGTCGATGGTTTGCACGCTGGTGATGTGGTCTTTCAGTTCAGCCATGTGATCGCTGGTGAAGCCAGAGTTGCGTGAGAGTTCTTTTTTGAGATCGGCAAGCTCACGGCCCAGGTTGAGGTTTACCTCGGCGGCTACTTCGTCTTTCAGATTATGAGTGCGCTGCTCCACCAGCCCGCTCATCGCGTTCAAGCGCTCTTCAATCATACTCTCTTGCTTGCCGCGAGATTCTTCTAGTGCCCGCTTCAAATGATCGAATTGCTCGTCAAACAATGAGCTGAGTAGCTCATGAAGGCGGTTATTAACGTGGGTTTTAACCGCGGAGCGAGAAATTTGTTCAATCAGATCGCTCGTAAGAGGCACAACGCTGGGTGAGGCGTCGCCATTCAGAGCGGGCTTGCTTTCAGCTTGTTGGGGGTTCATGTCCAGCGATGGGTCGTCTGGAATGCCTGTGAAGTTATCGTCTGCTTCTGCCTCTGGCTCTGATTCAAACAAGGGTGCGGCTGGTAAGGCTCCGTCGGTTACGTCGATTGCCAGTTGCTCCAGCACCAACCCAAGGCCGTCCGGCTGTGTTGGTTTGGTCAGGATGTTGTAAACCCCGAAGTTCTTCGCTTCTTTGGTGAACGAAGACGATTTCTGGGAGGTGCACATAATGATTGGTATGCCGGCGGTATTTGGATTGCTCTTGATAGCCTTGGTGGCTTCCACGCCGTTCATTCCGGGCATCAGGTGATCCATGAAGATGACATCTGGGTGTTCATTGCTACTGAGGAAATCCAGGGCCTCTTCGGCAGAGCATGCCATCTTGACCTGCATGTCACGGTTTTCCAGCAATTTGCTTAGAGCAAATCTGGCTACTTTGGAATCGTCCACCAAAAGAGCGTTCTTGATCGCCATCTCACTACCTCAAGCTGTTACTTCAATCGCGTTGGTTATCGGGCTGATATTACCAGCCTTCCAATTTCGGGCACTGTGTTGCCCTGTAGCTTTTGTCCCGATAACACACGCCGGGCTCTGCGGTGCGGGCGGTGAATATCTCGCCGGCCGCGGTGGTCAGGTGTACCTTCCCATAGGGTTCACCGTGGCGAAAAGTTGCTTCGATGGAGCTGCCATTCGGGTTGCGCAGTAAGCCGTTGCCGTGGAACTTGCCTTCGATGTATTCGCCTTCGTATTTTTTGCCATTGGCAAACACTTCCGAGCCGCTGCCATGGAAGGTGCCATTGGAAAAATCACCTTCATAGTGGCGGCCGTCTGGATAGGTGAGGGTGCCACGCCCGTGGAAGTCGCTGTTACGGAACCCGCCCACATATAGCATGCCGCCGGCCGTTGTCAGGGATCCATGGCCGTTCAGCCGGCCCTGAGACCATTCTCCGGTCAGAATATCACCATTGCCAAGCGTGAGCGTGCCCTGGCCGTGAAATGCATTTACTCGGAATTGGCCGGTATAGCTGGAGCCATCTGCTTCGCGCCATACGCCTTCGCCGGTGCGGCTGCCATTCTCCCAATCACCCTCATAACGACTGCCATCTGGGTACCAGGCTGTCCCTGTTCCGTGAAAATTACCGTCTACAAAATGACCTTCGTATTTGAGGCCATCGCTGTCTTTGTATGTTCCATCACCGGTTTTTACGTCACCGAGCCAATCGCCATTGCGGTAGTTAACGGTGGTGTAGGCTTCCAGTATGCCCAACAGCGTTAACTCATTGCCTGCATCGAGAGCGACACGCTGGTGCCAGGGCTTGAAGCCGGCTTTGCTGATCGTAATGTCATACTTGCCAGGTGCCAGTTCAAGATCCAGGCGTGTCTCACCATAATCCTTGCCATTGATCTCAACATGATCCCCTGCCACATTTGAGCGTAGAATAAGAGCGCCTGTTGTTGGTGCCGGCTCTGTAGTTGCGGCCAGTAGAGGCTCTTCGGGAAGTTCTGGCATGCTGAAAGGCTTGGTATGTACGTTTGCCTGCTCGGGCAAAACTTCAGGTTCGGCCTGCGCTTGTGCTGTTTCAGCGACAGGCGCGGGAACCGGTGCCGGAATGTTGGCGACAGTTTTCTTAGCGTTCTGTGCCAGCGGTTTGTTGACAGGATTAGGCCGTTGTTTTTCTTGTACCGATCGCTGAGCGGCATCGGCGATTGGCTGTTCATGATGAATAGACGCAAAGCCGGCGGTTACCAAAAGCATAAGGGCCAGAGCATTCAAAAATAGAAGTGGTCTGAAATCGACCATGGCGGAACCTCTTAATCCTGCATTCTACAAATTCGGTAGCTGTTTCATCTTAACCAGTGAGGGCTCAGATCTGTAACAGAAAGTGCCTGAACTTGACGAGAATGCCGGCCAAATCACACTTTGGCCGGAAGTTGATCATGATTGAGCTGTTCCCACGCCCGCATGTACACATCGGCCTCGTACGCATAGGGCGACTTAAACGGTGTGAGAATGAAATCAAAAATCAGAAAGAAGAAGCCAATAGAGGCCCAGGCAATGGCCAGAGTGCTGAGCGTTGTAGCCTGAACTTCGGGATTGGCGTTCACAAAATCCTGGAGCAGGGGGATAAGGTCCGACGCCATCACAACCGGATTGAAACTGGATAGCACGAAGGGTACCCAGAAGGCCATAAAGACCGGGAAGAAGCCGAACGACCACAGCAGGCGGCGGGCAAAATAGATAACGACCTCGCGCCAGAAGCGTTGCCTGACTTCCGGGGATTGACGGATACGCTCCAGGTACCGACGACGTTCTGCCCAATAGACGGCTACTTCGGGAGCCTGCGAGGCTGTTACTGGGCCTGAAGATGTGCTCATGGATCTGGTTGTTACCTTTTCGCTGTGGGACGCATACATGATAATTGATACTACGTGTTACCCTGTCATTCTCCAATTGTTTAACGACAGGATAGTTTGAATGACTGCAGTGATCGATAACCCAACCCATCCGGCTTTTGAGAAGCTTCGCAGTCACCGGATCGATACGCTCAATCTTGATGTTGAAGAGTATCGCCACAAAAAAACCGGTGCCCGCCACCTCCATCTTGCGGCGGATAATGAAGAAAACGTCTTTTTTGTGGCACTCAGAACCTTCCCGATGGATTCGACTGGCGTTGCCCATGTGCTTGAGCATACGGCCTTATGCGGCAGTGAGCGCTATCCTGTTCGCGATCCGTTCTTTATGATGATTCGCCGTTCTTTGAATACGTTTATGAACGCGTTCACCAGCAGCGATTGGACGGCTTATCCCTTCGCGAGTATGAACCGCAAAGATTTTGATAATCTGCTATCGGTTTATATGGACTCGGTGTTTTTCTCCAAGCTGGATCCGTTGGACTTTGCTCAGGAAGGTCATCGCCTGGAATTTGAAAAGCCGGACGACCCAAGTACCGACTTGGTGTACCGGGGCATTGTGTACAACGAGATGAAAGGTGCCATGAGTGCGCCCACCTCACAGCTTTGGCAGAACCTGAGCAGCCACCTGTTCCCGACGACCACCTATCACTACAACAGCGGTGGCGAGCCAGATCATATTGTTGATCTGAGTTACGACGATCTGATTCGTTTTTATAAGCACCATTACCATCCAAGCAACGCGATTTTTGCCACCTACGGCAATATCCCGGCCCATGAGCATCACGAGCGGTTTGAAGAGCTCGCGCTTAAGCGTTTCGACAAGCTGGATATCGAGCTGCCAGTGTGCGATGAAAAGCGCATGTACGCGCCGGTACGCGTGGAACAAGGCTATGGCGTGAATGAAGGTGAAGACACAGCCAACAAAACTCATATTGTTGTGGGTTGGTTGTTGGGTCACAGCTTTGATTTACAAGAAAACCTCGAAGGACAGTTGCTGTCTGCCGTATTGCTGGAAAACAGCGCCTCGCCGCTGATGCGGGTACTAGAAACAACCGATATTGGTCTCGCGCCTTCGCCCATGTGCGGTCTGGAGGATTCCAACCGGGAAATGACCTTTGTTTGCGGTATTGAAGGCAGTGAGCCGGAGAGGCAAAAAGACCTCGAGGCACTTCTCGAAAACACGCTGCAAAAGGTGGTCGAAGAGGGCGTAAGCGAAGAGCGGCTGGAAGCGATTCTTCACCAGTTGGAACTGCATCAGCGTGAAATTGCCGGAGACAGCTTCCCTTATGGCCTTCAACTGATCATGAGTGCGATTGCCCCCATGGTTCACGGTGGCGACCCGGTTGAGTTGCTTGATTTGGAACCGGTTTTGGCAACTTTGCGGGAGAAAATCCGCGACCCGCAGTTCATCCCGAACCTCATTCGTCGCAAGTTGCTGGATAACCCGCACCGGGTAACGCTCACTTTGCGCCCGGATGACCAGTTGGATGCACGTCGCCAACAGGCAATTAGCGAAGCCCTGGCAAAGCGCAAAGCTGAGCTATCTAGCGAAGAAGTCGCACAGATTGTTGAGCGCGCGCAAGCACTGGAAGAGCGCCAGATGCGCAAGGATGATGACTCCATCCTGCCGAAAGTGGATCTGACCGATGTGCCGCTGCAAATGCCGGAACCGGAAAGTCGCTTTGATGGCGATATCTCTGCCACCGTTTTTGCGCGCGGCACTAACGGACTGGTTTACGAGCAGGTGGTTCTCCCTCTACCGGCGCTGAACGAAGAAGAATTATTGCTGCTGCCGTATTACAGCGCCCTGATTTCTGAAGTGGGTTGTGGCGACCTGGACTACCTGCAGATGCAGGATAGAATTTCGGCAGAATCTGGTGGTATTGGCGCCTCCTTTACCGCCAAAGGCCGTATTGATGACGTTCAAGATCTCACGGGCTATATGATATTCAGCGGCAAAGCGCTGGCTCGTAACCGGACCGTGCTGACTAAGCTACTTCGGGATGTGTATACCAGTGCCCGGTTTGATGAAAAAGATCGTATCCGGGAAATCATGGCCCAGATCCGCGCCCGCCGAGAGCAGGCGGTAACGGGAAGTGGCCATGCGTTGGCCATGGGGGCTGCAGCCCAAGGCGTGAGCCCAGGTGCTTGGCTGTCGTTCCGGCTTGGTGGCTTGGCTGGTATTCGGGGCACTAAAGAACTGGATCAGTCCCTGAAGGATCCGGCTGCCCTTGACGAGTTCTGCCAACAGCTTGCGAGCTTGCACAGCCGAATTCGCAAGCAAGCGCGAGAATTCCTGGTTATTGGTGAGGAGGAGCATCTTCCCGCTTTGATCGACGACCTTAAATCTTGCTGGAAGAGTGACAAAGGCGCTGAATCGTCGCGCTGGAGCATGGAGCCCGTAAGTTTTGTGACTCGCGAAGCTTGGCTAACCTCCACGCAGGTAAACTTCTGCGCCCGTGCATACAGCACCGTGCCGATAGATCATCCTGATTCAGCTGCGCTAACCGTGCTTGGCGGCTTCCTGCGCAACGGGTATCTGCATAGAGCCATTCGCGAAAAAGGTGGCGCCTATGGTGGTGGGGCGGCCCAAGATAGCGTGAATGGCAACTTCCGCTTTTTCTCGTATCGAGATCCGCGCCTGGTTGAAACGCTTGAAGATTTCGACAATGCGCTGGTATGGCTTCAGGAAACTGATCATGAATATCAGGAGCTGGAAGAGTCTATTCTCGGGGTGATTGGTCAGCTTGATCGTCCGCGTTCACCCGCTGGCGCTGCTCGCCACGCCTTCCATAATAGGCTGTTTGGGCGCAGCCCAGAGCAACAGGCACGTTTTCGGGAGCGAGTGTTGTCAGTAACACTTGATGACCTGAAGCGGGTTTCCGCGACTTGGCTGGTGCCGGAAAAGGCGAGCACAGCTGTTGTCACTGGCCCCGAGAATCGAGGCCTTGTGGAAGGGCTTGGCTTGAATATTCAGGAACTGTAAGTAAAGAGCAGGCAGGCCGGTAGCGGTCTGCCTGCATGTACAGCACTCGGACTTTTAGCGGTTCCGCTTCAAGCCGGTGGTGACCATGATACGGGTCGAGATTTCTTCTACAGAGTAGGCCGTTGTGTTCAGGAACGGAATGCGCTCCCTCCGGTACATCAATTCAATCTCTTCAATTTCAAGCATGCACTGCTTTATGGACGAGTAGCGAGAGTTAGGGCGCCGTTCATTGCGAATGGTGGCCAGTCTCTCAGGCTCAATCGTTAGGCCAAAAATTTTTTCTTTGTGAGGCCGAAGCGCCAAGGGCAGTTGCTGATCCAAAAGATCCTCTTCGGTAATCGGATAGTTGGCAGCTTTAACGCCGTATTGGAGTGCAAGATACAGGCAGGTGGGGGTTTTTCCGCTGCGAGAAGCGCCCACAAGAATTAAATCCGCCTCATCGTAATGCCGCGTGCGGGCACCGTCATCGTTATCCAGAGCAAAGTTTACAGCGTGGATGCGGCGCTCATAAACCCCTTCGTTGTTGATCGCATGGGATTTGCCAACGGAATAGGATGAAGCCGACTGCAATTCCTTTTCCAGCGGGTTCAGGAATGTCCCGAAAATATCCACCATAAAACCTTGAGCGTCCGAAATAATGTCACGGATGCTGCTGTCCACGATAGTGTCGAAAATCAGCGGTCGCGCGCCATCGGTTTCTGTCGCTTTGTTTATGCGTTTAACCATGTCCCAGGCTTTTTCAACGTCGTCGATATAGGGTACGGTTACACGCTCAAATTCAATTTTTTCGAATTGGGCCAATAGGCTATGTCCGAGAGCCTCGGCGGTTAGCCCAGTGCCATCGGAAATAAAGAAGGCTGTACGTTTCATGGTGTTGTTCCGGCTCCCTAGGTAAAATCCGAAGGTTACAGTATCATACACGCCAAGTTCGAGACTCCGCAGTGGTTGTT
>NZ_JBQDKB010000048.1:0-28189 GCF_052094685.1 Marinobacter sp.
CGGTATAGGGAATACCCGCCTGGGACAGAATGGCTTGCAGCGTTCCGTCTTCGCCACCGCGACCGTGCAAAGCTATAAAAACTCGAT
Organism: Marinobacter sp.; assembly: GCF_052094685.1. Taxonomy (GTDB): domain Bacteria; phylum Pseudomonadota; class Gammaproteobacteria; order Pseudomonadales; family Oleiphilaceae; genus Marinobacter. The sequence goes on from NZ_JBQDKB010000048.1 coordinate 88, forward strand.
CAAATTCAGGCTTTTCTACCGTTTTTAGGAGGCAGCCCTGGATATCCATAGCGAAGGCGTCCACGCCTGCAGATACCAAGGCCGCGAGAACCGCCTTGCCGCTGTTGAGAGAAACGTCTCGCTCGGCTGAGTCTCCTCCCATAAACACAGCCACACGCCCTAGCGCCCGAACCACCTCTGGCTCGGCCTGATACGCTGGGATTTGGGAATGCTGCATATCACTCACCTGCAATTACTCCTGCTGCTGCCAAGCGAGTCGCTACGCCACCGATGTCACCTGCGCCCTGTGTCATCAGGAGGTCACCGTCCTGTAGCACGCTCTTCAGCAAGCTCTCGATTTCGCGGTTATCTTCTACAAATATCGGCTCTACCTTGCCGCGCTGCCGTATGCTGCGGCACAACGCGCGGCCATCTGCGCCTGGAATAGCAGCTTCACCAGCGGAGTACACATCCATCAATAACAGGCCATCGACTTCCGATAGAACCCGCACAAAGTCTTCATACAGATCGCGGGTTCGGGAGAACCTGTGAGGCTGATACAACATCACCAACCGCCGTCCCGGCCAAGCATCGTGAGCAGCACGAATCACCGCCTCGACCTCTGTGGGGTGATGGCCATAATCATCAACCAGCGTGATCGTGCCCTTCGACGTTTGGTAATCGCCATAAACCTGAAAACGACGCCCGACGCCGGCAAAAACCGCCAAGCCTCGACAGATAGCTTCGTCGGCAACACCCTCATCGGTCGCTACTGCAATAACTGCCAGCGCATTCAGCACGTTATGACGACCGGGCATTTTCAACTCCACGGTCAGGTCACTTCGCCCGCCGGGGCGCTTCACCAAGAAATGGGTTCTCAGGCCATCGGTGACGATGTTTTCAGCCCGATAATCCGCATCCGGATTACTGATGCCGTAAGTGATAATTGCGCGGGCGATTCGGGGAATGATTTCATTCACATAATCATCATCCACACACATCACAGCCAAGCCGTAGAACGGAAGGTTGTGGAGAAAGTCCACAAACGTCTGTTTCAGCTTTTCTACATCGCCGTCGTAGGTATCCATGTGATCGGCTTCGATATTGGTCACCACCGAAATCGTCGGCGTGAGATGCAAGAAGGAGGCATCGCTCTCATCCGCCTCAGCGACCAGATAACGGGAGCCACCTAGCTTGGCATTAGTACCGGCACTGTTCAGCTTGCCGCCGATCACAAACGTAGGATCAAGCCCTGCTTCGCCGAGCACCGAAGCAATCAGGCTAGTGGTGGTGGTCTTGCCATGGGTACCGGCTACGGCAATGCCATGGCGGTAACGCATGATCTCAGCCAGCATCTCTGCCCGGGGCACAATGGGCACTCTACGGCTACGAGCTGAAGCCACTTCGGGGTTGTCAGTGGCCACAGCAGACGACACCACGACCACGTCGGCCTTCGCGCTGTTCTCTTCCCGGTGTCCGATCTGAACCTCAATACCCATGGCCTTGAGGCGGGCCGTGACCACGCCTTCTTTCAGGTCTGAGCCAGACACGTCATAGCCTTGGTTCTTCAGCACTTCCGCAATGCCGCTCATACCGGCGCCACCGATGCCCACGAAGTGAATGTGGCGAATCCGGCGCATTTCCGGTACTTGAAAAACAAGCGGCGTATTGGTTGTATCAGCCATTAGTGGCCTCCAGACAATAATTCACGACTCGCTCCGTTGCATCGGGGCGGGCCAAAGTACGTGCAGCCTTGGCCATATCCATAACCCGGGCGCGATCCTTGGCGAGATCGCCCAGGGTTTCTGCCAGCACAACAGGTGTCAGCTGTGACTGTGGTATGAGCAGGGCCGCCTTGGCGTTTACCATTTGCTGGCCGTTTTTCGTTTGATGATCATCCACCGCGTGGGGGAATGGCACGAGCACCGCCCCAATACCTGCGGCACATAGTTCAGAGACCGTTAGGGCGCCGGCGCGGCACAACACGATATCGGCCCATCTGTAGGCTTTTGCCATGTCTTTTATAAACGGTTGAACATCAGCCTCAATTCCGTGCTGCCTGTATGAGGCTTGCGCATCTTCAACATGCTTCTCACCGCATTGATGAAGAATCAGCGGTCGCTCCTGCTTAGGCAGCATTGCCATGGCTTCTGGCAACTGCTGATTGAATACCTGGGCTCCCAGGCTGCCACCCACTACCAAAACGCGTAGCGCACAGTTCTGTTCGTCCTGCCCGCCCTCGCGTTCGGCCATTCTTTGTTCCGGCTCTGGCAGGCTCGCCAGATCTTCGCGTACCGGGTTGCCAGTGCACCGGGTAATCACATCCGGGCCAAAGCTGTCTGGGAATGCCTCCAATACCGATTTTGCAAACCGCACCAAGATGCGGTTGGTCATGCCGGCGATGGCGTTCTGTTCATGAATCACCAAAGGCGTTCTTGTAAGCCATGCGGCCACACCGCCTGGGCCAGTCACAAAACCGCCCATGCCAACCACGCAATCAGGGCGAATACGGCGCATAACGGTAAAGGCTTCGCCCAACGCACGCATCAGTCGGAACGGCGCCATGATCAATGCCAACTTGCCCTTGCCCCTAAGCCCGGAGATATGAATCAACGATAGCGGAATGCCCGTGTCACTAATCAACCGCTCTTCCATACCTCCGATGGCACCTAGCCAGTGCACTTCGTGCCCCTTGGCTTCCAGTGCCCTGGCAGTGGCCAGTGCGGGAAATACATGACCTCCGGTACCTCCGGCCATCATCAAAAACCGGCGCGATTCAGTCATAACGCGCGCCTCCTCGTTTGCGAGGGGTGGGCTTTTCCGTCGTCTGTTTTTCCTTGTCCAGCCGCTCCATTTCAACCCTGGCCAAAATCCCGATACACACACAGCTGATCATCAAGCTAGAACCGCCGTAACTTACCAGTGGCAAGGTCAATCCTTTGGTGGGCAGCAATCCGGTGCTGACCGCCATATTGATGCCCGCTTGTAGGCCAATAAGCAGCGTAATGCCGTAGGCAAAACAGGCACCGAACGGCATATCAGCCTTCTCAGCGCGACGAGCAATCACAAAACCGGTAACAACCAGAATCGTAAACAGCCCAAGCACTAGCAGTGAGCCCAGCAACCCGAACTCCTCGGCGATAATCGCAAAAATAAAGTCTGTGTGGGCCTCAGGTAAAAAGAACAATTTCTGTATCGAGTTGCCCAGCCCAACACCAGCCCATTCTCCGCGTCCAAATGCAATCAACGACTGGGTTAACTGATAACCACTATCAAACTGATCTTTCCAGGGATCCAGATAGCTCACTACGCGCTTCAGCCGGTAGGGCTGAGTCAGTATCAAAACAGCTCCGAGCACCACCAAAGTTGCGATCAGTGGTACAAACCGGCTGAGGCGTACGCCACTCAAGAAAATCATACCCGCAGCGGCTGAAACCAAGACCACCGTGGCCCCGAAATCAGGCTGAATCACTAGCAACGCCGAGGCCACTCCCAATACCACTAAGGGTTTCAAAAAGCCCGGCCAGGTATTCAGCAACTCATCACGCCGGCGCACTACGTATCCGGCCAGGTAAGCTATCAGGCACAATTTCGCGACTTCTGACACCTGCACATTGAATAGGCCAAATGGAATCCAACGCGTTGAGCCGTTCACCGTGCGGCCCAGTGGTGTAAGTACCAGAATCAGCGCCAGCATGCCTATGCCAAGCAACAACCAGCCGCTACGTTCCCACCAAGCCATGGGTACATTGACCGACACCAGTGCAAGCATGCACCCCATGGCGGCGAACATGAGCTGGCGAATCACATAGTGATAACCGTTGCCCATAGTTTCTACTGCCATATCCATGGAGGCCGAAGAGATCATCACAACCCCGATAATCAGCAGGGCTACCGAGCTGAGTATCAAAGCCACCAGTGGCTGAATTTCACCCATCCACTGTGCCCGTGCGGGTGCTACCAGGCCTGCGTGCATCACAGCACCTCCCTCAACGACTGAACCACGCCCCGGAATTGGTCACCACGATCACCATAATCGCGGAACATATCGAAACTTGCGCAAGCCGGGGAAAACAAAACCCGGTCGCCTTCCAAAGCCAACTCTGTCGATTTCTTCACGGCATCTGCCAAGGTTTTAGCACGATAGACCGGAACGCCAGAACCTACAGCTTCGGCAATACGATCTGCATCACGGCCGATCAGTACCACCGCCCGGCAACAGGCTGTGACCGGCGCTGCCAGCTCGGAAAACTCAGCACCTTTACCCTCTCCACCGGCAATCAGCACGATTCTGCCGTCGCCTTCCGGCACCAGACTTTTAACGGCTGCGACGGTCGCCCCAACATTGGTGCCTTTGGAATCGTTGATGTAATCAACCGCGGCAAGCCTGCGTATGAACTCACACCGGTGCGGCAACCCGCTAAATTTCCGAGCAGCGTCCAACATGGCGTCCATTGGCAGCCCGGCTGCATGGCCTAACGCCAACGCAGCCATCACATTGCTAAGGTTGTGCCAACCCACCAGCTTCAGCTCGCGGGCATTCAAAATGCTATCAAACCCGAACGTCAGCCAAAGACCTTGGTCATCTTCTCGGGTGCTAAAGGTATCCGGGTTGACGCGATGGAACCCAAAGCAGATAAACCGCAGATTATCCCGCGCCATGGGCGTACTCAGTGCGTCGTCCAGATTCACAATGGCGTTCTGACAACCGCGGAAAATTCGCTGTTTGGCTTGGAAATAAGCCATCTTGTCTGGGTAGCGATCTAGATGATCGTCGCTAATGTTCAGTACCGTGGCCGCCAGCGCATTCAGCTCCGAGGTGGTTTCCAGTTGGAAGCTGGAGAGTTCAAGCACGTACAGTTCGGCACCTCGATCCAACAAATCCAGCGCTGGGGTGCCAATGTTTCCACCAACTTCAACTCGGCGGCCGGCGGCGCGAGCCATGTCGCCCACCAAAGTAGTGACGGTGGTCTTGCCGTTGGACCCGGTAATGGCTATAACGGGCGCATCAGCCGCTTCGGCAAACAAATCGATATCACCGCGAATGCGCGCGCCCAGCTCAGCAGCATGTGCGATAGCAGGCTCAGCGATACTGATACCCGGACTTACGATCAGCTCGTTGAAACCAGCAAACCGTTCTGGATCAAACTGACCCAGGTAGACCGGTATGCCTGGCCACTCGGCACGTAGGTCATCCAGGCACGGTGGCGCTTCGCGGCTATCAGCCACCGCGATTTCCCTGCCTTGTGCAATCAGATAGCGCACGCAGGAGAGTCCGGTTTTACCGAGCCCTACTACCAATGTGCGACGATCCGACGTGATGACACTCATATATTCGTCCGGTTTCCTATCGTATCTTCAGACTGGCTAGGCCAATCAGAACGAGAACCACGGTGATGACCCAGAAACGCACGATCACGCGCGGCTCGGGCCAACCTTTGAGCTCAAAATGGTGATGCAGTGGCGCCATTCGAAAAATCCGGCGGCCAGTCAGCCTGAATGAAGCCACCTGCAAAATTACAGAGACGGTCTCCATCACGAACACGCCGCCCATGATAAAAAGTATGATTTCCTGGCGCACGATAACCGCGACCACGCCCAGTGCTGCGCCTAAGGCCAGGGCACCCACATCGCCCATAAAAACCTGGGCGGGATAGGTGTTAAACCACAAAAAGCCGAGCCCAGCGCCAACCAGTGCTCCGCAGAAAACAATAAGCTCGCCGGTCCCCGGCAGATGCGGAATCAGCAAGTAGTTTGCAAACTGAACGTTGCCAGACACGTAAGCGAAAATGCCCAGAGCGCCAGCGACCATGACGGTAGGCATAATCGCCAAGCCATCCAGGCCGTCCGTTAGGTTGACCGCATTACTGCTGCCGACAATCACAAAATATGTCAGCAGAATAAAAAGCACTGGCCCAAGAGTCAGCGACACGTTTTTCACAAATGGCAAATACAGGGATGTTTCTTGAGGCAATGCCGAACTGAAATACAGCACGATGGCCGCAGCAGCTCCAATCAGCGATTGCCAAAAATACTTCCAGCGCCCAGGCAACCCGCGAGGGTTCCGCTCAACAACTTTGCGGTAATCGTCTACCCAACCAATCGCACCAAACAACAGAGTCACCAGTATGGTTACCCAAATATAGCGGTTGGTCAGATCTGCCCACAGCAAGGTGCTGATGCCTATTGCCACCAGAATCAACGCGCCACCCATGGTAGGCGTGCCCGCTTTGCTGAGGTGTGTCTGAGGCCCATCGTCCCGAACCGCTTGGCCAATCTGGTACTGGCCCAGCTTTCGAATCATCACTGGGCCAATAAGTATCGAAATCAACAAAGCCGTAAGTATTCCCAAAATCCCACGCAGGGTTAGATACTGAAACACCGTCAGCGCTGAAAAGTATTCTGATAAAACCCCTGTTAACCAGAGAAGCATGCGCTATTCACCTTGTTTTTAATCTCTTCCACCACGAGATCCATGGCAGAGCTTCTGGACCCTTTCACCAGCACGGTCATCGGCGGTTCATTAGTACGAACGACGGCCTCGGCGGCCTCATCGTGTGTTTGGTACATCTCGGCTGCTCCACCAAAACCGTCGGCATAGCCCTCACAGCCAGCGCCCACAGTCAATAGGCGATCAATTCTAAGATCACGAGCAAGAGCTCCGACTTCCCGGTGCAGCTCATAGGCGGTTGGCCCAAGCTCGCCCATGGCACCGAAGACCGCAATGCGCTTGCCCTCGCGTTCTACGAGAACTCTCAGCGCTGCTTCCATGGAGGCAGGGTTGGCGTTGTAGCTGTCATCAATAACCGACAAACCCCCTGGCAGATTGATTTCCTGCAGACGGCCCGGAATAGACTCCATACATGCCAGCCCGTCGGTAATGGCGATATCTGTCGCGCCCAACTCCCGGGTTGCCGCGATAGCAAGCAGGGTGTTGGTTACGTTGTGATCGCCTTCCAGTAGCAGCGTGATGGCACAGGACCAGCCGCTAGGCCCGGTTACCACAATTTCTGGACTCAGAGCATGCGACTGTTCTATCACAGCTTTGTAGTCCGCCGCTGGGTGGCCACAACGGCTCACGCTGACAACCCGGCGATCACCTGCACGGGCAAGCCACTGGTCAAACGCTGGGTCATCCCGGTTCAGCACCACCAGGCCATCTTCGGTAACACCCTCAATGATTTCGCCCTTGGCATGCACAATATTTTCATAGCTGCCAAAGCCTTCAAGGTGCGCCTGGCCTGCGTTCGTCAGCACCACAACCTGCGGCTTTGTGATGTTGACCGTATGGGCAATTTCGCCAATCCCGCTGGCACCCAATTCAATCACGCCATACTGGTGTGTTGGTTCCAGGCCAAACAGTGTTAGCGGAACACCAATGTGGTTATTCAGGTTGCCTTGAGTTGCCAGGGTGTTGCCCATGCGAACCAATATGGCTGCGCTTATTTCTTTAACGGTGGTTTTGCCGCTGCTGCCTGTTATTGCAATCAGCTGCACACCACTCTGGTTGCGATTACCCGCAGCCAAACCGGCCAGCGCATCGTCAGTATTAGCCACCAGCAACTGAGGCATATCGAGAGAATGGTCAAACGTATCAACCACCGCAGCACATGCCCCAAGCTCCTGGGCAGACTGCAAAAATTCGTGACCATCAAAGTTTTCGCCACATAGGGCAACAAACAGATCACCCGGTCTCAACGCACGGGTATCCGTGGACACGTTCGCGTATTCAACAGCATCAAGATCTTGGGAAGCACAGGTGGCGCCGGTAAACTGCACGGCCTGGGCGAGGGAGAAGGTCCCCATCATGCTCCACCTCCTTCAATTTTCAGCATTTTTCGAACCTGAGCGGCGTCGCTGAATGGAAGCTTTTTGCCAGCCACTTCCTGCCAGGACTCATGGCCCTTTCCCGCTATAAGCACTAGGTCTTCTGGTGCTGCCATGCTGATGGCAAAACAAATTGCTTCAGCCCGATCATGAATAACCGTTGCCGAATCTGGGCTGGAGAAGCCAGCCAGAACATCCTGTACAATCGCCTCAGGAGTCTCGGTACGGGGGTTGTCATCCGTAACAACGATGACGTCCGCGCACTTTTCTGCTTCCTGGGCCATTTCCGGGCGCTTACCGCTGTCGCGGTCACCACCGCAACCAAACACGCAGATTAGCCGGCCTGTAACATGGGGGCGCAACGCAGCCAACGCATTAGCCAAGGCATCAGGTGTATGGGCATAGTCCACAACCGCTCGGACACCTTCCGCGCTACAAAAACGCTCAAGCCGGCCCGGGGGCGGAACCAATTGCGTCGCTCCCTGCTGCACCTGTTCGACCGTCGCGCCCAACGTCATAACCGTGGCAACTGCGGCAAGTACGTTGCTGGCGTTAAAGCTGCCCATGAGGGGTACCGATAAGTCGAAACCTCCCCATTCACCATCTACCACGGCATCAAAACCGGTATCAGTAGGTTGGAAGTCTTTCAACCAGAGCTCTGTCTGGGATTCATGACGGCTGTAACGAATACGGTCACACTTGCCGTCAAGGGTTTCGTAGAGCTGTCGCCCGAAAGGGTCGTCAAAATTAATCACCGAGAAGTGCACGTCCTCACGCTCGAACAGCCGTGCTTTGGCTGCCCCGTAGGCCTCCATTGAACCGTGATAGTCCAAGTGGTCTCGTGTCAGATTGGTGAAGATCGCGCCGGTTATAGTCAGGCCGTCCACCCGACCCTGATCCAAGCCATGGGAGGACACCTCCATAGCAGCGGCACGGCCGCCCTTGGCAAGAATATTCGACAGTACCCGGTTAATCTGAACCACCTCGGGCGTGGTGTGAGACGCCTTCTGCAAGGCTCCCGGCATGCCATAGCCGAGCGTTCCCATTACACCGCAAGGCGTTCCCGCATGGCCTAGCAACTGAGCTACGTAATGACTAACGGACGTTTTACCGTTGGTGCCAGTAACCCCAATGAGCCGAAGCCTACGGGAAGGATGCTCATAAAAGCGCGCAGCGATCTTACCCAGCAGTTGCCGGAGCCCTGCAACGGGAACAACCAGCGCCCCGTGATGCTCCCAGCACTCCAATTCGTTTTCCGACTCCAGGAGCACGACTGTTGCACCTGAGGCAATAGCCTGATCTACATATTGGTCAGCCGGCGTAGCAGCGCCTGCCAACGCCACAAAGGCATCGCCAGAGCCGATTTCACGGCTGTCGGTTTGCAAGCCATGGATAGTTACATCAAAGACCGACGGTACAGAGACAATCCCCTGTAACAAGGTGCTGAGAGATGTTATGCACATAAGCTCACCCCCTCTCCCCTGTTTTTCCCGCTGGCACGCCAGCGGTGCCAACGTCCAGCTCGGGCTTTACGTTCAACAGACGAAGTGCATCACTCATCACCCGAGAGAAAACAGGCGCGGCTACTTCACCACCGTAGTATTCCCCCGACTGCGGCGCATCCACGGCCACAACCGTTACAATTCGTGGGTTATCAATGGGTGCCATACCGGCAAAAATAGCCTTGTATTGGCTGTCTTCATAGCCCTGAGCACCCACTAGGTGAACCGTTCCCGTTTTGCCTCCGGCGCTATAGAAGCCGGGCTGAGCCCGCTTACCCGACCCCCTCAAAACCACTTCTCCCAGCATGGTTCGCACTTGGCCGGTTACTCGCTCAGAAAGCACTCGCTCGCCAACGGGTTTTTCGTTCAGCTTCATAAGACTTAGCGGATACCGAATGCCACCATTGGCAATAACCATATAGGCTTGGGCCAACTGAAGTGCGTTCACACTCATCCCATAACCGTATGAAAGGGTAGCTTCTTCCGAAGGTCGCCACTTAGGCCGCGCTGGCAATACACCAACAGCCTCACCTGGGAAGCCGACACCAGTTGGCTGGCCAAGTCCGAGCCTTGCATATAAGTTGCGAATCGTATCGCCTCCCAACTCTGTTGCAATTTTACTGATGCCTACGTTGCTGGACTTCACAATAATATCGGTAAGGCTAATGACTCCGTAGTTGCGGTAATCGCGAATCGTAAACCTGCCAAAGCGACGATAACCGGGCGAGGTATCAATCGTTGCCTCAGGGGAGTACTGCCCAGACTCAAGCGCAGCAGCCATAGAGATCGGCTTCATGGTTGAGCCTGGTTCAAACAGATCCGTGATAGCTTTATTGCGAAGATTTCCCGGCGCAAGCTGACTTCGGTCGTTGGGGTTATAAGACCCCTGATTGACCATAGCGAGCACCTCGCCGGTCTCAACATCCAACATAACGAGGGTTCCGCCATGGGCATCGTGGGCGCTAACAACGGCTTTTAGTTCGCGGTACGCCAAATACTGCAATCGCAGATCAATGCTCAACTCAAGCTTGTGCCCAGGGCTCGCGTCCCGAATAAGCGTAAGATCTTTGATGACGCGCCCGCGATTATCCTTCAACACGCGTTTGCGACCTGATTCGCCAGACAACCACTCGTTGTAAGCCAGCTCCATGCCTTCCTGGCCACGCTCATCAATGTTGGTAAACCCGACAACATGGGCAGTCACTTCGCCCGCCGGATAATAGCGCCGGTACTCCTGCCGCGTATAAACGCCCGGAATGTCCAGATCCATCGCCTTTAGAGCCAGCCCGGGCTGAACCTTGCGGCGCAGGTAAATAAATTCACGTCCCGCGTATGTGGCCAGTCGCTTACGCAGCCGTGCTTCACTGATATCCAGCAGCCGTGCAAGATTAGCTAGGCGCGGCTCATCAGGATCTGTCTCTGAAGGGTTCGCCCAGAGGGTTCGTACCGGGGTGCTCACAGCCAACGGCTCACCATAACGGTCAGTTACCACGCCACGATGGGCATCGATTGTCTCTACACGAATGGTGCGAACATCGCCTTGTTTACGCAAAAAATCATTATCAACAACCTGCAGATCCACCAGGCGCCAACCCAGCGCCAGGACAACTACCAGAAAAACACCCAGCACAGAACCAAAGCGCCAGGCTTTCAACCCAGCTGCCATTTTTTGGCTTAATGTTCTTGCTGATTCCTGATTAGACAATCAGTTCACCCTGCTGGCTGTTGTCATCGTGAATTATCGGGCCGCTAACGGCGTCATCAGGGGCACAAGAACAATATCCTGACGACCCGGAACCACCATACTGAAGCGCTCTGCCGCAAGTTTTTCTACCCGGCCGTGACCACCCAGAGCACTTTGTTCCAGAAGCAACTGACTCCATTCGGCTTGAAAACTGTCACGCTCCGCTTGAAGCTGAGACAGCGTATTGAACAGCGCACGATTCTCGTGGGCACTGACAACCACTCCAATAGAGGAACCTACAAGCAGCACGGCAAGCGCCAGTGACACCAAAACCCTTTTCTGACGTGTAGCATCAAACACCCGCCGGGAAATTCGGACGGCCGCAACAACACCCTCACGTACCTTCTCTTTATTCAGCTTGGCCGGCTTTACTGTCGGCTCTATGGCTACCGCGCCCATAATTACGCGCTCCCCTGAGATGTTTGTTTTTGATCGATACGCTCCAACACCCGCATAACAGCGCTGCGAGCGCGAACATTTTCACCAACTTCACCGGCACCTGCCTTATTGGCCTTACCTATCAATCGAAAATCCGAGGCTTCCTGCTCGGCCGTCACAGGTATACCTTTAGGCAACCTGGGGCCGCGAGCGAGGTCTCGCATAAACCGCTTCACAAGCCGGTCTTCCAGCGAGTGAAAGCTGATCACAACCAGCCGACCACCAGGTGCAAGTCGATCGACTGCCGCCTGCAACCCTATCTCCAGGTCTTCAAGCTCGCGGTTAATAAAAATGCGAATGGCCTGAAAAGTGCGGGTTGCCGGGTGTTTGTGCTTCTCTTTTTTCGGTACCGCCGTACTCGCCAACTCAGCAAGCTGGAGCGTGGTCTCAATCGGCGTCTCTTGACGTCGCTCGACAATTAGGCGTGCGATACGACGGGAAAACCGCTCTTCACCGTAGCGAAAGATCACATCGGCGATGTCGCGCTCTTCGGCACTTGCAAGCCATTCGGCTGCACTCGGCGATTGCAGCGGATTCATGCGCATGTCGAGCGGGCCATCACGCATAAAACTGAAACCTCGCGAGGCATCGTCAAGCTGCGGCGAAGACACGCCAAGATCCATCAACACGCCATTAACCTGCTCCCAGCCTGCTTCGGATACCGCGCGGCTGAGTTCAGCAAATGAACCGTGGAAATACCCGAAGCGGGGATCATTCGACGCTAGTTCTTCAGCGACACGGATAGCTTCGGGATCTTTGTCGATACCCAACAACTGACCAGACACACCCAAGCGCCCAAGAATGAGCTGGCTGTGGCCGCCACGACCAAACGTGCCATCCACATATTTGCCATCGGGATCACTAATCATATAGTCGACCGCCGAATCCAGGAGTACCGAACGATGAGAAAACGCCGTTCCAGCCTCCGGTTTGCGATCAGAGGTCATAGGGAAAGCGCCTCCATCTCAGGCGGCATATCTTCATCGCAGGAAGATTCATCAAGCCATGTAAACCAGCGTTCTTCACTCCAAAGCTCCAGCTTTTTGCCTTGCCCAATGAGCATCAATTTTTTCTCAAGATGGGCATAACTGCGCAACGTGGGCGGCACCAAAATGCGCCCGGCAGAATCCATTTCCATCGGCGCGGCGTTACCAAGCAGCAAGCGCTGCAAACGTCGTGCGGCTTTGTTCATGTTGGGAAGCGCTTCAATCTTAGGACGGAGTATTTCCCACTCGGGCTCCGGGTATACCAGCAGACATCGCTCTTCATCGGCATTCGCCGTCAACACAATGCGGCCACCACAGGCTTGCGCGAGGCTTTCGCGCACCTTGGTAGGGATCGCCAAACGACCCTTTGCATCCATATTGATGGCATGACTGCCGAGAAAATTACTCATTTAGTCCGTCTCTGGAAACCTAAAAACCACAAATAACCACTAGAAACCACTTTTTCCCACTTGTGCACACTATAGAAACACGCTATTCACAATGCAAGCGCCGCAAACAGCGGCCCTCTTGGGAAAGTTCCTTTTATGACAACAAGTTACAGCCAGAGACGTGAGAGAAAGGTGACATTACGAAAAAGAAAAGAAGAAAAATCAAACACCTGCAAAACTGTCTGAAGAAGACAAGTGAGGTTTAAGATTTTTTGGGCATAAGAGGCGTGCTGTGAGAATAAACACGCCCCATAAAGAGAGGAAAAAGCGAGCTCGCCGATAAGCCGGGTTTTGTCGTGGACAGTCATTCATCTAGGGCCTGCGTCACCACAGGCCTCAAGCAACCTACCCGAGTCCAGCGCGGGCCACGCCATCGGACTCCTATTTGGTCTTGCTCCAGGTGGGGTTTACCATCGCCGTGGACTGTTACCAGCCACGCGGTGCGCTCTTACCGCACCGTTTCACCCTTACCGGTGTTCGTGAACAAGTCACGAGCACTTAGGCGGTCTGCTTTCTGTTGCACTTTCCGTCGGCTCACGCCGCCCAGGAGTTACCTGGCACCTTGCCCTGCGGAGCCCGGACTTTCCTCCCCCGGTAAACCGGCGGCGACTGTCTGGCGAGCTCGTGCGAGACAATACTCTTGCACCACCCACCATGCAAGGAAAAGCGCAGGTTAAGGACTCAACTACCCTTAAGATCAAGGGCTCGCTGATACAGTTCATTTTTCCCCAGCCCTGTCAGCTCAGAGGCCATCTTTGCAGCTTTCTTTAATGGTAGCTCCGCCATCAATAGACTTAGCAGCTGATCCACATCCAGAGCGCCGGCCATCAAGCCGCTTTCAGCCTTTTGAGCCCCTCGGACCATGACAACAAACTCACCACGACTGCCATGAGGATCTTCTATGAGCGCTGCGTGTACATCTGCAGCGCCACCAAAATAAAACGTTTCGAACGTTTTGGTAATTTCCCGACCCAGTACAATCTCTCGTTGCGCCCCCATAATGTCCGCAATATCGGCTACGGTGGCCAGTATCCTGTGAGGCGACTCATAGAACACCAACGTCGAAACCTCCTTACAAAGCTCATCCAGAGCTGTGCGTCGACCGGCACGCTTTGCCGGCAAAAAACCAACAAACAAAAAACGATCGGTAGGCAAACCTGCTGCGCTCAGCGCAGCGACCAATGCACAGGGCCCAGGAACAGGGCTTACCCGTAGCCCTTCAGCTCTAACATCACGGACCAGCACATAGCCTGGATCGGAGATCAACGGCGTACCGGCATCTGAAATCAACGCTACATCTGCCCCTGCCAACAGCTGATCCAATATACCCTGAACTCTGCCGCGCTCATTGTGATCATGCAGTGCAATCAGTGGCTTGCTGATCCCCAAATGCTGCAGCAATCGACCACTATGGCGAGTATCCTCAGCCGCAATAACCGCCACATCCGAGAGCACTTTAATTGCACGCGAGGAAAGGTCATCCAGATTACCAATGGGGGTAGCGACGACATAAAGCGTTCCCCGGGTATCACCTGGCTTTATTACCTGCATGGCTGACTGATCCGATTCAGATTTCAAAATATGTGCCTCGCGTACAAAAGACGGCGTGAGCATGACACCTGCGTCATGTGAATTGGCCCGGGAGCTGTTAAACTTGCCACCATCAGTTCGGCGCCACAAGCCCAAAACTCCGGAATCTATAGAGCTTGCCATGACCAAAAACCGTATTACACATCGCGCCTTGGCCGGTATATTTACGCTGACCCTGCTATTTGCCGGTTGCGCCAGTATCAACCTAGACTCACAAGTTGCGAAATCTCCCTCCCAGGCACTTGAGCTTGCAGCAAGGGAAAGCAACACTGAAAAAGCACAGCAATACTTGCTGAACGTTGCCAGCCGATTCCAGGAGCGCGGCGAACACCGGGCGGCCCGCACATTACTTCAGAGCACTCAGCTTGCGCAACCTGCTCCGCCTTTACAGGCGCAGAAGCAGCTACTTGCTATGACAAGCGCGGTGGCACTCGAAGACCGAAAGTGGGCCGACAGCATTGTTGCGAAACTCTCGCCCGACAACTTCAGAAGCTACAACTCAGACCTGATTAACCAAGCAGCCAGCCTTCAAGCTGAAACCTATGCGCTAGTGGGCGACCACCTTTCAGCAGCCATGACACTGATGCTGCTTTCCCAGACAGATGGCAAAATCAATCCACAACAGATCCACGATCAGATCTGGGAATTCCTAAAAGCTGTTCCGGAGCAGAAACTCGCTTCCACAGGCGAGAACAGCATTGGTTTTGAGACGGAAGGCTGGCTCGAACTTGCCGGCAGCGTTCGAGCACCGGAGCTAAGCATTGATGATCAAAGCCGCATCATACGGCGCTGGCAAAACAACTGGCCCGGCCACCCAGCCGCTCAAATATTACCCTCCGAACTTCAGCTTATCGCGAGCCTCGCTGAAAACCGGCCAGAAAAAATCGCCCTCGCCCTACCCCTCCAAGGGCCGTTAGCCGCAGCCGGCAAGGCTATCCGCGATGGCTTTCTCGCTGCCTATTACCAGGATGAATCAGGAGACCGCAACAAGACCGACATTCGCGTTGTGGACACTTCTGGTCAGCCGTTTGACGAACTGTATAAAGAATTGGCCGCTCAAGATATCGACCTGGTTATTGGCCCTCTTGAAAAGAAAGCACTAGCAAGCCTTACCAGCATGAGAACCCTCCCGGTTCCTGCCTTGGGACTCAACTATCTGCCAGATAGCCAAAAGGCTCCCGATGGCCTGTATCAGTTTGGCCTCTCAGCGGAGGATGAAGCCCGGCAGATTGCAGACAGACTCGCAGGACAAAGCATCAATCAAGTGCTCGTGCTGATCCCTGATGGCGAATGGGGTGATCGGGTTGAGACCGCCCTACTCAAGCGCATGCAGCATAACGGTGCGGTAGCTTTGGATATCCAACGATTCTTCCGCGAGGATAACCTACGGGCGGTCACAGCAGATCTACTGGGCATTACCGTATCCAGGGATCGTGCGATTCAAGTGGAGCGCACCATTGGCTTGAACGTCGAATTCGAACCGCGGCGCCGCCAAGATGCCGAGGCCATTATAATGGTGGCCGAGCCAGCAGTCGCTCGCCAGTTCAAGCCCTTGTTTGCGTACTATTTTGGAGGCGACCTGCCGGTATACTCGCCGTCGATTATTTACGAAGGCACACCAGATGCTGGCCGGGATCGCGACCTCAACCAAGTAATGTTCACAGACATCCCCTGGGTGCTCGACGACAAAAACCCACTGCGCAACGAAGCCAGTCAAGTTCTACCTGGCACTCGTGGCCAGCTGGGCAGATTGTTTGCCATGGGAGCCGACGCATGGCAGCTAAGCAAACGCCTCCCCCTACTCCGTCAAGTCCAGACCGCAACAATCGACGGCCAAACAGGACAGCTGGCCATGACCAGGGAAGGCAGCATCCACCGAAATCAGCTTTGGGCTCAATTCGAAAGCGGAACGCCCAACCTACTACCTCAGCCAGTAACGCCAAGCACTGAAGAGGGTGAGAACTCGCAAGCGCTGACCAACTGACGCCACACCGAAAAAAGGACAGCGGAGCCATGGAAGGCAGCAAAGCTATAGGGACACACTTTGAAGGCGTAGCCGCGCGGTATCTTGCCTCGAACGGCGTACAGATCCGAGAGCGCAACGTTTATAACCGTGGCGGTGAAATCGATCTGATAGGGCAGGACAAAGATACTCTCGTTTTCTTTGAGGTACGCTACCGAGGTAGCGGCAGCCTGGTAGACCCGGCAAGTTCCATTTCTTACCCGAAACGGCGTCGCCTATTGAAAGCCGTTTCGTTTTACCTGCACCGACACCATCTATGGGACACCCTCTGCCGTATAGATGTAGTAGCAATCAGCCCGGGAACCGAAAAAAAATACCGGGTACAATGGATCAAAAATGCAATCCAGGCGGACGTATAAACTCTAATGAACGATATGGGCAACCTGATCAACCAGCTATTTGCGAGCCACATGGAGCACACCGCTCAGGCAGCCAGCACCGTCGGGCCTGCTATAGAGCAAGCCGCAGACGCTTTCGTAAACGCCCTTCTAAATGACGGGAAGATCGTTACCTGCGCCAACGGTAACGCCAACGTAATCGCCCAGTACTTCTGTACCGCGCTCCTGAACCGCTTTGAACAGGATCGACCGGCATTGCCAGCCATCAACTTGGGGGCCGATGCGACAACCTATTCTGCCATTTGCCGCGATAACCGATTCAACGACACCTTCTCGCGCCAGGTTAAGGCCATCGGCAAGCCCGGTGACCTACTATTCGTGATTGTTGATGACGGCCACAAGGCAAATCTTATTCAGGCTATTCAGGCGGCTCATGACCGGGAAATGAACGTGGTGGTGCTAAGCGCGAAGGAGAAGTCTGACATATCATCCCTGATGCACTCTGAAGATCACGAGATCGCCCTAAACGATTTGTCGCCAACAGAGGCCACACCGATACTTCTGCTTGTGATTAACGCGCTTTGCTCACTGGTGGACGGCAAACTTTTCGGCGGCTAACAAAAATGCCGGCATCTGCCGGCATTTTTGTTAAAACAGCTCACAAACTATGACCTACTTAACAACCTTAAGAGTGGGTCGACCAGATGGTCGCTCATCCGGTCCTCCAGACTGCCGAGAACCCTCACTATCATTTGTGCCATCAGGATCAGGAGAGCCTGGCTCACTGCCAAACACCATACCTTCACCGTTTTCTTTGGCGTAGATGGCCAAAACAGCCTGAAGAGGGATAAACACCTGCATAGGCACCCCACCAAAGCGGGCGCTGAACTCCAGCGCACTGTTGCCAACCACTAAGCCACGCACCGCCCCGGGGCAGATATTCAGAACGATTTGTCCGTTCGCTACATGCTCGGTAGGTACCTGAACACCCTGAATGCCTGCATCCACAACTATGTATGGCGTGCAGTCGTTATCCAGTATCCATTCATTAAAAGCACGAACCAGATACGGACGGCTGGAAGTCATGGTGATCTTATTATCAGGCACTGCTAGTCTCCTGTTCCTTAATGAGGAACCACGCCAAATCAATCAGCTACGGATGTCTTCTTCAAGATCAGAAAGGCTTGCCTTGAAACCTTCGCGCTCGAAAATGCTCTCCATATACTTGTGCAATGGTTTCGCCTGCTTATCATTGAGCTCTATGCCCAGTGACGGCAAACGCCAGAGAATGGGAGCAATACAGCAATCCACAATGGTGAATTCCTCAGAGAGGAAAAACGGCATTTCACCAAACAACGGTGCCGTCGCGAGCAGGCTTTCGCGCAGCTCTTTGCGAGCCGCTTCGGATGCCTTGGCGTTTGGCTGGTTCAGAATCTGATCAACTAAGCCACACCAGTCCCTCTGGATCCGGTGAATCATCAACCGGCTGTTCGCACGAGCTACCGGGTAAACTGGCAACAAAGGCGGATGCGGAAAGCGCTCATCAAGATATTCCATCATGATGTTAGGCTCATACAGAACCAGGTCGCGATCCACCAACGTTGGCAGGGCGTTATACGGATTCAGATCAGCCAGTTCGGCTGGTGGATTATCCGGGTCAACATCAACGACATCAACGGTAACACCCTTCTCCGCCAACACAATACGCACTCTGTGGCTATAGTGGCTGGTTGGATCTGAGAAAAACGTCATCGATGACCGCTTGGTCACAACGCCCATAAAACTACCTCACGAGTAAACAAACCGAAATGGCCCTGAAAAACGCAAAAATTCCAGCGCGCCGGTTAACGCCCGCTGGAACTCAGGGAACGGGATTATACCCTATTTCTTAGTGTACGTCCTTCCAGTACTCACGATTGAGTAGGTAGGCGAAGACAAAGAAAATAGCAACAAAGATCAGTACGAAAATCCCTAAGCGCTCACGCTCAACCTTGATCGGATCCGCCATGTAAGACATGAAATTGGTCAGGTCGTACATCGCACTGTCGAATTCAGCACCGGTCATACTGCCTTCGGTAGCATATTCCGGGCAAGCACTAGCGTTATTGACATTACCGCTCAAAGGCTCAACAGTGGCTTTTTTGCCAATATTAGGCTCAACCGCACACAGACCCTGCAGGTCGACCATGACATGGGGCATGCCCACCTTGTCGAACACCACGTTGTTTACACCCAGCGGACGTGATTCATCCTTATAAAAACCACGTAGGTAGGAGTATACCCAAGACTCACCGCGCAAGCGGCTTTCCAGCGTAAGATCCGGTGGCGGAGCACCGAACCAGCCCGCTGCCATGTCCTTGTTCATGGAGTTCTTCATCAGTTCACCAACTTGGGCGCCAGTGAAAATAAGATTCTCTTCGTAAAGCGCGACAGGAATCTCAAGGTCGTCAGCAACCCGCTTGTAGCGAGCATACTCCATGGAGTGACACCCCATACAGTAGTTTGTGAACATCGCCGCACCGCGCTGGAGGGACGCTTTATTGGTGTGATCCGCTTCGACGTGATCAAGTGGAACACCAGCACCCGCTGCCAACCCGAGAACCGGCAGGAATGCGATGAAAAGACCAAAAATCAGCTTTCTCATTATCCTGTCACCCTCTCTGGTACCGGCTTGGTTTTCTCCATGCGCGTATAGAACGGCATTAGAATGAAGTAGAGGAAATACACCACTGTTAGAATCTGGGCAACGACAGTACGCCCCTCGGTGGTAGGTACAAGACCTAGATAGCCGAGAATGACGAAGCTCACCGCGAACAACGCAAGTGCGATTTTGCTCAACCAGCCTTTGTAGCGAATAGAACGCACAGGGCTTCTGTCCAACCACGGCAGAACAAACAGAATCGCAATGGCACCACCCATCACAACCACACCCCAAAACTTCGCTGGCAGACCGAATAGATCAACCGTTACCGCTCGCAACATGGCGTAGAACGGCGTGAAGTACCAAACAGGCGCAATATGTTCTGGTGTTTTCAGAGCATTTGCAGGCTCGAAGTTCGGCCTCTCAATAAACATACCGCCCATTTCAGGGAAGAAAAACACCACTATAAAGAAGATGAAGAAGAATACCGCGACGCCCACAAGGTCGTGCACCGAGTAGTACGGGTGGAACGGAATACCATCTTTTGGAATGCCGTTTTCGTCCTTATTCTTCTTAATATCGATACCGTCCGGGTTGTTCGAACCCACTTCATGCAATGCAAGAATATGAAGAACCACAAGACCCAACAAAACAATTGGCAAAGCAACTACGTGCAAGGCAAAGAAGCGGTTAAGGGTAATACCCGAGATGAGGTAATCGCCACGAATCCACAAAGACAGATCTTCACCAATGACAGGAATCGCGCCAAACAGGTTGACTATAACCTGCGCACCCCAGTAGGACATTTGCCCCCAAGGCAGCAGATAGCCCATGAACGCTTCTGCCATCAACACCAGATAGATCAGCATGCCAAATAGCCAGATCAGCTCACGAGGCTTCTGATAGGAGCCATACATCAGACCTCGGAACATGTGAAGGTAAACCACAATAAAGAAGGCCGAGGCACCCGTGGAGTGCAGATAGCGCAAGAGCCAGCCCCACTGTACATCACGCATGATGTACTCAACGGAAGCGAAAGCACCCTCACCCGTCGGGTTGTAACTCATGGTAAGCCAGATACCGGTCACCAACTGGTTGACCAGTACAAGCATTGCCAAAGAGCCGAAAAAGTACCAGAAATTGAAGTTTTTCGGCGCGTAGTATTTTGCCAGGTGATTATTCCAGGCATCAACAACTGGCAGACGTTCGTCTACCCAATTAAGAAGCTTTCGCATTACGCTGCCTCCGGATCAAGACCAATGGTGAGAGTCTCATCATCGTCGTAACGATAAGGCGGAACCTGCAAATTCAGTGGAGCAGGCTGCGCTGTGTAGACCCGTCCAGCCATATCGTAGCGGGAGCCGTGACAAGGGCAGAACAAGCCGCCAAGCCACTCATCACCCAGATCTGCTGGCGCCACTTCCGGGCGGTAGGTGGGCACGCAGCCCAGATGGGTGCACAAACCAACAAGGACAGCCAGCTCGGGCTTAAGCGAACGCAATACGCCTTCAATATATGGCGGCTGCTGCTGGGTTTCAGACTGAGGGTCTTTGACCTTGTCGTTGAGCTTTTTAATATTGCTCACCATTTCGTCTGTACGGCGGATCAGCCAAACCGGCATACCCCGCCACGAAACGGTGATCTGCTGACCCGGTTCAATCTTGCTGATATTGACGGTTACCGGCGCACCAGCCGCCTCCGCTTTGGCACTGGGATTCCAGGATGCCACGAAAGGAACTGCCGCACCGACGACGCCGACTCCACCGACCGCAGCCGTAGCGCCGATCAGAAATCGGCGCCGACCTTGGCTCACGTCGCCATTATTCATTATGGTTTTCTCCCATCAGGCGATGTCACAGCCCGCCAGAAAGCCGGCAGTGCGCATCAAAAAGAACTTCACAACCCAAAATTATAAGCGATCAAATAGTAATGAAATTACCATGTTCTTACAAGTCGGAAAGCCGCCACCAGAGCCCGTACTCTGCCCTAGATCAATTTGGATACCATTGATCCTGAAACAAAAAAACCCGACCAAAATAGCCGGGTTTTCCTGAGATCTGCTCCAGCGAAACTTAACGCTTGGAGAACTGAGGACGCTTGCGCGCCTTACGCAGACCAACTTTCTTACGCTCGACTGCACGAGCATCACGGGTAACATAACCCGCTGAACGCATCGCCGGACGAAGAGTTTCGTCGTAATCCATCAACGCACGAGTCAGGCCGTGACGAATAGCGCCCGCCTGACCACTGCTACCACCACCTTTAACGGTGATATTGATATCAAAACGATCCGCAGATTCTGCAACAACCAGAGGCTGGCGCACGATCATGCGAAGCGTCTCACGACCGAAGAACTCTTCGATCGTGCGACCGTTGATAGAAATGCTACCGCTTCCCGGCTTGATAAACACCCGAGCCGTGGACGTTTTGCGGCGACCAGTACCGTAATTTTGTGCTACAGACATATCCGCCTTCCGTTAAATGTCGAGTTCTTTGGGCTGCTGGGCTGCATGAGGATGCTCAGCGCCGGCATAGATTTTCATCTTTCTGAACATGGCGCGACCAAGCGGGCCCTTCGGAAGCATGCCCTTGACAGACTTCTGAATAACTTGCTCAGGCGCCTTATCTACCAGCTTCTCGAAGCTGATGGACTTGATCCCACCCGGAAAGCCGGTATGACTGTAGTACATCTTGTCAGATGCCTTATTGCCGGTAACCCGCACCTGGCCCGCATTGATAACAACAATGTAATCGCCAGTGTCTACATGAGGGGTGTACTCAGGCTTATGCTTGCCCCGCAGACGACGGGCGATTTCGGTTGACAGACGACCCAGCGTCTTGCCGGCTGCGTCTACAACGTACCAGTCACGTTTTACGGTTTCTGGTTTCGCACTCAGAGTCTTCATTGATTCCGCCTTGAACGCTATAAAAAGAAACGTTAAAAACCGCCACCGGAAAGTGTAGTACACCCGGAGGAGGCTCTGTACCTGTAATTTGATTGACAGTGGCACTATTCGGGGCTGAGATAGTGACATCGTCTTGAAAAGCCAGGGCGCGAAGTATACTCGAACGATTAATGAAAACCAACCCCGCTTCGCATTGTTTTATTGGTCAGCGATCACCATAACGACTGGCCGTATAACAAGCACGTATTGGCAAATAAAACAGAAGCCAGATAATC
Organism: Marinobacter sp.; assembly: GCF_052094685.1. Classification (GTDB taxonomy): domain Bacteria; phylum Pseudomonadota; class Gammaproteobacteria; order Pseudomonadales; family Oleiphilaceae; genus Marinobacter. Next base: position 22,786 of record NZ_JBQDKB010000048.1, read on the forward strand.
CGTTTTCTCAGTCCGTATCTCAGACAAGCACTCAAAAATTTTGCGCAGGTAAACCGGGGAGTTGGCCCCAACCTCAACACCCTTGGGCGCCATATCCGGGGCATCCGTTTCAAGCACCAAAGACTCCAGCGGCAACCGTGCAACGGCATCCCGGGTTTTACGGGCGCGGGGGTGCGTAATGACCCCACCTATCCCAATAAAACATCCCTGATCAACTAGTTTTATGGCTTGCTGGTAGCTACCGGAAAACCCGTGCACTAGCGCTCTGCCGCCCCAGCCCCCCCGCTTTAGTGTCACATGAACGTCATCATGGGCTTTCACGGAGTGAATGATGAGAGGAAAGCCGAACTTTGATGCCAGATCAACCTGAGCTTCAAACCAAGGGTACTGAGCACTGAAATCGCCATGCAAACGATCCAACCCACACTCCCCAACTGCCACGCAACGCTCCGACCGTGCACTCAGGGCACTCTCCAGGCTCTCCAGATCCCCAGCAGAGTGCTCCCTGACAAACCACGGATGAATGCCAAGGCAGTAATACAAGCCAGAATAACCCAAAGCCGTATCCCGTACGCGGGCCCAATCTGGGCGGCGCACTCCGGGAATAACCAGCCCGACAACGTCGTTGCTCGATGCAACATTAAGCTCATTGGACCGGCGCCCATCGAAACAGGGAAAGTCAAAGTGACAATGAGCATCAATCAGCTTCACAATGGTCTCCGATGGTTATCGGGTCAGTGCTCCCGGGTCTTGTGGAACTCAACATCTGGATAACGCTCCTGAGCCAGGTTGAGGTTTACCATGGTTGGCGCAACATACGCCAGACGGTCGCCACCATCAAGCGCCAGGTTATCGTTATTCTTGCGCTGAAACTCGTCCAGTTTGCGATCGTCGGCACAGGTTACCCAGCGCGCGGTCGCCACGTTGATCGGCTCATAAATGGCCTCAACCTTGTACTCAGTCTTAAGGCGACTAACCACCACATCAAACTGCAGAACCCCAACCGCGCCCACAATCAAATCGTTATTACGCAAAGGCCGGAAGACCTGAACGGCACCTTCCTCAGAGAGCTGGATCAGACCTTTCTGGAGCTGCTTCGCTTTCAAAGGGTCTTTCAGGCGGATACGACGGAACAGTTCGGGTGCAAAATTGGGAATACCGGTGAATTTCATATCTTCGCCGGCGGTGAACGTGTCCCCTAGCTGGATAGTACCGTGGTTGTGCAGCCCAATGATGTCACCTGCATAAGCCTCTTCTGCATGCTCACGGTCGCCAGCCATAAACGTCAGCGCATCAGAAAAACGCACGTCCTTGCCAATCCTCACATGGCGAGCCTTCATACCCTGCTTGTACTGACCAGATACAAGGCGCATAAACGCTACCCTGTCGCGGTGCTGCGGATCCATGTTCGCCTGAATCTTAAACACAAAGCCCGAGAAGCCTTGGTCGTCAGGCTGCACTAGTCTCTGATCTGTTTCTCGAGGTTGAGGCTCTGGGGCCCAATTCACCAAACCATCAAGCATATGATCAACACCGAAGTTACCTAACGCCGTACCAAAAAACACCGGGGTGAGCTCTCCCGCCAAAAATGCTTCATGATCGAACTCATGGGAGGCGCCTTTAACCAGCTCGACCTCGTCTCTCAAGTCGCTGGCGTATTCACCAAGTACGGTATCAAGCTCTGGACTGTCTAACCCACTAATGACCCGGACGTCTTGTATCGTATGGCCCTGACCGCTCTGGTATAAAATCACCTCATCCTGCAGCAAATGATAAACGCCCTTAAAACTCTTACCCATACCAATCGGCCAGGTAATCGGCGCACAGGCGATTTTCAGGACATCTTCCACCTCATCCATCAGCTCCACCGGATCACGGGTATCGCGATCAAGCTTGTTCATGAAGGTGAGGATAGGTGTATCTCTGAGACGCGTAACTTCCATCAGTTTGATCGTGCGATCTTCGACGCCCTTGGCGCTGTCAATCACCATCAGGCAAGAGTCGACAGCAGTCAGAGTACGATAGGTATCCTCTGAGAAATCCTCGTGGCCCGGCGTATCCAGCAGATTCACAAGTTTGCCCTTATAGGGAAACTGCATCACCGATGTGGTTACCGAGATCCCCCGCTCTTTCTCCATTTCCATCCAGTCAGATTTTGCGTGCTGACCAGACTTTTTACCCTTGACCGTCCCCGCTTTTTGCAGAGCATGCCCGAATAGGAGAACTTTTTCGGTAATCGTGGTTTTACCGGCATCGGGGTGAGAAATGATTGCAAAGGTGCGGCGTTTAGCCACTTCCAAGGAAAGGTGAGACATAGTGGAAGAGAAACCTGCGTCAGATGTTCGAGAAAGGCTGACATTATAGGGACTATGAGGTTATTACGCGAACAGAAGCAACAACCTTTAGGGGTGTAAGAGCAAAGACATAACCCGTGCATCTTCTCGCCCCGAGGGAGCTGGATAATAACGAGGGCGACGACCAATTTCCTCAAACCCTTCACTGCGATAGAGCTTATTCGCAACGCTGTTACTCAGCCGAGCCTCCAGAAGAACCTGATTCATACTCTCACGGCTTGCTTCCGCAATCAGGTGACGCAATAAACGCCTTCCTGCCCCACGGCCACGCCCCTCCGGATGGACACAAAGATTCATGAGCTGAACCTCATCAAGCACATAAGCCACCACGGCATAACCCACCAATGAATGTCCGAGACAGGCACCCCATAGACGATAGCTCGTTTTGAAACAATCCAGAAACACCCCTTCAGTCCAAGGGTGGGAATATCCCTGGTGCTCGATATCAAGCATTCTGGGCAGGTCTGCCACGACCAAAGGCCGTATTGTCAGCTCAAGGCTTTCGGAAGTACTAAGCAGGCACTCATTTTTCCGCATCACCTTGCCACCAGAGACTTAAGCTGTTGCCACAAAGAACGTTTTAGATCGGGATTACTGGCAAGCTCTGCCAAAGAGTGTTCAGATGCGATATCGGGCGCCCGCTCAACAACGTCTGCCAGCCAGCCGCTATCGGCCCGAGTACCCTCTAGCGGACCCAGAACAATCATTTTTTTACTGCCGACGCCGTCAAGAACCTGCGCCATAACGGACTTCAAATCAGCCAAAGAACTGCCGGGTACAAGGAGATTGTTGAATACCGGCCAGTGAATCCATTTCGCGGCACCCAGCTGATCTTCGCCAAGGCTTTTTAAGATATTTGTGGCAAGCGTTTCCTGTAACCGTAAGCTCGCTTCTTTGGAAATATGCGCAACAAGGATGTGCCGTTGGCCAATAAATACGCCCATATTCAGGCGCAACACCTCAGTAGTGTTTGCCTGAGACTCCTGTGCTGGCGCAACATTATCTTCAGCAGGGTCCTCCAGAGCCCGATCGGAAACCTCGGGTGGCCACTGTTCCTCGGACGTCTTGGTTGGCACCGGTTCGGCTTTGCTCTCCATCAAAGCTTGGAGACTGGCAATTCGCTGGATACCCCGCTGGTTCGCCTCAGATGATGATCGTGAGACCTTAGCTTTTGCAGACACCGCAGCCACGGGAACCTCTCCGAGCACAGGCTGGCGCACGGCTTCGTCTGGCTCCGGAAACTGGAACTCCGGACTAGGGGCCGCCCCCGGCAAAGGCTCACGGGCATACCACAGGCGTATGCCCGCAACACCGAGATAGAACTGCCTTTGAGCTTCAGTTTGAATCATTCAAACATCCGCAACTTGTGGGTGCTGCCGGATGCCCCCCCGACTGATCAGATTTAGCGCCTCGATATAGGCTTTAGCCGAGGCAATAATGATATCTGTGTCAGCACCCACACCGTTTACAATTCGCCCACCCCGCTCCAGTCGAACTGTAACCTCACCTTGGGCATCCGTACCACTGGTAATGTTGTTCACTGAGTACAGCTGCAGGTTGCAGCCAGAATCAACAAGCGACTCAACGGCTTTGAACGTGGCATCCACCGGGCCACTGCCCTCAGCTTCCACCTTGTGCTCTTTTCCGTCCATCGTCAGCGTCAGAACGGCTTTCGGCATTACGCCAGTTTCAGAACATACCTGAAGACAAACCAGCCCGTACCGCGCATCTTCGTCCTTCTGGCGGGTGTCGCTGGCGATAGCCTGAAGGTCCTCATCAAAAATCTCATGTTTCAAATCAGCCAAGGCCTTGAATCGGGTAAATGCTTCATTCAGCTCTGTCTCAGTTTCAAACTGGATACCCAGTTCAAGCAATCGGGTACGGAAGGCATTGCGCCCAGAGTGCTTGCCCAGTACCAAACTGTTTGTGTGCCAGCCGACATCTTCCGCCCGCATAATCTCGTAAGTTTCACGGTGCTTAAGCACGCCATCTTGGTGAATACCAGACTCATGGGCGAACGCATTGGCACCCACAATGGCCTTATTCGGCTGCACTGGAAATCCGGTAATCGTTGAAACCAGCCGCGAAGCGGGAACGATATGACGGCTATCTATGCGGGTATCTATGTTAAACAGATCCTGCCGGGTGCGCACAGCCATCACGATCTCCTCTAGAGAAGCATTGCCTGCCCGTTCACCCAAGCCATTAACTGTGCACTCTACCTGCCGAGCCCCCCGAGTTACAGCAGCCAGTGAGTTTGCCACTGCAAGACCCAGATCGTTATGACAATGCACAGAAAAAATGGCTTTGTCGGCATTCGGAATGCGGTTCAGCAGCTGATGGATGGTTTCGGAAAACTGTTCTGGAATCGCGTAGCCAACTGTATCTGGAATATTGATGGTATTGGCACCGGCATCAATGGCAGCTTCGATAATCCGGCAAAGAAAATCCAGATCCGAGCGCCCGGCATCTTCACAGGAAAACTCAACGTCATCCACGTGGCTGCGGGCGCGCTTTACAGACCGGACTGCTTGCTCAATCACCTCATCTGGCTCCATTTGCAGCTTGTGTTGCATATGAATGGGCGAGGTGGCAATGAAGGTGTGAATGCGCCCACGCTCGGCAGGGCGAATGGCCTCAGCCGCGCGGTCAATATCTTTATCCAGGGCACGCGCGAGACTGCAAATCGTTGAGTCTTTGATCGTCTCGGCAATGGACTTAATCGCATCAAAGTCGCCTTGGCTTGCGATCGCAAAGCCCGCTTCAATCACATCCACACGGAGCTTCTCAAGAATCTTGGCAATCCGAAGCTTCTCAGCTTTGTTCATGGTGGCGCCGGGACTTTGTTCACCATCCCGGAGAGTCGTATCAAAGATGACCAAATGATCGTTGCCAGACATTGAAGTGCTCCATATCGCGTTTTGTTTTATAGGAAACAGTATATCACCGGGAAGTATAGGGGGCAGTCTTCCCCTTGGGTGATGAAGTAATTTACAGACAAAAAAAAGCCCCGACAGCTATGCTGTTGGGGCTTTTTAAATTAAGAGTCT